>DAGF01000097.1 GCA_002495645.1 Euryarchaeota archaeon UBA549
AAAGCAGTCGAAGCGGCCCCACCGCGATTCGAACACGGGTTCGAGGCTCCGCAAGCCTCTGTGATATCCAAGCTACACTATAGGGCCAATTCGCCCGAATGGCCGCCCCCATTTAAGCGCGAGGGTGAGCCACCTGCCTGCAAAGCAAGGGTTCATTGGCGGCAACCTCCTGCTTCCACCATGGCGGTTGAGATTCACCGAACGGTTGAGTTCTCGATGATTGATATGGCCAATGTGGCGTATTATCCCCGAATCTTCGATTTGGCCCACAAAGTGTTTGAGCAATCCTGGCAGGAAATGTGCGGCGTCACCTACCCGGTTCTCGTCAATGAACGCAGAGTCGGGTTTCCAGTCGTTTCCCTCTCCTCCACCTTTCACGCTCCTCTACGGTACGGCGATGTCATCACAGCATCGGTCTCAATCGCATCGGTTGGCACCACCTCGTTGGCTTGGCGATACGCATTTCGGAACCAACACGGCGACCTCGTTTGGACTTCTGAACAAGCCACAGTATGTGTTGACATGGACACCATGGAGAAGCAACCCATCCCCGACGATTTGAGGCCGGGTTTGAACCAACATCTGGAGGATTAGGCATGGAAGAAGGTCTATCTCTTGATGTAAAGCCCGACCGGAGCGGACCGAAGAACCTCGCTATCCTGCTTTTTTTTGGTTCACTTCTCGTCTTGTGGATGGGCTACGCTGACCTCCAAGCTCATCGTTTCGGTTTGAACGATGAGCAGGTGGAAACCTTGCTTGCAACCCCAAACGCTCAGGGCGGAGAGCCGACGACGGTGGAAGATTTCCGGATGTTCGAGGATGAAGCCCGGTCGGAGAACGCCTTCCTTCTCCGGGCCGTTTCGTTGCTGACCTCGGGGGGGCTTCTGTTGGTTGGTTGTGTTCTTCTTTATCGCTTGAAGCGTTTAGGTGCCTACTTGAGCAGTGCTGGCGCCCTTATCGGCTTGTTCGGCGGGGTTGGTGCAAGCATCATGATTCGCAGTTCTGCGCGTAGCCATTTGGAAGAAACACTCCTGCCGACCTACGAAGCATGGGTGTACATTTGCGGTTCCATGATGGGGCTTTGTCTGGCCATCGCTGCGTTGCCGTTGCTCAACCTCCGTGCCAGTATGGCCTTGCAACCCGTGAAATTGGTCGTCAACGACGAGTCGGAGTGATCATTCCGTTGGTTTTGGCCATTTTTTTGCCAGCGCCTTTCTCAAATCATCGTCCATGATGGCGTTCCACCAATCGCTGCCCTGCCAAATGGCGTATTTGCCTCGTATCCCACGCAAGTCTGCGCCTTCAAATTGGCAATTTTTGAAGTTGGACAGGTTGAGACGAGCTTTGCGCAAATCCGCTCCTCGGAAGTCCGAGTTATCAAAGGCGGACTTCATCAAATCCGCTTCCACCATCGAAGCTCTTCGAAAGTCGCAGGACGTGAAATCCCCTTCGGTCAAGTCGGCGCGGTCAAAGATGGTGCGGCGGAAATTGGAGCCACTGTGTCGCCCCTTTCGGAGGATGACTTCGGTGTGATTTTGGAAAGAATAATCCACGACAACGGCTTCTTCTGCCGTGGTTTCATCATCGCGTGGGTCGCCCTGTCCACCGCCCGACATCACCATGCGTTCACCTCAAGCGTTGGAGCGCTTATCGAGGTGTGCTTGGCCTTCGGGTGTAAGGATTGCGAATCGGTTTTTATCGTCTTTATTCGCTGGAACCATGAGGAAGTTGCGATCTTTCAATCGGTTGAGGTACAACGAGAGGTTTCCTGGCGGGTCGATGCCAGCGTCGGTGAACAACTCATTGACGATGCGAGGAGGGCTGTCTTCGATGCCTTCAACGTCTCGCAGATAGTGAATGGCGCCGAGGACTTGGTCGGGCTTTCGTGTCAGCGCACAATTTTCGAGCAGCGCCCTGAAGGCCGACCCGCGTTCGGGGAGGCCGGCTTCACGGGCAGCGGTGACAGCCGCTTCCATAGCGGACTCTCGGGCTTCACGAATGCGCTCAAGCAGGACCGTCCAAGTGTGCTCGGCCTTGATGTGACTCAATTGTTCGTCAATTTGAATAGCAGCGCCATCCAGGTCGATTTCAACATCGCCTGCTTGAATCGTGAGTCTCAATCTCCACGCCCTCATTCCTAATGCAGTTCTATTCCTTCATAACCTTATGTTGAGAAAAAAAATACATTTTTACGCGAATTTGGCCCACCACAAAGGCAAAACCGCCTTAAATGTGTGAAGGGCACCTTGCCATGAGGCCTTCCTGTGATTCGCCGTCAATTCCTTGGTTTGCTCTTCGTTTTCCTGTTCATCGCTCCTGCGTGGTCGGTGATGTTCGCTCAAGCAGGTGGTGGAAACATCGGCACGTTTTCAACCGGTAATGCAGAAGAAACGGTTGACATCACCTCCGGCCAGCACGCAGCGATTGGATTTGACTTGACCCGAAACACGACCATTACCTCGTCTTCCTTTTTCATCAAACCAACCATCACGGGCTCATCCGTTGGAGCCATTGACATTGATGCCAATGCAGATGGCGTTCCGGAATGGGCGTTCAACGACACAGGCTACGGTGGTTTTGGCCACCAAACGCTGTTCACCACCGGCAACACGTCGGCCACCCTTCCCATCAACCCGAACCAAGGGGCGGTGACGAATCCCGACTCACCACCTTTCTATCTGCCCTCTGGGGCCACGGCTTCCAGCTCAAGCCTTGAGATTGGCTTTACGCCTACACTCGTCGGCGGCTTCTACTCAACGGGCTATATCCATGCTGTTGACAAGGGCGATTTCAACAACGACAGCAACGTGGACTTCGCGCTGCTCTCCAGAACAGCCAACGTCTCGACGGGCAGCACCACCCAACCTGGACAAAGCACGGCGGCCGCTTTCCGCATCGCCTCCTATGATGCTACTACTGGCATCACGCTTTCGCCTTGGGTCATCACCTGTGCCAACGCCACACGCATCATGGCGGCCGATATCAACGGCGATAATCATGATGATGTCGTCGGGTATGCACCCTCAAACGACCTGCTTTGCATCCACTTCACCAACACCACAAGCGGAGGTTTTGAGCCGCAGGTGAACGTGACGCACTCGTCGACCATCATCGACTTGGCCTTTGGCGACTTCAGAGGAAACGGTCAGGATGTCATGGTGTCCATTCGTGCGAGCGGGAAGGTTTCTGTTGACCTGTTCAGCAACCGCACGAGCACGTTTACAAACCTTGATGACACCACCATTTACCTGTCAGGTACCGTTAATTCCGCCACCTTGACCCACATGTTGTTCGCCCATTTTGATGGACAAAACAGCCAACCATCACTCATTGCCTGCCAGGCGAACGGGGACGCCGACATCCTGTTTTGGTCAAGCACCGGCAGTGGGTCCATCGCCACAGGCAGCAGCCTGTCGGGGGTCTCATCCGACGCCATCGTGGGTGATTTTGACGGGGACCAAGATTTGGATATCTTGGCCTCCACGTCAAACGGTCATCGTTCCTTTACCAATAACCAAGGGTTGGGATGGGACGGGGACAGCCACAACCGCCTCATCACACTGACCAACGCCACCATTCTCGATTACGACTTGGACTCCTCAGGCCACCTGCTCATCCCCAACGTCGGAACCGTCGATGGTAATCCTGCAACCACAACTGGAAATATCACGGCCTATGGTTTCCAGAGTGGCTGGAATTACGACAACCGGGTCCGAAGCCAATCCACCGAAGTGTTCGAGCCGTGGACGTCCCCTCGTGCGATTCACTTTGGCGATATGGACGGCGATGGTTCCATTGAACAACTCATCCTTGCGGGCGAGGGCAGTCAACACGGTGTGTTCATCTCCGCCTACCACCGCATTGGCTACGATATTGACAAGGACGGCGCTGTTGATGTTGAAGCAGGAGGGTATGCAGGCAACGGCAGCAACGGACTGTCTCCTCTGATGCTCCAAGACACCACGGGGAATTTCACCACCTCATTGAACGTCCTTTCCCCCGGACTGCCCTACACCTCCGACGGCTATGGCATCCAAATGGCAGCGATGAACCTCTCCATGCATTCCATCACCGAGGGCGTTTTCACCTTCGATAATTTGGACATCCGCTACGTTGCCAATTTCCTCGTCAACGCCAACCCTTCGCTGTCAGGAAATCTGAGCAACGTCCTCAATCAACAGATGACAGCGGGTACCGGAACGCTCAACATCCCTCTCCACATCAACACCACCTCAGACGGTAGCGTGACGCTGTTTAGCCCATCGGTAGCCTATGTTGACGGAGCCCCGAACATCGCACTCCCGCCCACACCTGTGCTCACGCTTGTGGATCTCGAGCCCGACCGCGTCTTCATTGAATGGCAATCCATCACCGACTTCGGTGACGACTTGCTCAATTTCATCGTTTATCGCTCCGCCACAGGCCAGCCGTTGAGCATTGAGAACCCCCACGGCGACACCATTTCCAACAACAGCTTGGACACTGCCGTGCAACCGGGTCAATCGTGGACTTATTGGGTGCAGAGCGTCCACGACTACGGCATCACGAGCAACATCTCCGCACCGCTCAGCGTCACCGTTCCCTACCCCATACCCAAATCCTTCATCCCCAACTTGACGGCGATGGATGTGCCCGACGACGAGGGTGGCGCCATGAACATTTCATGGAGTCCCGGCGATGAATCCATCGTCGAGCATCATGTGTTCGTGCTGCCTTCAACATTTGACGATGTGAGTGGACAAACCACCACCATCACCGCCGATGCCGACGCCACCTCCGTGGAAATCACACAGGACAGCACCGGTGCTGAACTCGTTGATGGAACGGCCTACTACGTGGCTGCCATCGGCGTGGACGTGTACGGCAACGCCTCAACCAACGTCACCGCCATCGGACCTGTTTACACTCGAAACGATACGGGTTTAACCACGACCTTGGACGTCACATACACCGATTTCACTCAGAACGAACTGTCTGAGACGGTCCTTCTGGCCCGAACCAAAGGCCTCGGAGTATCGGCCCACCTCCACCAAGCAGGTCAGCCCGTTGCCGACGCCACGCTCACGTTGACCATCACCGATGATGACGACGTGTTCGGCCTTGACATGACCACGAACGAAACGGGGCACGCCTCGCTGACCATCGACGCACTGTCAAGCCTCGGGGCCATCGAAGCCGTTGGCACCATGTCGCTCAGCGTCGGTTATGATGGCGATGAAGGCGATGATCAAAATCAACCGCTTCTTGCAACCAGCAACACACAGGATGCCTACGGGACCGTTTTGGTCACCATCACGCCCGATGAACCGCTTCCCGTGCAGTCAGATGGGTCCTTTGAAACGCTGCTGATGGTGGACGCTACCGATTCCACGCAAAGCGCCTATCTGGCGAATCTGGCCGTTGATTGGAGCGCCACCGATGAAGCGGGTAACCAAACCGATAGCGGTGTTGCTGAAGCACGTGGAAACGAACTTGCCGTCGCTGGCGTGGGCGCATATGATGGACGGTTGACCGTTTCTCTAAGCACAGAACCCCCCACCTTCTACATTCCAGGCATGACGGCATCGTATGCCTTTGCGTCCGCTCCCGTTACGGGCGATAACCAGAGCAACACGACCGATGAGACCAACCAGACCACCGGTCCGACTTTCCCCGACACGACGCTTCCTGCAACCGTGGATTGCGGAACGGCCACCTACGAATGGGACAGCAACGCCACGGATGTTGGCATCACCTGCACGGTGACCAACCCGAACCCCTTCGCTGCGACGGTTGACTTCTCGTGGAAGGTCATTCCTGGTACGCCACCGCCCATTGAATTGGTTTGGAACCAGGCTGATGGTCCTTCAATGACGGTTGAAGCCGACGGGAGCGTTGACTTGACCTTCACATTGGTTCGCAATGCCCCAACCGAGGGCATGTTCCCCGGTGTTCAAGGAGAAGGCTACATCATCACCCTCACCTGTCTTGACCTCGGCGACAACGGTTGTGATGCCATGACCCAACCGACGGCAACCACCGAGGGGGAACTTCAGTGGACGCTTGGCGACATGCCCGTTCAAATCGTTGATGACAACCCGGTTGGAGATGAAACCGAGGGCGCAATGACGCCTGTTCTGGTCGGCATTGGTATCGTCATTGCTCTCATCGCTGGCGTGGTTGGTGTGCTTTACATGCGCAGCAACATGGACGACGATTTCTTTGAGGACGATGATGACGAAGACTACTACCAGGAGGCCATGGACGCTCCAGCGACAACGCCTGGTTCAAAGGCTCTTGATTTGGGCGCTTCCAAATCGCTTGACGAGTTGAAGAATTCGGGTAAAGACCTCCACAGCGATGCCCCAGAGGGCCTTGCCAGCTCACCAACTCTTGGCAGCAGCGCTGACGCCTTTGAGTTCGGTGCGACCGCTGAAGACGCCATTCCCGAAACGGAAGAGAGCGACGAGGAAGAATGGGCTGAAGAAGAGGCTGAAGCCGATGATGGCATCACCGTCGACGAAGACGGCACCGAGTGGTGGGAAGATGAAGACGGTGTCTGGTGGTACCGTGAAGAAGGCTGGGAAGACTGGGCCGTTTGGGAAGAATGATTCGTCCGTGAGTCTTTTCATTGGGCCTTGAGTGGGAAAGACGGAGGCAGAACAATGGATGCCAATTTGCAATCCTATTCGCTCGTTCTCCACCAAGACGCAGACCCGCGCACAGGCGGCGTCGCCGTGTGCGGCTTCACGACCGCCGGCATGGTCGGTGTCATCTCCACGTCTCACATCATCAAAACGCTGGGTCTCCGGCAACTTGGAACGGTCATGCACAAGGATTTCCCTGCTGTTGCCTTGATTCACGACGAGGTGCCAAAACATCCTGTCCGCGTCTATCAGGGCGAGGGTATCGGGGTGTTCACGTCTGAAATCCAATTCGGCAACGAGACGGACATTCCGTTCGCAACCACGGTGCTTGAATGGTTCACGAAAGGCGGCTTTGACCGATTGATCATCATCGACGGCCTTACCCGGCCTGAAAAAGAATTGAGCACCGGTGATTTGTTCGGTGTTGGTTCAATTCCAGCAGCACGTGAACGCTTGAAGAAACTCGATATTGAACCCATTCAGCAGGGTATCGTCTCTGGGATTACCGGCTTTTTGCTGGGCGAGGGCGACCGACTTGGCATTGACATCACGGCCCTTCTTTCCGAGGCCAGCCCGATGTACCCCGACGCCCGTGCCGCTGCGCTTGCCGTAGAAGCCGTGAGCGATTTGACGGGCTTGGAAATTCCACTGACTGAACTGCTTGAAAACGCTCGGTCCATCGAAGACAGCGTTCGCGACATCATCGAGAACGCATCGCAGATGTTGCCAGCGCCCGACGAGGAGAACATCACGGACATTGACCCCTCGTTCGGGTGATTCAATCCGTTGATGAACCAACCAATGCACATGTCGTAGCCATGACTTCAGGGAACGGCGCATCCGTCACAAAAAATGGGTCGATGTCAGGCACCCTCGCAGCCGCAAAACCGGCTTCGTGGAGGGCTGCGAACAGCGCTTCCATTTTCGGCGCCTGCCCCGTACCCGCCATGTTGGGCAGGTCGTCCATGTGATACAGCGTGTGTTCGCGACTCATCAGGTCGGCCGCTTCGGCGATGTACCTCACGCTTCGTCGCAATTCTCGTTGTGCATATTCTTGGTCGGCGTCGCTCCAGACCAATCCTACGGCTCGGTGGGCGTGAAGTTCGGATTCTGAAGGTGAGCAAACTGCCACAACTCGCTCTTGCGTCATGCGTCCAGCGATGTCTCGGTCCCACAATGGGCCAATCCACAACGGACCGCTGGCACGCTCCACTTCTTCGGGCGAGGGGTGGTGAACGAATCGGTAGGTGCCGTTGGCTTGCCTCACCCTCCAGCCCATGGAATTCAGGACGTCGGAGGCGCCGTCCCGACTTCGTCGAACTTTGACGCTGACTCGAACATGGTGGCCGTCAAACAAAGCGAGCACGGGCTCAATGCAACGGTCGTGGCGAGCAGCCGTGGTGGCGATAAGCCCGAGAAGAACACGCACAGCATCATCGTGAGCATAACTGTCAACGATGCCTTTCGCACCGTAGCGTCGGTGCTGAGAAGAAGCGCTTGAACCCGTCAGGGCCGCTGTATCGGTGGCGGTGACTTCCAGAAAGGCCGTTCTGGACAGCCCCTGAATGGCTGCGTCAAGAAAGTTCACGGGCGAGCCGAACGGGTCGAGGTCGACCCACTGGTAGGCGGCTTCCATCAAGGTGATTCGCGCATCGTTTTGCATGACGAACAGACCGTTGTGCATCTCGCCCTGCGGTTCTCGCTCGTACCGGTCGTCCTCGACTGCGTGGCCAACCGCGACCGATGGAGGATGGCGTTCATGGGCTGCCTTCAATTGGACTAGCGCCACCTTGTCGAGGTCGTTGGCCGTGATGCGTAGGCGGTGCTGGTGTTCATCGGGGATTTCATTGCGCCACCGCCGAACGCGAACGCCGGTTGCACACAACGCATCCAAGGCCCGAAGGTCATGGTCGGGTTTGACCAACCAGTCGTGTTCCAAGGCATCGGCCATAAGCAGAACTGAACGGGTTCGGGCCGGCGCCATGGCGGGGTTGAGGAAGCCAGGGCCCGTGCGTTTGGCAGGTCCTCGTGGCATGTGCGTGGGGCGTTCTTGGTCGGCACGGAGCTCCACCAAGGTCTTGCCTTCCATCCACAAATGGCCGGGCCCGAGGTCTCCCGAACGGTCTTCGGCCATGCACCTGCGAACACCCGCTCCCTCATGACCGCACCGCTGGGGCGCGGCTTCAGTAGTGAGAGAATTCCACACCCTCAATGGCGTGGGTCACACGGTGGCCTTGGTTGTCAACATGGCCGACGATGGCGACGCCGTCCATGCGTTCTTGCAACCACGACAAGATGGTCTCAGCGTGTTCTGCAGCGACCGCCACGACCATGCCCATGCCCATGTTGAACGTCCTGTACATCTCACGGGTTTCAACACCGCCTGCCGTTTGCAGCCAAGCGAATTCCGGAAGCACGGGCAGAGGTGTGTGGATGTCCCATCCAAGAGAGGGGTGGAGTCGTAGCAGATTGGAAAGCCCACCTCCCGTGATGTGGCAGATGCCGTGGATGTCGCTGATGGAAAACGTCTCTCCTTCGCGGGCGGCGTTGAGCAGGTCAACCACAGGGTCGCAGTAAATGCGAGTAGGATTCAGCAGAATTTCGCCAAGTGTTGGCGCACCTTCGGTCCATCGCATCAAGCTGCGAGCTGGATGTTCGGCGTCAAACGGGGCGGTATCGGTGTAGGCCAAACCTGCGTGCTCAATGATTTTGCGAACCAGCGAATAGCCGTTGGAATGGATGCCTGAAGCGGGCAGTCCGATGAGCACATCCCCTTCCTTCAGGTACTCGCCCGTGATGGCCTGTCCCTTGGGCAGCCATCCGAGTGCCGTCCCCGACAGGTCGAGTTCAGTGACGATGCCCGGTAGTGAGGCCGTTTCGCCACCAGCAAGCGTGACTCGGGCGAGGCGACAGGCTTCGGCCAACGAGGCGCCGAGGGCAGCATGGATGGCGGGGTCGGGTTTGGGCACGGCCACGTAATCCACAAAGGCGATGGGTTCTGCGCCGACGCACAACAAATCGTTGACGTTCATGGCCATGCAGTCGATGCCAACGCCACCCCATTGTTCCAAGGCCGTGGCGATCTGAAGTTTACTCCCTACGCCGTCGGTAGCAAGAGCGAGCAGGTTGTCGCCGAATTCAATCAGGCCACCGAACCCACCGGGCAAATCGACCGGTGCACCAGGCGTTCCCGGGGCTCGCACGCTCTTGGAGAGCGCACCGATGAGTGAGGCGACCGCCGAACCCTCAAGGTCGATGTCGACCCCTGCACTGGCGTAGTCCATGGGCTCACTCATGATGCTTCCAACGGTCGGCGTTTCATGAAGCAATCGCTTCGGATTCAAGCGTCCATAACAAGGCGAGTCAAGGGCAGCAAAGCCTCCAGACTTTGGTGGAGGCGATGACCGTCGTCCACCACGTGAAGCGAGACATGATCCCGGTCTGCAGACGCCTTTTCGCTGTTTGAGAGGGGAACAACATCGTCCTGTGACCCGTGAAGAATGGCGGTCGGGTGAGTCAATTTAGGCCAAGCCAATTCCTGAACCGCTTCCATGAATGACCATTCCAAGACGACGGGTTCTTCCCACCCCGGTGGATGAAACGCGTGATTGCCCGTTTGCTCCCAGGCATCCATAGCGTCGCTTCCAAGCGTCTGCTCGACCAAGTCAGGATAGCCAAAGGCCGGAGCAAGCAAGACCAACCTCAAGTCAAGGTCGGGCCGCTGTGCAGCGGCGTTCGCCGTTGCCAATCCCCCGAAGGAGGACCCGATGAGCACATCAAACGGTCCTTGTTCGTCAATGGCTTCCAAGACCGCTCGGGTCTGGCTGGCTTGATCCCACCCAAATTTCCGCATGTCAACGGTCACGACCTCCCAACCTTGGGCGCGCATCCACGCTGCTTTGCTGCTGTCCGTGCTCGACCAGAGGCCGTGGGCAAAGGTCACCCTCATGGTGGAAACTCATGGCCAGCGCTACAAGGATTCTTCGCCTTCCGTGCATCTCCACATGACGCCCCATTCGATGGAAACCATGCGCTTGCAGGGCTGCGTTCTTCCAGTGGAAACGAAGGGGTGCACATCATCGCGAAAAATGATTATATCCGCTCGCCTATGTTGTCCAGCGTCCCGGCGGTGAACACCATGTCTACGATTCAAGAATTTGACCTCCCCGCCCGTTGGACTTCCTTGCTGCAAGACAAGTATTCCGAAGCCATCCACAACCTCGCCAAAATGTGGCCTGACGAGGGGTCATTGGAAGTTTCCTACCGTGAGGTTGAGGGCTATGACCACGAATTTGCTCAGGACATTTTGGCCAACCCCGATCATCATTTCCGAGCCGCCAATCAAGCGCTGCGCCAGTTTCTCCTCGACGCAGGGGAAGGCAATTTGATGCCCTTTGTTCGCATCATTCACCTTCCAAGCGACCAAGTGAGGACCGTTTCTCAACTTCGTGCTGACGATATTGGCCGTCTCATCGCTATTGATGCCGTGACCACCAAAATCACCGGTGTTCGTCCCCGTCTTTACACGGCGGTGTTCAAGTGCGCCGCATGCGACCACGAGATGGAGATCAACCAACCCAACGAACAGGAACTTATCGAGCCGATTGAGTGCATCCAAATCGATGGAGGCTGCGGCCGGCCCAAACGGCAGACGCGTTTCTTCCTCATGCAGCAAGAATCCCATCTCATCAACTCCCAATTCATTGAACTCCAAGAACTCCCTGAGCAGATGAAGGGCGGCATCCAACCCGAACGCATCCTCTGCATCGGTGAGCAAGACCTCGCAGGGCGTCTGAATCCCGGTGACCGTGTCAAAGCCAACGGTGTGTTGTTCATCCGCTCACAGCGAAAGGGCGGCAAGGACACGCCGGTGTTCGATATCTTCCTGCGCATCCATTCCCTTGAGCGGCAGAACATTCCTCTCGAAGAAATCACCATTTCTGAAGAAGAGGAAACCGAAATCAAAGAAATCGCTCGTTCTGAAGATGTCTATGAGTTGCTCACGCGCAGCATTGCGCCTTCCATCTTCGGCATGGAGAAAATCAAGGAATCGCTCATGTTGCAGCTCTTTGGTGGTGAAGCACAAGTCAACGAAGACGGCACTCGCAACCGTGGCGACATCCACATCCTTCTGATGGGCGACCCCGGTGTGGCGAAGTCACAACTCCTTCACTACATGTCGACCATTTCGCCTCGTGGCCGATTTGCCTCAGGCCAATCCGCATCGGCGGCCGGTTTGACCGCTGCCGCGGTTCAAGACGCGGCGGCGGATGGGCGATGGACCTTAGAGGCCGGTGCCTTGGTGTTGGCCGATTTGGGCCTCGCTGCGATTGACGAATTTGACAAAATGAACACAGCCGACCGTTCCAGCATGCACGAAGCCATGGAGCAGCAGAGCATCTCCATCTCCAAGGCTGGTATCAACGCCAGCTTGCGCACCCGTTGCGCTGTGTTGGCCGCCGCCAACCCCACCAGTGGACGTTTCCAACCGGTCAGTGATGTACCGTTTACTTCCCAAATCAACCTGGCGCCACCGTTGATTTCCCGATTCGATGTCATTTGGTTGTTAACTGACACTCCCGATGAGGCCCATGATCAAAAGATCGCATCACACATCATCGATAACCGTCTCAAAGGAAGCAGTGAATTGCTCGTCAAGGAGGGCACCATCCCCGACCCTGCCAAAGCGACATCGACCAGCAAAGAAGCCAAGAAAGTGGACGGAAAATACCAGATTCTCCCTCGTGAAATCTTACGTAAATACGTCGCTTATTCGAAACGAACCTTCCATCCCAAACTTGACGAGGAGGCCAAAGCAAAAATCGTGGCGTACTATGTCCAAACCCGAAAACAAGGCGGCGATTCCGAAGACAGCGTCGCCATCACGGCTCGGTCCTTGGAAGCACTTTCCCGTTTGGCAGAAGCGAGCGCTCGTATTCGGCTCCAAGAGGTGGCGACGGTGGACGATGCCGACCGAGCCATCCGTTTGACCAAAACGTGGCGGCACGAACTCATGGGGGAGAACTTTGACATGACCACCATTGAATCTGGCAAGAAAAGCAAGGTTCGCAACCAGGAGAAAGTCATCATCGACATCGTCTCCGTGCTGCAAAACGATTCGGGCACAGCGGCGAATTTGCTCGATGTCTTGACCGAGGCGGAACGGCGCGACATACCCCGCGGAAAAGCCGAGGACATCATCGACAAGTTGTGTCGCGACGGGCGCATGATGCGCCCATCAGGCTACGACACGCTTCAAGTCGTTTGAGTTTGAATCAAGGGTTGTGCTCATGAAGGGTGAGCACCTCGCATGACCATGGCCGATGAACCGCAAGGCGATGTCCATCGCTCCTCGGCCTTGGACCCGGAGCAATTGGGCTTCATGTGTGGCATTGAAGTTCACCAACAACTGGCAACTGGCAAACTTCATTCAAGGCAAAGCGGTGAACTGTATGACATCACTGTTGAGACCCTGCCAGAGGATTGGCCACGATTTGAACGTCGCTTGCGCGCCAGCCGGGGCGAAGGCGGCGCCGTCGATGTCGCCGCCCGATTTGAATCAAAGCGAAACCGAACCTTTGTTTACGCCCAATCCCCAAATGCTGGTCTCATCGAACTGGACGAGCAGCCTCCACTTGCCTTGGACGAGAACGCCCTTGACATCACGCTGACCGTTGCTGCCCTTCTCAAATCAAAGCCGGTATCATTGATTCAAACGATGCGGAAGACCGTCGTGGACGGCTCAAACACGAGCGGATTCCAGCGCACTTCCCTCATCGCTACTGACGGTGTGTTGCAGACCGACGAAGGCCCGGTTGGCGTGGATGTCGTTTGTTTGGAGGAGGACAGCGCTCGGAAACTCGATACCGTGAGCACGGCTCACGGCCAACAGGTTCTGTACAATCTCGACCGACTTGGTCTACCCTTGATTGAAATCGCAACCTCACCCGACGTCGTTTCCCCCGACCACGCAAAGAGTACCGCCATGGCCTTGGGGCGCGTGCTTCGGCAAACACGCCGTGTACGCCGCGGTCTTGGCAGCATCCGCCAGGACCTCAACGTCTCGATAGGTGCTGGCGACCGTGTTGAGATCAAGGGGTGCCAAGACCTCAATTGGATTCCTCAAATCATCCGCCTTGAAATGGCCCGCCAACTCCACTTCTATCGGCTGGCCAACGAACTCAGGTCCGACTTGGATCTTCCACCTCTCCCACCACATCGGGACCTCGACGAAGCATCGCTGGAAGCCGAGGTGGCCAAAGCCGTTGGCGAGCATCTGCCTTTGACGCTGCAGGATGTCTCGTCGGTGTTTGCGGACACATCATCGGGCATGATCGCTGATGGTCTCGCTGGTGGCTCGGTCATGATGGCTCTCCCACTCAAAGGTCTGCTCGGCAGGTTGGGGAAGAAATCGCCCGATGAGGACGGTGCCCAACTCCCGCGACTGGGGCGAGAGCTTGCAGGTGCCGCCAAACTTGCAGGCGTCAAAGGCATCTTCCACGCCGACGAACTGCCTGCGTATGGCATCACGTCGGACGAGGTTGAAGCCGTACGCTCTGAATTGGGTCTTGCCGAGGACGACGGATTCGTCCTATGTTGCGCTCCTGAATGGCAGGCCACCTTGGCGCTTGAAGCCGTGCTCAACCGTGCCCGTTTGGCCTGGCACCGAATTCCCCAAGAGGTGCGAAACGTGGTGGTCAAGAAAGGTGCTCCAGAAGACGGGACCACAGCGCCCATGCGACCCTTACCTGGGCGCTCTCGGATGTATCCTGAAACGGATGTTCCTCCCCAGAGGTTGACCGCCGATGATTGGCAAAACGTTCTCGATACGCTTCCGATGTCGGACCAAGCCCGAACCGAGCGTCTTGCTTCCTATGACATGTCAACCGACCAGTCCGAACAGTTGCTGGCCAGAGAACTCGACGATATTTTCTGTGGCCACGCCGATGGCTTGCCCGCCAAAGCATGGGCGGCCTTGCTCTTGAATCATGATGAAGAACATCCCGAAACGCTGGCAGGCATCCTCACATTGCGAGAGAGCGGTCATCTTTCTCGGGACCATGTTGACCGTGTTGTGGAGGCCCACCGAGGGCGACGAACATCCCTCGAGGAACTCCAAGTCTTCTGTGAAAACCACGACCTTGCGCCTGCGGACATCGGTGGTTTGGAAGAGGTCATCAACGGCATCATCGCCGAGCGCCTGGACTTTGTCAAAGAGCGTGGCATGGGTGCCATGGGTCCCTTGATGGGCGTGGTCATGCAGGCGGCGGGCGGTGCCGACGGAAAGGAAGTTAGCGCCTTGCTTCGGGCTGCGATTCAAGCCGCATTGGAGTGAGACGAAATGAGGCGTATTGCGCTTCTGTCTTCGTTGCTGCTCGCCGCTCTTCTCCTTCCTGTGGGGAC
Organism: Euryarchaeota archaeon UBA549; assembly: GCA_002495645.1. Taxonomy (GTDB): domain Archaea; phylum Thermoplasmatota; class Poseidoniia; order Poseidoniales; family Poseidoniaceae; genus Poseidonia. Next base: position 15,030 of record DAGF01000097.1, read on the forward strand.
AGCCTCGTGGTCATCGAACTGGTCGGCTGACCTCGGGCCCGGCTACATCACCACCTCGCCCGTCGCCGATGAACAGCGAGTTTACGTTCGCACCTCGGGATTTTGGACGGGCGCTGAGCGACCGGAAGTCAAGGCGTTCTCCCATGACGGCTCGTTGGAGTGGACGTACCGAAGCAACACCACCACGCAACATGATATGGCGCCCTTGGTGCTGAAGAACGCCGGCGCAGGCTCGTGCGGTTCATGGCCCGACCTCTTGCTGGTGGGCTGGGCCAACGGTGAGTTTACTGCCCTTCATCCAAACAATGGAACACTGGTCTGGAAGGTCAGCACACAGGTTGACGGATGGGGCATCACGGGCGCCCCGTTACTTGACGACGACCATGTTGTGGCGCCCACCAGAAACGGGATGACCCGCCTCTGTTTGGCTGACGGCCAGGTGGATTTTTCCGTGAATTTGAGCCTTGGATGGCGCAACGGCATCACCTACGCCGATGGCCACTATTGGACGGGCAGTGAAACGGGCCATCTTTGGCAGGTAGATACCGATGGCAATGTCGTGGCGAGCCACAACCTCACGGGGCAACTTCGTCATGCTCCCGTTCTGCTCGACCATCGTCTCCTCCTCCACGTTCAACACGCCACATCAAGCACGATTTCCACCTACAACTTGACGTCGGGCGTGCTCGAAGACGTCCATGCATCAGGGGCTTCTCCAGCACTTCCTTTGCTGATGGGCGAGACGGTCGTTTTCGGTGATAACGAGGGATTGACTTCTGTTCGGTGCTTGTCAACCTGCTCGGTTTTGGACCGCTTGACGACCAGAGTGAACGGCGAAATGGCGAGCACATCGACAGATGAGTTCTATGCTCCAGTCAATGCACCCGGCGAAGGCTGGCTGGTTGTCCAACTCAACGCCACTGGCGGCTTCTCCCAGGCCGCGTCGTTTTCAACACCGCACGATGGTTACGGTACGTCCGCTCCCGCGAAGGCTGACGGCTGGCTTTTCCTTGGAAACGATGCAGGTGTTCTCATGGCCTACTCAACCACGCCCTCGCCAACGGAATCCACGGAGGCTGAAGAACAGAATGGATGGGCTCTCTTGGGCATGTTTGGTGTTGCGCTGGCCATCGGAGGTGCTTCTTGGCTCGCACGGGATGGGCGGTTTTCCGGTGCTTGGCGTATGTTTTCGCTGACGGTATTGGCGGTAGCGCTGCTGATGCTTCCAGACATATCGAAGACATGGAATTCCACCTTGGTCGAGGACAACCCACCAGCCACTTCTGAATGGGACGATTCTTGGCCAGAGGCGTGGCTGGGCACCCAAATTGTCGTGTTTGAACTTCCCGAAGAGACCATCACGGTCGGCGGCTTGGTCGGTCACTCAACCGTGTGGAGCCTTACGGAGGCCGCAGCACAGAACGAGGGCCTCCCAGTCGTGACAGAAGAAACCGGTCTTGGACTCTACCTGCTTTCCATCAACGGAACCGAGGGTTCGGGATGGGAATACTTCCTCAACGGTGGGCGTGGGGCGTTGGCCGTGGACGACGCTACTGTTGATTCAACCGTCATAGTACGATGGAGCCTTGCTTGATGGTGGCAACGCTCAAGGCGGTCACCCTTCTCGGATAGATCATGTTCCAAGCCCTCGGGGCCCACGGCCCGGTGCTGACGCCTCTCGCAAGTGCGTTGTTGGACATCACGCTGGTGAGCGTTGCGTTTGCCTTCTTTGTCGGTGGTTCACGGACCAATCGCATGACCATGGGCATGTTGGCCACCATGGTCGTCGCCATGGCAGCGTTGCGGGTGTTGATGCAACCGCTTCCAAACGTGCAACCGGTTACGGTGGCGGCTCTTTTGGTCGGCGCTCATCTTGGCGCTCGACGAGGTGTGGCCTTTGCCATCCTTGCAACGCTTCTTTCCAACCTGCTCATCAGCCATGGCTGGTGGACCCTCTTCCAAGCCGCAGGATGGGGCATCGTGGCCGTGATTGGGGCCCGAGCGAACCTCGTTCAGAACGGACAACTCCAACTTCAGCGCCTCGCCCTGGTTTCCGTTGTATCGGCCATGGTGTTCGGCTTTGTTTCCACGCTCTCGCTCGTGACCTCCGCCATGACACCATCGGCGTTCATCGTCTTGCTGGGCCAAGGGTTGCCGTTTGATGTTGTCCACGCTCTTGGTAATCTTGTCTTCGTGGTTTGGATGGCGCCTTCACTTCACCATTTCCTCAGCGGATTAGCGGCATCGGAGAATGAATCGCTTGCGGTGGGTGAGGTGCATGGCCTCGATGCATGATGCGCCAACCATGGCCCTCGTCGTTCGACAAGACTTGGCGTTGAGCACGGGAAAAATCGCCGCTCAATGCGCGCACGCCGCTGTTGAGGTTGTTCGAGCTGCGCGCCGAACCCGACTTTTGGAGCGATGGCGAGCCGGTGGTTCGCGAAAGATTGTGCTCGCCGCCGAGGACCTCGATGCACTGCGCGAACTTCATGCATCGATTCCTTCCGCCTGCCACGCTCATCTCGTCACCGATGCAGGGCGTACCGAAATCCCAGCGGGAACGGTGACCGTCCTCGGACTTCTGGGCCCCCGTCGCACCATGGACACCTTGGTTCGGCATTTGAACACGCTTTGAGGAGATGGTACCGTGGGTTTGCGTTCTTTTCTTCACCGGCTAACCGCACCCAAACCCTCTCATCGTTCCGTTGATGCGCCCGTAAAACTCGTGTGTGTCGTCAACCAATCGCTGAAGATGGGCAAGGGAAAAATAGCGGCCCAGGTCGGCCACGCATCGGTTCAAGCCTTTCTCAACGCCGGTGTTACTCATCCGTCCGAAGTTGAGGTCTGGTTGGCATCTGGACAGAAGAAAATATGCCTCAAAACACCTGAAGCAAAGGACTTCGATGCGCTGCAAAAGGAAGCCCGCCGCCTTGACGTCCCCACACACCTTGTCCACGATGCCGGCCACACCCAGATTCCGGCGGGCTCTCAAACGGTACTGGCCCTCGGCCCGTTTGATGAAACGGTGCTCGACGAGTTGACCGGTCATCTCAAGTTGTTGTAATCACCGCATTCATGAAGGAGAGCGTTGAGGCGTTTTCATGCGCGAACATCCCTCATCGAGAATCGATTTCCGCTCCGATACGGTCACCCAACCAACCAAGGCCATGCGGGAAGCGATGCTGGGGGCTTCGGTGGGCGACGATGTGTTGGGTGACGACCCAACCGTCATTGAACTTCAAAATCGCGTGGCCGAGATGTTCGGCAAAGAAGCCGGCCTCTTCGTCGCTTCCGGGACCATGTCCAACGCCATCGCCTTGCGGACCCACACCGTTCCGGGGGATGAAATCGTGTGCGACAAAACGGCGCACATCTATCGCTACGAAGGTGGCGGATATGCGGCCCTTTGCGGCGCTTCCATCGCCTTGGTCGACGGTGTGGGTGGCCTCATGTCACCCGAACAGGTGCGCCGGGCCGTTCGAAAAGCGGAAGGTTCGGGCAGCCACTATCCGAACGGGTCGCTTGTTTGCGTGGAAAACACCTCTAACCTTGGAGGTGGAGCATGCTACGATCAAGCCACCCTCGATGAAATCGCCAAGGTTGCCAAGGCACTAGACTGCAAAACGCACATCGACGGCGCCCGTATTTTCAACGCCTCGCTGGCCACCGGCGTGGACGTCGCTCGCATGTGTGAGCATTATGATTCGGTCTCGATTTGCTTCTCCAAAGGGCTCGGCGCACCCGTGGGCTCGGTTCTGGTTGGCTCAGCGGAGTTCATCGCTCGCGCCCATCGCTGGCGGAAGATGTTCGGGGGAGGGTGGCGGCAAGCGGGCTTGCTCGCCGCTGGCTGCCTCCACGCCCTTGACCACCACGTGGATCGTTTGGAAGAAGACCACAGCCGGGCGCTTGTCGTCGCCAAGATGCTGAATGCACTCCCGATGTTCTCGGTTGACCTTGCCAGTGTTCAGAGCAACATGGTCTATGCAGAAACCACCGAATCTGCAGCGGACGTTGTCGCTAAATTTGCCGAACACGGCATTGACATGTTCGACCTCGCTGACAACCGAATTCGAATCGTGATTCATCTCCACATCACCGACGAAGACATCGAACAATTCAGGGCTGTTTTGGACCGCTATTGGGCTTGAATTGTTGATATATGCTCGGCGAATTTGTTTGCTATGAAGAGCGTACGCGAGGTTGACTGCAAGCACAATCCCGAATCCCCAGACACAGAGACTGTTTGTTCGCTTTGTCAATCGATCATTGATTATCAGCCTCGGAGCGGGTTCCAGCCCTACCTTCGGATTGAAGAGCACGAACGAGCCATGGCCTTGTTTGGGGGGCCAGGAGGAGCCTCAAGGCGCCGTTGGGCCACGCTTTCTGCGAATGTGGAGCACATGGAACATGTACAGTGGGCGCGTCTTGAGGGGGAGTTCGACCCCATCATCGGGTTCCCATCATCTCCTCGTGAGTTTGAAGCGTTGGCCGAAGCCGTTGAGCGGGGGGACAACCTTTCACTTGATCAAGAAAGCATGTTGCGGGAAGGCATTGAGTTCGTTGATGGGTCCATGCTTCGCTACATGGATTCGACATGGAATTTGAACGGTGTTCCACTCCACGGCCTCAGCCTCGCCATCGTCTTTTCATTGATGGGACGTCGTGAAGCACGCAAAGGATGGAACATCCCTGCACTTCTGCTCGGCATCGCCTCGGTCAACCCAAACTTGGGCGGGCAACATCCGTTGATGCAGCGCCACCACTTTGGTCGCCGAGAACTCCGCTCCCATTACCGGCCGCTGGCCAGCATGCTGGCGTGGCTTTCCAATCGGTTGAGGGTGGACCGGACCCTCTCGATGGACTCCGCTGAATGCGTACCCATGATGGCGTGGTCGCACGACATTCAAACTCGCATGTTTGACCAACAGCCAGCGAACCTTGAGGGCATGTTTCAAAATGCGCTCTCAAACCACCCTCCCGGATTGTTTCAAGCGTACAACACCCCGTGGATGCGAGCATGGGAGGCGCTTGAGGGGGGGATGCAACGAGCTGATACGCAAAAATGGGCCATGGATATCAATCGAAAGAACGTCCGTCTCCGCGTCCGGACAGCATCGGGCAAACTTCGGTTGATTCAGGTGCCGACCGACCCCGTCCTTTGGGCCTTTTTGACTTCCATCACCTTGTCACCTCTCAACAGCGAAGCGGGGCGTCTACTGCTCGGCTTGCAACACAACTGGTCGGTTCCGTATGCTGAACCCAACCAGCCGACAGCGCCGCTGATCAAGTCGCTGGAATTTTACCACCAAATCATGAACGGCCTTGACACCAAAATCTTCGTTCAACACGCCAGGGCCTTGGTGGTCGGCCGTCTTGGCCATCTGTATGAAATCGCTGTAGAACCCGGCCAACACGGTGCCCCGTACACCATTCAACACCTCGTTGATGTTGAACCAAACGTCAAGTTTCCAATTTGCATTCACAGCGGACGTATCGGCGATGCTGTTCCGCTGGGCGACACCATCGGCGGGGTCCTCCTCTCCATGGTGAACGATATCGAGGCCTGTCAGGACATCGGGAGTCTGCATGAACTCCTTGACAACGACGCGCCCTTTGGTTTCTCAAGGCGAAACATACCTGTTGACTGGTTGGATGCATTGGGTGTCGAAGACATGGCGCCTCAACACCGTGACATCGTTCGAAACCTCCGGTGGTACAGGGAGCGACGAGATGCCGAACACGAACGGCGACCCGGGCGTGGGTTGCATGAATTGCTCATACGAAATCGCCACAACCGCCGTCGTTCAGGACACTCTGAACGGTGGAACTCGCGCTATCACGCAAGGTTTGACCGAGATGGGACCTTCCCCATTGACGACGTGGTTTCAGCTTGGCGAACAACGGTCCCCCACTACGTGCCCGGCATTTCCGGGGCTTCCCAGCACGGGGAATTCTTCGGTGGTTTTCACGAGGGGTATTTCCGCCGTCGATACCATCACCTGATGCCCCATCGACGGTTTGACGACGTTCACGACGAAGGTGATGTTCGAGACGGTGAACGTCGTTGGTGCGAGGTGTTTGCCAGAGCATGGGAGGTGCTTGTTCACCAACCTTTGGGATCCTTCGTCCGCATTCCCAATGACGACGGGTTGCCGCTGAGTTTTGAACACGCTGCGCTCCAGGTTACGGTACGCTCACCACTCGAACGCAACTTCCTCAGCAGAATCGCACGAACCCTTGGCTACGTCAAGGATGATGAACAGGGCAATGACAGCATCTTCATTCGCAGGGACCATCCACGGCCAAACGCTCGTCTTCAACTGACCGACCTCCTACGAGATACTCAGGAACGACAGCGGGTTCGCGGCGCACCACCTCGATGGTGGAATTACGTGGACGTGGTCGCTCCACCTGCAGAGGTTCCTCACTTCCGTTGGCAACTTCAAATTGACCACACCGACGACCGGCGGCCAAACAGGGAAAATTTTCACAATTGGCTCAATCGCGGAGAGGACGGTCTTGGCGACCTCTTCGGCTGAACGCCACCGCCAAACAAACCACGAGGATGGTTGAGAACATGGAAAGGGCCGGTGTGTCCTCGGTTTCATCACCCGTGTCGGCTGGTTGAACGGGGTCTTCGACCACAACGGGTGTGATTTCGTAAACGAGGTGGATTTCCAGGTCGTCTCCGTCATGTGGGGTGGGAAGGTTGAGCGTTGCCGTTCCGTTGGTTTGGTTACCGAGACTGACCATGCTCCTCACGATGTGCGGGTAGGTGCCCTGGCCGTTGGACCCTTCTTCGTAATCGGCAGCCGATTCCACAACCCATGCGGCGACGTTGAGGGTCATGTTTTCCAAGTGGCGCTCGTCAATATCCAGCGTCCAAGCAATCGTTCCAGAGGTGTTGGTGATCGGCGCCCATGAGAACATCGTGGTTCCATCACCCAAGGCGAGGTCACGCTGAGCAAGTCCGGTGAATTCTTCCACACGGTTGTCGTGTTTATTGTCGTGGACATCCGAATCTGGAACGCTGCCTGCCTTTTTCATCGTGCCGTTGAACACAGCGCCGGGTGGAGAATGGGAGTAGTCGGTCAAATGCACGTAGCGGTCTCTGAATCGTTGTTCCAACCCTTCATCACCGAAGGGGTCGCTAAGGGTGGAGTGAATGTGATAGGGCGTGAGCAAACCGTCCTGGTACAACTCTTCGAGGGCGTGCTCGATGTAGACGCAATTATCGCACCAGGTTGCGGTGTAGACTTCAACCACAGCACCCAAATCGGCGAGGTTATGGGTTGACACGCTTGCATTGGTCGCCTTTGTTGATTGACCACC
>DAGF01000101.1 GCA_002495645.1 Euryarchaeota archaeon UBA549
GATCACCAAGGTCGGCCCGCCCACACCGGGCTGGGGTGATGACGCCACCTACAGCGTCGCCCAAAACATGGTTCGCTGCTACGGACTCAACGATAATTTCCACTCGGGTGCGTACGTGCTCAAGGGCCGAATCGTGCCCATGACCGGCGAGGCAGATGTCATCAACGAAGGCCACATCCTCGTCAAGGACGGCATGATTGAGGCCGTTTGGGAAAACGATGTTCCCTCAGACATTCAGTTGACCAACGTGCCGATTTTGGAGACGAACGGAACGATTTACCCCGGCATGCTTGACCTGCACAACCACCTTCACTACAACCAAGCGCCGCTCTGGGACATGACCCCTCACTTGCCCGAGAACAACCGCAATGCATGGGGGGGCTACAACAACCGGTACGAATGGAAAGACCACCCCGATTATAGCGAGCAAGTCACCAAACCCAAGATGCTGGTTCACTCCGGACCCTACTGGAACATGGAATCGCAGGCGATGAAGTACATCGAAATGAAATCCCTTGTCGGTGGTGCGACAGCGGCTCAAGGAGGACCAAGCAACCCCGACGACAGTTATGCCACGATTCTATCAAGGAACATTGAGGACTACAACTTCGGCCGGGACGAAATCCACACCAAAGTCACCGAACTGACCTCCGATTATGTCGGCAACCACATCAAGACTGGAAACGCCAGCGGTGAGCTGGACGCTTGGTTCATTCACATCGCCGAGGGTGTGGACGAACAAAGCCGTGCGGAATTTGACATCCTCGTTCAGAACAACCTGCTCGTGGGCGAATTGGTCCTCATTCACGGCGTGGCACTCGGTCAACAAGAATTCACCCAAATGGCCAACGTCGGCGCTACACTCGTGTGGTCGCCACTGTCCAACCTCCTCCTCTACGGTCAAACGGCCGATGTGGCTGCGGCCAAGGCCGCTGGGGTTCACATCACGCTGGCACCTGATTGGGCTCCTTCGGGTTCCAAATCCCCCCTGCACGAACTCAAGGTCGCCGACCTCTGGGACGACGAGATGCTGGGTGACATCTTCACCGATTACGAAATGGTGGAGATGGTCACGTCCGGTGCTGCGCTCGCCACCAACTGGCACAACGAAGTCGGCACCTTGGAAGCAGGCAAGGCCGCAGACCTGGTCGTCATCGACAACATCCATGCCAACCCCTACAGGAACCTCATCAACGCCATCGACCCTGATGTTCGTTTGACGGTCGTCGGTGGTTTGGCGGTCTACGGTGATGAAGACCTCATGGCGGGCTTGAAAGGGGACGACATCGAACCAGCAGGTAAGTTCGGCAAGGCCGTTGACGTGACCTTCCTCGCTGCCCCCGACGGCGCTCAATCGTGGAGCAGCATCGTCGAGAACTTGACGATGGCCATGCGCTTTGATGTCGAAGAAATGACGGCCGCCTTTGGGGACGCCAATGACTTTGACAGCGTGACCCGAGACATGACCTACGTCGGCCTCGACCCGTGGTACACCTACGGCGATGAGCGCTACTTCAACGTCCTCAACAATTCAGGAACGGCCAATTTCCAATGGGACATGTCCTTGCTTTACGACCGGTACTACGACCGCGCTGAAACGCTTGCTGCGGTGACCGATTTCGAAGTGGTTGAAGAGCCAGAACCCGAGCCATGCAATGACGGGACGCAACCTCCCTGTGACAACGGGAACGCAGACAATACGGGCAATAACGGAAACACGGGCAACAACGGAAACACGGGCAACACCGACAACACCAACGCTACGGACAACACCGATAATTCTGGCAACTCGGGTAACACCAAACCACCCGTTGACACCTCGCAAGCCGAAGAAGACGATATTGAAGACCAAGCACTGATGGCGCTCATCGGCCTTATCGTCATCATGTTGGTCGCGCTGTACTTGGTATCCCGCGGCGGTGAAGACGCCTTGGCTGCTGAAGTTCAAATCGAAAAAATGTGGGACGAGCAAGAGGCCGCTGCCACGGCAACCAACGCCTTTGTTCCGGCTCCACCACCGATGGCGCCTCCTGCAGATGAAAGCGAGTAATCACGCAAGGTCCCACTCGGGGCCCGTAGCGGTATCGGTGACCACCACGCCCAAGGCGCTGAGTTGGTCTCGGATTTGGTCAGCGAGCGCCCAATCCTTGTTCGCTCTTGCCTCGCCACGTTGAAGCAACAGCGCTTCAACCTCATCGGCGATTTCTGCTTTCCTCGGGTCTTCTTCAGGCTCGGCCAACGCCACATCCTGTGGAGGCAAGACACCCAACACGCGCCCGGCCGTTTCCTCGAGCAAATCCACAGCGTAGTAAGCGAAGGCGTTTCGGTCAGCGGCCTCCATTTCCGTTCCGAGTACTTTGCTGATTTCTCGCACCATGCCCAACACTTTGGCCACCGCTTCTCTTGAATTGAAGTCGTCATCCATCGCCTTGGCGAATCCCTCGCCCATTTTCTCAAGCAGGCCCAGCGACCGCGCCAGTGGAAGTGAGGAGGCGAGGTCGGGGTTTGGAAGCGCGATTGGAGAAGGATGTTCCCTCGCTTTGAGCGAAGCGACGTAGCACTCCAACAAGCGGTTGTAATTCCGTTCGGCGTCGTTGAGCAGCGCTTCGTTCATATCGATGGGCGAGCGGTAATGAGCGTTGATGAGCGCAAAGCGCAGCACCATGGCATCTACTTTCGTGAGAATATCACGGATGGTCCAAAAATTGCCGAGGGATTTGCTCATCTTTTCGCCATCGATGTTGACAAAACCATTGTGCAACCAGTGGTGGACCACGGGCGAATGCCCGGTGTGGCACTCACCCTGGCAGATTTCTGCCTCGTGATGAGGGAATCGCAAGTCGTGCCCACCGCCGTGGATGTCAAACTCTTTGCCAAAGTAATCCATTGACATCGCCGTGCACTCGATGTGCCAACCCGGCCTTCCAGGTCCCCACGGCGAATCCCATGTCGGCTCATCGGGCTTGGCCGCTTTCCACAAAGCGAAGTCCTTGTGGTCGCGCTTCCCCGAACCGGTATCGTCCACACGACCGCCTGCTCCGGAGCGAACCGCATCGATGGACTGGCCGGTCAGTTGACCGTACTTTTCTGGTGCGGATTCAACATCAAAATACACCCCGTCATCGGCAACGTAGGCGTGGTTCTTGTCGATGAGGTCTTGTGTGATGCGAATCATGTCGTCAACGTACTCTGTACAGCGAGGGTAATCATCTGCACGAAGGATGTTGAGGGCGTCCATGTCCTCGTAATAGGTCTCGATGTTCTGGTCCACCAACGTCTTCCAATCGCCGCCCAGTTCGTTCGCCCGATGGATGATCTTATCGTCAATATCGGTGAAATTCTGAACATAGTGGACGTCATACCCGCTGGATTCGAGCCAGCGATGAATCAAATCAAAGGCAAGATAGCACCGTGCGTGGCCGAGATGACATCGGTCGTAAACGGTCACGCCACACACATACATCGACACCTTCCCTGGCTCAAGCGTGGTGAAATTCACCTTCTCTCGGCGTCGGGTGTCATGCAAGCGAATGGGCATGGGCTTCAATGCCGCCTAGGATGGGTTGCACTTGAAGGTTCATACGGGACGCGCCCCTCAGGTTGCTTATGGACGATGCACGGCCTCAACGAATCTTCGTTACGGGCGTCAACGGCCACATTGGCAATCACATCGTCCGTGATTTACTGGAACATGGCTACTTCGTTCGAGGTTCGGTGCGCGACCTCAACGACCCCTCCAAGACGGACCATGTCCTGGCCCACGCCAGAGATTTGGGCCTTGAAGACCGATTGGAATTGGTGGAAGGCGATGTACTGGAAGCCGACGGGTGGGAGGGAATGCTGCAGGGCTGCGATGGGTTGTTCCACACCGCAACCATCTACTCCACGAGAGGAACGGCAACGATGATTCTTGACACCGCCAATAAAGGCACTGCTCACCTTCTCCACGCTGCGGCAACAGCGGGCATCAAGCGCATTGTCTACACGTCAAGCACGGCCGCTGTCGGCACATCACCGAAGGGGACGACGAAGGACGAAGCCGTTTGGAACACCGACACGTCCTTGCCCTACACCACAGCAAAAACGCAATCCGAACATTTGGCGTGGAAACTCGCTGATGAACTCAACCTCGATTTGCGAGTCATCAACCCCACCGCAGTGCTGGGAGGCGGTTTCGTCCGGCCGACACCCAGCGTGGATTTCTTCAAAGACGCCATCGCTGGCAGCTACCCCGTGGTGCCAAAGTTCCCCATGTCGGTGGTTCATGTTCGGGATGTTGCAAAAGCTCACCGTCGCGCGTTTGAGGTCGACGAAGCCGAAGGGCGATTCATCTTGGCACCGCATGCAAACCTGACGCTGGCCACCATCTGCAAACGCATCCGCAGCCTCAACCCGAGCACCAAAGCCCCGAAGTACAGCCTTCCAAATTTCCTCGTGCCGTTGGCGGTGTTTCAAGACTGGTTGGGTGGCAAATTCGGCCGACAGCGCTACCTCACAAGAGCGGTTGCAAAAAACATGATGGGCGGGGACACCGATTACTCAAGTGCCAAAGCGGAGAAAGTGCTGGGCATGAACTGGGAGGACTTTGACACATGCATCCAAGATACGGTCGACGTCTTCCTTTGACCCACGACCAAGGACTGCTCGCCTCTCGAGCCAGTTATGTGGTGCCTTCCCTAACCATCGTGTTGGCGATGCTCCTCCACGGCGTGGCTGGACCTCGAGCCGTCCCGTTTTTCATTTCCGAAGCCGACTACACAGGCCTTGATGGTCTGGTGTTCACGGTCGGTTTGACCCTCGGTGGCCTCATGCAAATGACCTATGCTTGGCATCTCTACCACACGCTTGAGGTGCAACGCCCCAGTCTTTGGTTCGTGGCGACCTTGACCGGCCTGCTTGCATCCTTCAACTCGATACTGGTCAGCCATTTTGACATGTACCAGCACATCAACCCGCACATCCTCACGGCCATGCTGGCCTTTGGTGGCGGTGTGCTCTGGGCATTCTTGGCCAATACAGCGCTCGGCGACCGAGCAACGGCTGAAGGAAAACGCATGCGGCTAGCCGGTTTTGCGATGGCCGCCGTGGGTTTTGTGGTCATGGTCACCTCGTTTCAAAACGCGGCCAACAATGTTGACCCAACCGGCATGACCACGGTTGAATTCCTCAACCAAGCCCAAGACGGCATTCGCATCGCTGCACCCGCAGAATACATTTTGGTCGCAGGCCTAATGCTGTGTCTGGCCTCCTTCCGGCACGAATTGCTTGCGGCGGAGGCAGCGTCCACCGCAGAGTAAAACGAAACCAACTCATCCTCGTAGAGCGAGAATTTCTGTGGGTATGGTGTAGGTGTATGCGGTATCGGGCCCTTCCATACTCAGGTAGGTGAGGGCTTCGTCAAACGCAACCGTTGTGAAAGCGGATTGGATGGAATGCAGCGGCATGTTGGCCAAGAGTCGGCCTTGACGGTCCAGACTGATGCCGGTTGGAACCGCAGGAGGCTCGGAGCGAAATTCAAGCAGGTGTTCACTCAACCCAACCACACCCAAACCTCCGAACATGCGACGGAAATGCTGGGAAATCTCTGCCCACTCCTGCTCAATGGTGAACTTCACGCTTGTGTGTAAGAGCGTCTTGGTTTAGCCCTTTGCTTCCGACTTCTGAATATGGGGGTTCGCGGTCGCATACTCCGAAGCCAAGTTCAGAACTTTCTCATCGAGTGAGGAGATCGCAACACCACTCCGGGGAGTGCCATGGGTGGCGAGGTCGTGATGCTTGAGGTGGACCCGAACCTCGATTTTACGATGGCTCAACTGATGATTGACCGTACCGCAGTTGACCAAGTCTTCGAGACCTGTTGGTGCATCCTCATGGTAGACTGGGCCCCACAGACCCGCAAAGATGCCCGTCATCGGTCGTTGATGCAGGACTGGATGGCCGTCAAGAGCAAATTCGACCACCGCCACGAGATTGAGGGAGGTTACACGTTGTTTCTTTGGCGTTGGAAAGGCACCTGGGTTTTCTTTTCCAGCGCACGATGCCCGTACCGGGCAGCCCCCACAGTTCCAGCGCTTTGGCGTGCACACCGTTGCGCCCAATTCCATCAACGCCTGATTCCAATCGCCCGGCCTCGCCGGATGAAGGGCTGCATCAGCCCATGCTTGGACCTGTTTTGACGTGGGGTCGGCTTGCGCCGTGCGGCGAGCCATGACCCGTCGGATGTTGCCGTCAACACAGGCCACGGACTGCCCAAAGGCAATGCTGGCCACGGCCGCAGCGGTGTAGGGACCAATGCCCGGAAGCGAAAGGAGGTCGCCGTAGGTTGAAGGTAGCTGGCCGTCAAAGCCGCCCTCGGCCTTTGGAAGCATCACCTGCTGACTGAGCGCATGAAGGCGACGAGCGCGGCTGTAGTAGCCCGCACCTTCCCAGGCCTTGAGCACCGCATCAACAGGGGCCTGCGCCATGGAGGCGATGGTGGGAAAGGTCTCGACCATCCGCTGCCAATACACCAAGCCACGACTGACCTGAGTTTGTTGCAGCAGAATTTCACTGAGCAAAATTGCCCATGGGTCGTCGCTTTGCCGCCACGGCAAATCTCGTTGGTGCTCATCGTACCATGCCAGCAGGGCCTGCTGGTCATCCTTTGACAGCACGCCTCAACCTCATGCTTCAGCGGGTTCAACAGCGGTTTCGGCCGAAGCCTTGGCCGCTTGGATCTTGGCGTCGTTGGCCTTGATTTGCTCCCAAACAAGCTCGGCCACGTCCTTCACTTCCATCTCCGAACCGATGGCGCTCAAACCATCGGTGACCATGGTCGAACAGAAGGGACAGCCGACGGCCACCGTTTCGGCACCGGTCGCTGCGAGTTCCTTGGAGCGAATCACGTTCACACGGTCATGACCTTCGTCAACGTGCTCTTCCATCCACATTTGAGCACCGCCTGCACCGCAGCAGAAGGAATCGCGCCCGTGGCGTTCGGCCTCGACATCAACGCCGCCGATGGCGTCTCGAGGTGCGTCCAATTCGCCACCGATGCGACCGAGATAGCACGGGTCGTGGTAGGTGACCGTGCCATCGTGCTTAGGCTGGGGCAACTTGCCCTCGACCTGAAGGTGGTTGATGAGTTGAGAATGGTGCATGACCTCAATGTCCTCGCCGCCGTAGTCCTTGTACTCCTTGCCAAGGGTGTGGAAGCAGTGCGGGCAGGAAGCCACGATCTTCTTCACGCCAATTTCCTCAAAGGTGGAGAGGTTCGTTTCCGCCAGCATCTGGAACAGGTACTCGTTGCCAGCACGGCGTGCAGCATCGCCGCTGCAGCCTTCCTGCATGCCGAGGATACCGACATCAAGACCGGCTTCTTTCATGATGCTGATGGTGTCTCTGGCGACCTTCTTGTTGCGCTCGTCAAAGGATGCAGCGCAGCCAGCGAAGTAGATGTATTCGGCAGGCTCAGCCACCTTGACGTCAAGGCCCTCAGCCCAGTCGCCTCGCTCGTGAGCGGGCAAGCCGTAGGGGTTGGAATCGGATTCGAGGTTCTCGATGGTGGCCATGAGCGGCATGACCGTGTCCTCGACGCTCTCGTCAAATTCCATGCGCTCCATCATCAAGTGGCGGCGAGCGTCGGTGAGTTTCGGCACATGGTCGATGTAGATGGGGCATGCTTCAACGCAAGCATGACAGGTGGTGCACGCCCAAATGGCGTCCTCACCGAAGCGAGCGATGATGTCCTCCTCGGGCGTCTCATCGGCAAAGATGCTGGTGGCGTGGTCGTTGGCGTAGTGACGAACATCGTGGATGATTTGCATCGGGTTGAGAGCCTTGCCGCTGGCATAGGCCGGACAGACATCTTGGCAGCGGGCGCATGATGTGCATGCCCAGCCGTCGATGAGGTCCCGCCAGGTGAAATCGGTGTAGTTCACAGCCCCGAAGGATTCAATGTCCAATTCATCGAGCAGCACCGCTTTGCCGTTGTCGCCACGAGCGAGAGGTTCCATGGTGGCCATGGGGCGAAGGTCGTGGAAGAAGACGTTCGGGAAGGCCATGACCAAGTGCATGTGCTTTGAGAGTGGAATCAAGAAGAGGAAGACACAGATGGCGAGCATGTGCGCCCAGTAGGCGGCGATGACCAAACTGGTGGAGGGCACCAGAGTGCTTGCCACCCACGCACCGATGGGCTCCCAGGTGGAGGAGACCGTGGATTCACCAGCTTCAACCACAAAGGAGGTGGTGGTGATGGTCATGATGAGCAACAGAATGACGTTACCCTCGAGTTGCGACTTGCCCTTGAGCTTCTCTGGTGTGAACACAACGCGGCGAATCAACGCCAACACACAACCCACGAAGGCGATGATGTAGCCGATTTCGACCATCAGGTTCCAAGGCCCACGAACAACCTCAGGGAGGATTTTCTGCGAAAATTGGTTCCCGCTCGCGAGGTCAAACATGTCGGTGGAGAGCATGAGGAAGCCCCAGAACATGAGGACGTGGATGCCACCAGCGACGCGGTCCTTGAGCACCTTCTTTTGGCCCAACCAACCGCTGAGCACCTCGGAGATACGAGCACCCCAGTTATCAAATCGGTTTTCTGGCTTGCCTTTGAGCACCAAGCGAGAGGCCTTGACGACCTGATAGCCAAAGAAGCCCCCGGAGACGCCAAACAAGACCAAGAGAATCGCCCAACCGGGAATCGGGCCGTAATCCAAAAACAGGGGGTGTTCCATGTTTCTCACCGCTGACGCTTGAACGCGCCTATCTGTGCCAGTTCAAGACGCACTTTCAATCCACCGTAAAAAGAACAACGAAATCGTGCACTGCGCAACAAGGAATATGAAGCCCGACCTCGTGTTCTGTTCATGGGTGATGGGGTGACGCCGACGGCCGCAAGCGCCCCGGGCAAATGCATCCTGTTTGGTGAACACGCCGTGGTCTACGGCCAGCCCGCCGTGGCCGTCGCCATCGAACAGCGCTTGACCGTCGCCATGACCCCAGCACCGTCATGGAGCGTCGATGGAAGTCCCCTGAACAGCAAAAAGCACCCTCACATCGTCATGCTCAAAGACGCCCTGATGGATGAAGACAGGCCCATGGCCATTCACATCTCCGGCGACATCCCGAACGCCTCCGGTCTTGGCTCCAGTGCTGCGCTCAGCGCAGCGGTGGGCGCCGCCATGCACCACCTCTCCACCCAACAACAGCCACTGGATAAGGACCGCCTGAGTTCGCTGGCCCATCTGGCCGAAGCCCATGCACAAGGCGGGCGTGCATCGCCCATGGACGCCTCCACCAGTGTTGAGGGAGGCGTGGTCATTCTCTCCAATCAACGCGAAGAGCGCGGCGATTGGTTGTACACCCGGCGATTGGAAACGCCCGAGGGCGAGCGAACGTGGGAGGTCCATTCTCTGCCGGCTGCGACCGAGGAGGTTCATCTCGTGTTGGGCAACACCGGGGTTCACGCACCGACCTCCCGCCAAGTGGCGATGGTCGCCAAAGCCTTGGCCGCCCAGCCGCATCGCATGCAGGAAATCGAAGCCATCGGCACCGTCGCTCGACGCGGCATCGATGCGTTGATTCGGGGCGATTACGAAGCGGTGGGTCATGCCATGAGCGAGAACCACCTCCTGCTACGAAACCTCGGAGTGTCTTCGCCCGAACTTGAGAACCTGATTCAAGCGGCGGCACCGACCTCGTTGGGCGTGAAGTTGACCGGTGCGGGCGGTGGTGGATGCATGGTTGCGCTGACTCGGGACCCGAAAACAACCGGTGAGGCGATTGAACTGGCTGGCGGCCGGGTGCTTATCTCAAGGCTGGGTAATCCGGGTGTTCACCTTGATTCGTCGGGTTGAGCGCAAAGAAGGAACGTCGGATGCCGAAATTCCTTTTATATACTAAAGGTCATTGGGCCTTTATATGACCACCGATGAAGAACGCCTAACTGTTGTGAACGTTGTCGCCAGCACCCGTGTTGCCGAAGAACTTGACCTCCCCGACATTGCCATTCAACTCAACTGTGAGTACGAGCCAGAACAATTCCCTGGTGTCGTCTACCGTGTCACCGAGCCAAAACTTGCCATTCTCATGTTCCGCTCCGGCCGCGCTGTCTGCACCGGTGGAAAGGACGAGGACAACATCCACACCGGTAT
>DAGF01000108.1 GCA_002495645.1 Euryarchaeota archaeon UBA549
ATGGTGTAGCCGACCATGCCCATGTTGGCGGTCAACTTGGCGATGCCTTGGTAGCGAACGGTGTCGGAAGCACCGGCGAAGTCGCCGGTACCGTCCATGGCGGCCATGATGTGGGCACCGATGGCGCCGTCCTGTCCGTAGAAGGTGTCGTAGTTGTGGTTCTTGCCTGAAGCAGCAGCGAACCCAGCAAGCGTGCGGAAGGAACCGTCGCTCTTCTCGGCGTTCTTGCCGTTGGTGTAGATGTTCTTTGCTTCATCCCAGTTGCTGTCAGATGCAGCGGTCTTGATGTCGCAAAGGTCTTGCATCAACGAGCGGTGATTGTCGACGTCCGATGCGTAGGTGTAACCCGCATCGGAGGCATCGAGGAAGGCGGGTTTCGCCTCTTCCGTCTCGTCGGTCGTTTCGTCTTCTGTGCCGATGCATCCTGCCATAGCGGCGATCAACATCAACAGTGCTAGCGTCATTCCTTTGATTGATTTTGTCTTCAATTCCATGTTCAAACCCTCCGGTTTAGGGCACCCTAAAAGCCCCAAGTATATAATTTTAGGGTGCCCTAAAAATTAGTTTTGATGGACGCACGACTCAAGCAGCAAGCGGTGGTAGTCCCTCCCGGATTCGAACCGAGGTCGGAGGAACCAGAATCCTCCATGATGGACCGCTACACTAAGGGACTGTGGTCGTGCGAAAGCCGTCGCCTTCTTCAATTCAGCGGTCTGAAAAGAGGCTCAGACGGTGGCGAATCGAAACAGCACCTTGGAGACCCAGGACAACATCATGATGATCATGAACGAAGCCAGAGCATACTTGGCCCACGGCCGTGCAGGTTTGGTTTCGGGCCACAAATCCACGCCCATGGCCTCGGCCTGGGCGACCAATTCGGCCAACTCGGCAAGGTGTTCCTCCACCGAGTCATGAGCCATGCTTGTGGTTCTGGCCCGTTTTATTTGAATCCGACGCCACCCAAGAACCCCAAACCTCGCCTTCACAAGGCTTTGAAAGGTCGGTGGTTGAGGCGGTTGTATGAGTGAGGTCCCCGAAGGCGTCGACGTGGTCTCACGTGCCCGTGGAGCGCCACGCCCCACCGCCACCATGACGCTGACTCGTGATGGCCCGGAAGGTGTTGAAGTCCTTCTGGGCTTGCGAGCGAAAACCATGCGCGCCTTCCCGAACTACTGGGCCTTTCCCGGAGGCGGGGTTTCATCGGTTGACCGTGCTGCGGTTGAAGCCATTCCGGCTTTAGCCGGTCCAGAAGCGGCCTCCATCGCCTGCATCATGCGAGAAATGAGTGAGGAACTCGGCCTCCTGCCGTCCGGTGCTGGAGCGGTCGCTCTTGAACCAACAGCGCGCCTTGCCATCGTCAAAGACAAGAAACAGTGGCTACCCCTCGCTCTTGAGGGGGCCTTCCCGGTCGAACGCACACACATTCAAACCCTCAGTCATCGCATCACGCCGCCCTTCGGTCCGGTGCAATTTGACAACGCCTTTCTTCACCTCCACCTTGGGGACTGGACCAACGTCCCCGACATCGATTTGGAACCTCAAACGGAATTCACCGAGGTCATGTGGGCCAAACCCGTTGATATCCTCGTACGATGGAAAGCCCACGAGATCAAGGTCGCCCCGCCGGTGGTCACCTTGCTGATGGAAATCGAGCGTACGCTTGAGCGCTGTGAGCGAGACATGAACAAAGCGGCCAGTGATATTGCTGAACGGCTCCCGGGCCGTCGCTCCATTCTTTTTGCCCACGGCGTGGAAGTGGTGCCCATCAAAACCGCCACCCTTCCTCCCGCAGACCACACCAATTGCTACCTCGTGGGCGACCCCGATGGTGATTTTGTTCTTGTTGACCCTGCTGTTCGCATGCGCGAAGACATGGAGGCGTTGGCCACGGCGGTTGACCGCCATCGTGGAGACCTCATCGCCGTGTTGTTCACGCACAGCCACAGCGACCATCTCGCCGACATGTCACTCCTGAAGGAAGCCTTTGATGTCCCGGTCTGGGGCAGCGAGTACACCGCTCGCTCCGTACCCTGTGAGCGGATTCTCACCGATGGCGAACAGTTGAGACTCGGCGAGCAAACGTGGACGGTGCTCATCACGCCCGGACACCACCCCGGTCATGTGTGTTTGTTCAGCGATGCCGGCCTGGTCGCTGGCGATATGGTGGCCGGCATCGGCACCATCCTCATCCCCCCTCACACGGGCGACATGAACGAGTACATCGAGCAGCTTGAACGACTCAAGGCACTCAAGCCACACTTGGTTTTCCCAAGCCACGGTCCCGTCATTGCCATTCCCGACCGATTGATTGAGTACTACATCACCCACCGAATGGCTCGCCATGACCGTGTGCTCGATGCTGTGCGAGAAGGTGTCAGCCACCTCCAAGACATCGCCGCTCACGCCTACGCCGACACGCCCGATGCACATCCAGGTCTTGCTGTTGACCAAACGCTCTCACATTTGCTCGCTCATCAAAAAGCAGGCAATGTCAAACAACTCAAAGCCGAGTGGCAAATGGTGGAATGAAGATGGGAAAGCGTGTTGTCATCACCAAAGCCGGTGGAGTATCCGCCATTACCTCGCAACCCATGGAAGCGCCAGCCCCCGGTGAAGGGGAAGTCCGAATCAAAGTGGCCTACGCCGGTATCAATTTTGCAGATTTGCTCATGCGAATGGGCTTCTATCAGCCCCGACCAGCCTTCCCTTTCACCCCCGGTTACGAAGCCAGTGGGGTCATTGATGCCATTGGCCCCGGTGTGTCCGGTTTTGAGGTCGGCCAGCGCGTCGTTGTTGCCATGCGTAACGGTGGCCAAGCCAGCTATGTTCTCTCCTCGGTCGACCGCGTCGTTCCACTTCCCGATGGCCTGTCCCTCCAAGCAGCCGCATCCACGCCCGTTACCTACATGACGGCCCATCACATGCTTCACCACCTCGGCCATCTGCGTCCTGATGACAAAGTGCTCGTTCACGGTGGTGCAGGAGGCGTGGGAACCGCTGCCTTGCAACTCTGCAAGTGGGCGGGACTGCAACAGGTTTGGGCAACGTCATCCAAATCAAAACATCACATCATCGAACAGTATGGAGCACGCCCCATCGACCGCCACAACGAGGATTTCGTCGCCATCGTCAAGACAGAGACCGACGGCAAAGGCGTTGACCACGTCTTGGATCCCATCGGGGGAGATAACCTCCGACGAAGCCTTTCCTGTCTTGCTGAAGGTGGTCGGCTCTACACCTACGGTTTGTCAGCGGCGGCGCCGTCTGGAAAGCGGTCCTTGTTGAAGGCCTTCTTCGCCTTGCGGAAAACACCGAAATTTGATGCCCTCCGCTTGATGACGAGAAACCGCGCGGTGTTCGGCGTCCACATGGGCACCTGGTCCGACGAAGCGGTCATGCACAGCCAACTTGCTCGCATCGTGGAGGGGATTGAAACCGGCCATTTGGAGCCAATAGTTGGTCGTGTTTTTGACGCAGAAGACGTGCAGGCTGCACATCAGTACATTCACGACGCGAAGAACATTGGAAAGGTCTTGTTGAAGTTCGAGGATGTGGGCGAGGAATAGCATTTGATAGGTGAGATGGCCCTGAAACCTTCATCACACCTCGGCGCTTGGAATCGATGAAGGTGGAACCATGAAGAAGGCCATGTCCGGGTTTGACCTTCGCGTGATGGCACGCGAACTGGACGCCCTGAAGGGAGCCTACGTGAAGAAAGCCTACATGCCCCATTACGAGCAAATCGTGCTTCGTGTCAATCCAAAAGAAGCGGACCAGCGAGACATCGTGTTTGTCCGTGGCGCCCGCATTTACACTTCACAGCGGGACCGCCCCATGCCCATGACGCCGCCTCCGTTTGCCATGGTCTTGCGGAAGCACCTGCGCAACGCCCGACTGACCGGGGTGAGGCAAGTGGGCTTTGACCGCGTGCTGGCGTTTTCTTTTGACACCAAAAACGGGGAGCGAACCCTCTACGTGGAAGTGTTTCGGGATGGAAACATCATTCTGGTTGACCAAGAAGGTGTGATCATCCAACCGCTGACCCATGCATCCTATGCTGGTCGAACCCTGAAGAAAGGGGTTGAGTATGCACCTCCACCTCCTGCGATGGACCCCTACCAACTCGATGAGGCAGCCCTGCAGGCCCTCCTCAACGACTCCGACCGCGACCTCGTTTCCACCCTCGGCGGGAAGGTCAATTTGGGCGCCACCCACGCCAATGCGGTCTGCGCTGTTGCGAAGCACGAGCCCAATTCTCCGACGCAAGAAGCCGATGCAACCGTCGTTTACGCAGCCCTTCAGACGTTGCTATCTCAACTGGATAACAGCGACAAGGGCCATCTCGTTCTCAAATTGCGGGAGGATGATGCCGACCCTTGGAGCCCCGTCTATGAGGGATTGACAGCGAGTGAGCAACAGGTTTGGCTGGCTGATCGCTCGGTCGAAGCAACGCCGATTCTCCTCCCACAACACGCCGACATGCCCCAAGTAAGTTTTCCATCACTTTGTGAGGCCATCGACACTTGGAAAGGAACGCACGATGCCCATGCTTTGCAACGACGAGAAGAGGAGCGATTTGAGCAAGCCGGACCAGGGCGGGGACAATCGACTGAAGTGGAGCGTTTGGAGCGCCGGAAGGCGCAGCAGGAAAAGGCACTGGCAGGCTTTTCGGAAAAAATCGAGAAACAACAACGGCTTGGTCATCTGATTCAGGAACATTGGAGCCACGTCGAGGGCCTGCTTGAACAAACCAAAGAAGCCGTTGAACGAGACGGTTGGAGCCCCGTGCGAAAAGCCATCAAAGGCATCCCCTGGATTGTCAGCGCTGCTCCCGCTGAGCGGACCATCACGGTCGTTCTTCCCGATGAAGAGGGGGAAGCAAAGGGCCCTCAGGTGTTGCTGGAACTCGACGCCACCGTCCACCAAAATGCGCAGCGCTATTTTGAGTCGGCTCGCAAACAGAAGAACAAGACCTCGGGTGCGGTGCAAGCCCTTGGGGAGACCGAACGCAAGCTCAAGCGAGCACGAAAGAACGAAGCCAAACAGAAGGCCAGCGGGAAACTCAATCGTCTCAAGCGCAGCAAACGTATGTGGTTTGAACAGCATCGCTGGGGAATGGTCGAAGGCGGGCACCTCATCGTAGGAGGAAAGGACGCCAAAGGCAACGACGCTGTCGTCAAAAAACACCTCTCGGGCGAAGACATGTACCTCCACGCCGACCTCCACGGCGCCCCCTCGTGCAGTTTGCGAGCCAGCCAAGGGTTTGCCCTTGAGGAACGCCGGCCAACGCACCTTCCGACCGACATTCCCGCTTACCGCCTGGTGGACAAATTGGAGACGCCCACGCTTGACGAACAGAAACTCCAGCAGGCAGCCGTGCTGGCGCTCTCGTGGAGTCGGGCATGGAATGGAGGTGGCGCCCATGGCACGGTCTATAGCGTCAAACCCGCCCAAGTTTCCAAATCTGCCCAGACCGGGGAATTCGTCGGCAAGGGTGCTTTCGTGATTCGCGGCCAACGAACATGGTACAAGGACATGGATGTCCGCATCGGTATCGGTATCATCGCCGTCAACGGTGTGCCAATGGTGGTGACGGGTACGCCCGAGCACATCCAAAACATGTGCCCTCGCCATGCCATTTTGACCCCGGGCATGACCAAGAAAGATCAACTCGCCAACAAAATTTACCGCAACACCGGACTGTCAACCGATGACTTACTCGCCGTGCTGCCCGGCGCCTGCGATGTGGTTGAGGAGTACGGCATACTCACGCCGCCATCTTCCGAAGAAGAGTGAGTGCGAGAACGAATCACGAACCCAATGCCTTCATGACTTCGACGGCGGTGGCCACATCATGCGCTTCTACCACAATCCCCGGTGCTCAAAATCAAGGCAAGCCCTCGCACTGCTCGAAGAGCGGGGCGTTGAAGTGAACGTGATCAGGTATCTCGAAACGGGTGTGGATGAAGCCGACCTGCCCATTATTGCCCAGCTCGAACATGTGGTTCGCAAGAAAGAAGCCGGTCCTGAAGCCATGACGAGCATCAACGGCCCGGAGGATGTTATGGCCCTGTTGCGAAGCAATCCACGAGCCTTGGAGCGACCGATTCTCATCGTTGACGGGCAGGCCGTCATTGGCCGTCCACCAGAAAACGTGTTGTCCCTGCTCAAGCGCGAATGAGACTCACTCTGGCCGGCGAACGTACATGGCGACGGCGTTGCCACCACCGAGACAAAGCGTGACGATACCCGATGTTGCTTCCAGCCGCCGCATGACACCCAGCATCGTGATGAGGCAGCGGGTACCGCTTGCGCCGAGGGGATGGCCGAGGCTGACGGCGCCGCCGTGGAGGTTGAAGCGATCCTCGGGAATGCCAACCTCTTGAGCAACGGCACAAGAAGCAGAGGCGAAGGCTTCGTTGTGTTCGTACACGTCCACGGCAAGCACGTCGAGGTTGTTGCGCTCAAGCAGCGTTTGCACCGCAGGAATGGGGGCGCTCATGACCCGAGCGGGCTCTACACCCGAAGTGCAGTAATCTTCGATGGTGGCGATGATTTCCCATCCTTGGGACTTGGCAAATTCTGCCTCGGCGATGAGGACGGCGCTGGCTCCATCGTTGAGGGTGCTGGCGTTGCCAGCAGTGACGGTCCCGTTTTTGTCAAAAACCGGGCGGAGGCCAGCAAGGGATTCGGCCGTGGTCGCACCGCGCACGCCTTCGTCGTTGGCCAAAACAACGGGGTCGCCTCGGCGTTGAGGAACCTCCACAGCAAAGGTCTCCCAGTCAAACCAGCCGTTTTCCCAGGCCGTGGCCGCCCGTTGTTGACTTCGCACGGCAAAGGCGTCCATGGTGGTGCGGTCAATGTTGCATTCCTTGGCCACCGTTTCTCCGGTCGTGCCCATGTGAACATCGTTGTAGACATCCCACAGGCCATCGTGAATCATCGAATCCACCAGCGTCGAGTTACCCATTTTGGCGCCTTTTCGCTGCCCCATCAAGAGTTGTGGGGCGTTACTCATGCTCTCCATACCACCGGCGATGATCGCCTTGTATTCACCAGCACGAATGCTGTTGGCCGCCATCATCGCCGCCTTGAGCGAAGACCCACAGACCTTGTTAACGGTCACGCAGGGTGTTGAAACGGGCAAACCTGCACCCAAAGCAACCTGACGAGCAGGGTTCTGTCCGGCACCAGCCTGCAAGACCTGTCCAAACACCACCTCGTCGACCAAGCCGCTACCGGGTTCAATCCCCGCTCTGTTGAGGAGTTCCTTGACCGAGAGGACACCCAGGTCAACCGCACTCATTGAGGACAGCGTGCCCATGAATTTCCCGATGGGTGTGCGTGCCACAGCGCAGATAACGGCTTGGGGTTGAGGCATGAAGAGACGGAACGGAAGACACACTTTCAACCTGCCCGTGCCGTCGTTTGGCGCTTGAGAAGGCTTGATGAAGCCCACACCTTAGCCCGCACCATGGCGAAATTCAAAACCGAACTCAACCTTTCCCGAGCCAACGATGAAATGCGAACGCCCGAGGTGACGCTGGACTTCACCCCTAACGCCCTTGCTTCCGTGCTCTACAAGCAAGGCGATACCGTCGTTCTTGCCTGCTGCACCAAGGAAGCCCGCCTACCCGGCTGGTTCCCGCGCGACGCCACCAAGGGTTGGGTTCACGCCGAATACTCGCTCCTCCCCGGTTCCACCGATTCCCGCTTCCGTCGTGAGCGCCGAGGCGCAAAGGGCCGCACACAAGAGATTGAGCGGCTCATCGCTCGTTCTCTCCGTGCCGCCGTTGATTTGGAGGCGCTTGGGCCCATTGCCCTCAACGTGGACTGCGA
>DAGF01000034.1 GCA_002495645.1 Euryarchaeota archaeon UBA549
TTGTGCATCGCCACGAGCATCCGAGACTTCCGAGCAATGCGCTGGTTGACGGTGCTGTGATTGTGGGTCGTCCCGTTTTTCCGGTGCTGGATGAATTCTTCCTCGGCGTTGATTTCAAAGGACCCCGACCAGTGTTTTTGCTCAACCACGAGCAACGTGTTTCCGCCGACAATGACCAAGTCGATTTCTCGCTTTCCACCCTGCTCAGCATCGGGTATGCGCACGGATTCAAAGATGTGCCAACCGTTCTTCTTTCCCGCAGCCCGGCTGATTTTCGCAAGCCGCTGCTCGGCCAATTCACCGGCACGATGAATGTCATCGGGAGGATGATGCCTCCGTCGTTCCCGCCACCATTTCCAACGTTGGGAGAGTTTCATGCTGTTCACCGCAAGAGTTCATCCACGCTGCCCACGATGATGGAGGGTCGTTGTTCAGCCCCATCGGGCAACGCGTCAACATCGGCTTGCGTTGCCTCGCCGGAAAGGACGAGAATCCCCACAACACCCGCGCGCGTCGCCATCGCCATGTCCGTGTAGAGTCGGTCGCCCACCATGGCACAACGTTCGGGTTGCAGGCCGAGCGCCTCAATTTTGTGAAGGATCATGCCGGCGTTGGGTTTGCCCGTGATGTGTTCTGGTTCGACACCGGTGGTCACTTTGAACATGGCAAGATAAGCACCGACATCCGGCAAGCCACCGTCAGGACTGGGGCAGACCATGTCGGGATGACTGGCGACGAGCGGCACACCTGCATGCATGTGGATGCTGGCTTGAGCGATTTTCTCGTAGGTTAACTCCGTGTCGTAACCCAGCACCACGTATTCGGGGGTTGGGCTCCGTGTCTCCACCCCTATCGCTTCGAGCATGCTGCGCATGCCTTCTGTACCAACCAACCACGTCTTCGTAATGCCGTTCTTTTGCAACCAGGCCAACAGGTCGTGGGTTGAGAGCAATACATCGTCCTCCGTGGCTTCAAGACCGAGGGCGTGAAGCTTTGTCAAGTACTGGGCGACCGATTTGGATGAATTATTGGAAAGAAAGTAGCGTTGGACGCCTTGTTCTTTGCATCGCTCGAGAAAGGCTTCAGCGCCATCAATCAGTTCACCGCCCAAGTAAATGGTCCCGTCAAGGTCAAGAAAAACGGCGTCAATGCCCGAAAGGGATGCGTCCATGGTGCCACCTTAGAACATCAAGGTCTTGAACATGAACCATGGGGAGTGGAGATTTTCCTGCGCTTCTTTGCTGGCGATCATTTCCGTCATCATCTCTTGAATGGCGGGCTTTTTCGAGGCTTTTCCGACAAACCAGTTGAGCAACCACGCCCGACGACTCATTTTTTGCATGCGGAACGAGTTGGTCAATTCCGGGCCCAACGCCTTCCAAAGCGCCTCCTGATATTCTTCTGGCTCTTTTCCTTGGAGGATGTGCAGCGCAGCCATTTCGCCACTGACGAGCGCATTACCAACCCCTTCTCCACTGAACGGGTCAACCAAGGATGCAGCGTCGCCCACGAGGTAAATCCCCTTGCTTGCTGAGCGACGAGGTTGATTGCTGGCCTTTTTTCTCGGCGAGCCAAACGGCAGTTGCCAACCCTTGCCGGTGCCGGCAATCATCGAAGCCTCAGCAAATCGGTCCTTGAACAGCGGATGCTCTGCGATGACTTCAGCTTGGAGGGCTTTGAGCTTCTTGGATTGCTTATCCAGCAGCGACATCACCATCCCGATACCGACGTTGACCACACCTTCGGCTACTGGGAAGAGCCAGAAATAGCCTGGGATGACCGTGTCAACAAAATGAATCTCAATATCGCCAACGTTGTCTTCACAACCTTTCACGCCGCGCCAATATTCTCGGTAGCCGGCGCAGTAATGCGAACGGTCAACCATGGGCTCTTCGTAGGTTTCTTCGAGCATGGATTTCGCCACCGGGCAGCGATAACCAGCAGCACCGACGATGTTTGGGGCGTGGAATGTCAATTCCTCACCCTTTCGCCCACCGACGCGAACAACGACGCCGCGGGCGTGTCGAGCAGAACCACTTCCTTTCCCGGGGTCTTCGCCACCATTACCATCGTCGTACAGGACGTCGCGGACATCGCCGCCCTGAATCACCGCTCCACCCGCGTCTCGAACGAGTTGCTGGACCTGATTGAACAGGAGGTGGTCAAATTGTTGACGAGGCAGCGAATAGCCTGCTTCAAGCCGTTGCACGTCTTCTTCGGGCAGCGCTACACGGACGCTGTGGCCTTTGGGTGAAGAGAAGACGATACCGGTCACGCGGAAGTGGGGCGTGCTTTCCAACGTCTCTTTGACGCCAAGGCGCTTTACGTGGCTGAGTGATTTGCCGCCCACGGCGTCGCCACAGATTTTGTCGCGTGGCCACGTCTCTTTTTCGACGAGCAACACGCGTTGACCTTCCATGGCCAAATAGCCCGCTGCTGCCGAACCACCAGGCCCTCCTCCGACCACGATGCTGTCAAAGGATTCGCCGGTTTTTGGAGCAGGGCCGGACTCGATGGGGTGCTTCCAAACCACGTCCGCTCCCGTTCGTGGCTCGCCCATGATTTCCATGGATGGGGGGCGCTCTTTGAGGGTATGGATGAGGGAGGCTCAAACACCACCACCCTCATGACCCGTGGGCCCCTGCGAAGGGCATGAATGACGCTACCGTCGAAGCGACAACGTCGTTCGAACCCCAACGTCGCAAAGCCGCGTTGGTTTTGTTGGCCGTAACCCTCGTTTGGGGCGCGACCTTCATTTGGATGAAACAAGCCTTGAACGCCTTGGAGGTTGAAATTGAGACCTTTGGGACGTTTTCCGTGGTCGCTCTGCTCGTGGCCCTCCGCTTCCTCATTGCGATGGTGCTCGTGCTCGCCTTCTTTCCAAAGGCCAGGGCCGGCCTTCGCTCATCATCCATTTGGAAGGGCGGCTCAATTCTCGGCGGCCTCATGCTGGTGGGTTTCGTCAGCCAAATGGTCGCTTTGAACGACATCAACCCTTCAACCTCAGCGTTCTTGACATCGCTGTACGTTGTTATGACGGCCTTGCTGACCATGCGCATGAGCGAACACCCACCGCGACGGGCCCTTTACTGGGGCGTTTTGATGGCGACCATCGGCGCGGGCTTCATCGAAGGCCCACCACACCTTTCGTGGGGCTGGGGCGAGATCATCACGGTGATGTGCGCTCTTTTCTTCGCTCTTCACATCATCTTCACACAGAAGTTGACCTTGGAATTTGACCCGTTGATGTTGACGCTGACCTCCTTTATCGTGGTCGGGGGCGGCTCGTTGCTCCTCGCACTTGCATCAAGTGGCGCTGATGCCACCACCATGGTCAGCGATGTTTTGGCCCGAGAGGGAGTGCTGGTGCCCGTATTCCTCTTGGGCTTGGGAGGGTCGTTCTTTTGCCTGATGGCGTTAAACATGTTTCAGCGCCACATGCATCCGGTACAAGCCGCCATCATCTACGCCTTTGAACCGGTATGGGCCACTATCTTTGGTTTGGGGCTTGGCCTCGTGAGTTGGACGTGGTGGATTCCGTTTGGTGGCGGCGTGCTTTTGTTCGGAAACATATTGGTGGAAATTACATCCCCGGATTCAGATGATCAATCCGAGCCTCAGGCTTCCGTGTAGAAGCGTTCAAAGAGCGGGTTTCGCTGGAGAAAAACGGAGATGCGCATGCCGGACAAAAAAGAATCCACTCGCTTTGCCACCTGCGCCGTTCACAGCGGCACGCAACACATCGGCGACGCCGTCAATACACCCATCTTCCAATCATCGACCTACAAATTGACCGACGAACGCTATGCGGGTTGGGCAGCCGGCGCGCAACACACCCTTCTCTATGCGCGTCTTTCCAACGTCAATTCGGACGCCGTGGCTCAGAAATTGGCAGCGATGGAGCATGGCGAGGATGCCGAGACCTTTTCATCGGGCATGGGCGCCATTTCGACCACCCTTCTCGCCCTGCTCAACGAAGGCGACCACATGGTCGCCAGTGCAGATATTTACGGCGGCACCTACGGACTGCTCACCGAGGAACTTTCCCGCTTTGGCCTCTCAACAACGATGGCCGATATGCGAGACCCTTCGTCATACGAAGCCGCCATTCAAGACAACACGAAACTTCTCTACATCGAGACCTTGACAAATCCTGTCCTCAAGGTGTGCGATGTCGAGGCCATGGTGGACGTGGCCAAGCGTCACAACCTTCTGTTGATTATCGACAACACCTTCGCTTCGCCGTGGGGTTGCAAACCGCTCACGATGGGCGTTGACCTCGTTATTCACTCCACGACGAAGTACTTGGGTGGTCATTCCGATATTTTGGGTGGCGCCGTGGTCGGTTCAAAGGAACTGATCGCGAAAATCTTCAGGTGCAAGATGCACTTTGGTGCAGCCCCCGACCCACATTCATGCTATCTGCTCGAGCGCGGAATGCGCACGTTGGATGTTCGCATGCCTCGGATTTGCGAGAACGCCCACACTCTCGCCCAACGGCTTGAGGCTCACGACGCCATCGAGCGTGTGTACCATTCCAAGTTGGAAAGCCACCCCGATTACGAAGTGGCGCAACGCATCCTACCTCATGGTTCTGGGATGGTCGCATTCGTTGTCAAGGGCGGCGACCAAGCAGCCCTCGACTTCATGCGAAAACTGAACATCATCTACGAAGCCACCAGCCTCGGTGGCGTTGAATCGCTCATTGAATGCCCGTTCAATTCCAGCCACATGTCCGTCCCCGAAGACATCCGAGTGGCGGCTGGCGTGGTTCCTGGCTTTGTTCGGCTCAGCATCGGTATCGAGGATGTTGAAGACCTCTGGGCCGATATTGAAGGCGCATTGTCTGCGTAGAGAAATTCACCCATCAGGAACTTCCTGTGGTTGTTTTGAGTGTCTCAAACGTGGTCTTCCACGCTTCTTGAAGTTCTGGGATTTCGGCTTCATCAGCATCGACGAGCTGTTTCCCAATCGTCCAGAGTTCGGTGGTGGGGACGGCCCAAACACCGCCGCGGTCCCGGGCGTTGTTTTCGAAGTGCCATTCTTGTCCACCGGAACGCCCGACCGCTACCAGCCACGCCCATGCCGCGGCAGCCTCGTCCAGTGAAGCGTGTCGTGCCGTGGCTTTCCGCTCGACTGAACCCATGCCTTGGGTCAGGCCGGCCACGATGTAGTTGTGAATCATGCCGGCGGCAAGGCCCGCATTTTCTTTCGAGGGGAAGCGAGCTTTTTGTTGAGCGAGGGCTTTGGCTTGGTCAAGGCCCTTGAGGAATTTTCCAAAGGGTTTGGGCGAGTCTCGTTGCTCTTTCCAAATGGTCTCGGCGTCATCGCCTTCCAGGCCGAGGACGGCCAGTGCCTCGTGGCCGTGCGTGGGCCAAAAAGCGGTGAGGACATCACCGCACGAAGCGCTCTTCATGATGCGAATACAACGGTCTTCGCGTTGTTCGGGGCTGCCTTTGGCCTCAATTCGCAAGCCAATACTGTCTTCATGAGGTTCGGTGAGAGCGAGTCGGAGAATCTCAGCGGCCAGCAAACGTTCCTCGTTTGAGCCGCCCATTGGACCCAAGGCGTTTTCCAACGTCTCGAGGTCCGTTCCGTCAAGCCAAGTTTCGCCAACGAGCACACCTTCGTCGATGCTTTCCATGACGGTCTGCTTCATGGCCGAGGCTACGATGCCTTCGTTCATGGTCAGGCCTTGCCAGGCGTCAATCACCTTTTCGATACCGTCGAGACAAGGTTGTGGGAGCGTTTGCCCCTCTGGCCACCCTTCCGGTGTCCAATGAGCGTCCATGGTGAGAATGGAGGGCAACAGCGGCGGAAGCATGGACAGGGCGAGGTGGTGAACAAATGGCGAATCCTTCTTTTGGAAGGTTTCGAGAGCGTCAAGTCCCAAACCGACCACAGGTCCGTGGTGGAAGCGCAATGCGACGTGCCCGGTGGACGATGCTCGCCCTGCAACCACACCTTCTGGGTCCAATCCTTCAGTTGTCCATACGGTACGGCCATCAACTTCGGTGCTGATCAACTCAAATCTCGACCGTTTCAGGACATCACTCAACCATTCCTCGGGCGGGTTTGGGTTGGGCCCGGTGCAGACAAAGCCTCCGTCCCAGCTGAAGAAATACATGCCTCGGCGAGCGTGGTCTTCCCAAGGAAGCATGCGCAGCGTCAAGTTGGCGTAGTTTTGGATGCCCGCCAGATAACCGGGCTTCCCGTCACCTCGGCGAACATAGGACCCTGAACCAAACGAAGAAGAATTGAACTGCCCTACCATCGTGAATTGTTCGTCGTGCGAAGCGTGCAGGGAGCCGGCGAAGGCTTTGGCAACATCATCACCACGCTTGGCCATCATTCGCTTTTGCAACCACTTCAAATCGTCCTTTTTCTTGATGATTCGTTCAATTTCCGAGAGCGTCTTCGTCACCGGGTCGGTTCGTCCCCACCGGAGCCTTCCGGAGAACAACATGGCGGGAAGATGGCTGCGTGGATTTTCTCTGAATTGGCCCAACTCTCGAGCGAGTTTTTTCGCCGTTGCTTCGTTGGCCTGCTTGGTCCCACGCATCCTCGCTTTGGTCTTTTTTTGACCGGGGAACTCAACTTTCGACGGCGCCGGCACTGAGTTCCCCCATCACGACGGGTTTGGTGGTGAGGTTTGAGACCTTCGCGTGAAAGGGCTCATGTTCGTGTCCCCCATGGGCACACCCATGCCGACGGTGACGCTGCTTGGAATCGCTCAAGACGGCGGCCGTCCGCACCCGGGTTGCCAGCGTCCGTGTTGTGAGGGCCTTGGTCCTGAAGACGTCCAGCACCCCGTCAGTTTGGGCATCGTTGACGAACACGGCCAAGGCCACCTCATTGAAGCCACGCGGGCCTTGGGTGAACAACTTCGTATTTGGGGGCACCCTCCACTTCGTTCAGTTCTCCTCACCCACGCCCATTTTGGCCACGTGGACGGGCTGGGTCTTTTCGGCCGTGAAACGCTCAACGCGTCCGGCCTCAACCTCTACGTCTCTTCGTCCATGCAGAACCTCATCGAGCGCACACCACAATGGGCCCTCATGCTCGACCAGGGTGTGTTCTCAACGACCTCCATTTCCTCAGGCGTATCCCATGCACTTTCCGATGAAGTTCATGTTGAGCCGATAGCCGTCCCCCACCGGGCCGAACTCTCCGACATGCACGCCTTTGTTGTCCGTGGACCGAATCGTTCCGTCCTTTTCCTTCCAGACCACGACCGCTGGGACGATACACTTGCCCATCACGGCGTATCAACGATTCGAGAATGGCTCACTCAGTTGAAGGTCGATGTGGCGCTGGTGGACGGCACCTTCTGGAGCAGCGACGAACTCTCGGGGCGCTCCCAACTTGAGGTGCCCCACCCACCCGTGGCCGAATCACTTGAACGGCTTGGGCCGCGAAGGGACGGCGACCCAGACATCATTTTCATTCATCTCAACCACACCAACCCGCTCTACAACACCACATCTGAGCAACATCAAACGCTCATGGACATGGGGTGGACGGTTGGCCAGCAAGGCATGACGTTCACGCTGTGACCGGCGCCATGCCGCTGGGTTGGAACACCAGCATCGTCAAGGTGACCGATACCGATTCACTGTTATCGCCGCCGAATGGATTGCCGTTGTTGGCGTTGAGGGCCACGTCCATGGTCAAGGAACCCATCATCTCGGGGGCTTTTCCGAGCATGGTGAGTACATCGATGAGGTCGCTTTCAGTTCCGTTCAACGTATAGTCGCCAGCACCTTCGGCTGCGTATTGATTGAGGTCGGCGTTGGGACGAATGCTTCCTACGACGGTGGTCGTATCGCAAGCCGTAGTGGATTTCATGCTGTCATCACTTTCAGAAAAAGGCCCTGCTAAGCCACTGTAGTCGGGGGTGGTCACCACTTCATCGCAGGCGGCGGTGACGGTCTCACCCGTATCGGTGTAGGTGATGCTGAGTTCTGCGAGCAGCACAGCAGTCATCGTATCGTCAATGGCCACTTCAAAGGTCTGTGTATCACCGTCGGTCAGCGAGAACGTCTCGGATTGGCTCCACTGGCTGACCGTGTAGGACAGTTGATACGAATCGTTTCCAGAGGCATCCGAAGATTCGGGCGCCACAGCCAGGTAGGTGCCTTCGAGCGCACCGAAGAGCACCAAGATCACCACGGCCCCAATGGTCGTCGTGCGCTGGGTTGGCAGGCTGTAGCGGCCGAGCGGTTCTGCATTGGACTCTTCACGTTTCCAGCAGAGAATGAAGTGGGTGGCGAACGCCGCACTCATGGCGGGGATGGATGGGAAAATATCCGCACCATACGGGCTGAGGCTCCAGACGACAACAGCGCTCAAGGCCGCTACCATCATCCAAATGGTGTGTTGTGTATCGGGTTCGTACCCCATCATGCGAATCAAGAGCAACGGCACGAAGATGCCGCCCAAACCGTAAACGGCAAGCACAACCAAGGCGAAGACGGAGTCGCCAAAGCCGGGGAATTGTTGGCCGCCCAGTGCGATGACGGTGACGAAGACAGCGATGACCATGGTGACGAGTTTCGTGGTTTTGTGCTCTTGCGCCCATTCGGGCTTGACGTCATCGGTGATGGCCGCGGTGCAGGCCAGCACTTGACTGTCGGCGGTGGACATGGTCGCTGCGAAAATGGATGCGAGAATGACACCGGCGAGGAATGGATTGAGCACCTCCATCGCCAACAACGGCAACCCGTCTTGGGCTTGGGAGGCGTCAAGGTCGAGGAAAATAGCACGGCACGCCAGTCCGATGATGAACATGAGGGCGATGAACGGCGTCTGCCAAACGAAGAACCAGATGGCCGCTTCCTTGCGATCCTTGTCGTCTTTGAGGGTCATCACGCGAGAGACCACTTGGGGTTGGCCCGCGACCCCGAGGCCCCCGAGGAAGAACGCACCGATCCACAACGTCACACCAAAGGTCAGGTCGGCAGGGAACAGGTTGACCATTCCTGGGTCAATGTCCTTGAGTGAGTTGTGAAGCCCGGACAAGCCTCCAACTTCGGAGACCGCGACATAGCAGAGGATGGATGAGCCGACGATCATGACGCAGGATTGCGCTGCGTCGGTCCAAATGGAAGCACGAATACCGCCCGCATAACAATAGGCGACGACCAACACAAATCCAATGAGGATGCCAGCAACTTCCGACCAACCGAGCATGGCTCGAAGCGCCACGCCACCAGCGACCAGTTGAGCTGCTGCGTAAATGGCGAGGAAAATAACTGAAAGAATGCCCGCCAGTTTGGCTTCAGGCGCACCTGTGGTTTTCGATACCAACGAGGAAAGGGAGCGAACACCGCGCTCGTTCCCTTCCTTTTGGATGAACTTGTAGATCCAAATCCAAGCGACGGCTTGCCCCAAGGTCGAGACCAAGCCGATCCAAATTCCCGAGTAGCCTTGGACGAAAATGAACCCGATGAACCCGATGAACATGTAGCCGGAGTTCCACGTACTGACCGCGCTCAGGGCTGCCAAAGCGGGATGCATGCCACGGCCTGCCACCAGATAGTCGTCCGTGGTGTCCTGTTTGACTCGCATGGAAGCGAGGCCGACACCTGCGAAGAAACTCATGAACAGGAGGAACGAGAGCAACAAGACGATTTCGTCGGACAAGCCAAACATCTCATTCACCCCGCTTCCAACGAAGAACGGCCTTCTCTTCAACCTCACCCGTGCCCGCGGGGAAGATGAGACTGTTCAAGCGACCCCCCTTTTCCTCACCCAAAGCGCCGAGCGTGGTGGTGACGATGGACTGGTCGGGCGTGCCCATATCGGCACACAGGACGACAGGGATTTCATCGAAGTTCTGTTGCAAGTAGAGTTTCGAGGCCATTTGGCGGAACGCCAACCGAACATGGTCTTCGGACAGCGGCTCATCCCCCGTCTCTTGCAATTTCTCCCACATCAGGCGCATGGACTCAACGGCGTCTTCGGGGCGCATGGGCTGTTGATCGCCTGTACCGAGGCCCGTGGGGTCCAGATCCAGCAGCGCAAGGGTGTGAAGATTCTGCTCCCAGTTGGAAGCGAGCACCTCCAGCGGAGAGGTGGCAATCCAGTCCCCGTAGGGGTAGGTAAGCGTCGTTTGCCGTCCGAATTTGTAGTTGGAAAGCCCCACCGCACCGGTGACCACAGAGGTGATGGAAATGCCGTGAAACACGCGACATTCCACGCCCATTTCCCGGGCTCGAAGTTGCAGGTCCACGTGTGTCGTCGCTTGCAACGGGTCGCCCACGACCAGGAGTGCGACAAGGGACTGCTTGGCGAGCGCAAAGAGTTCGTCCGGCTCTTCCACCTCGGGGCGCATGACGCGTTGAACCGAACCGATGACCTCCTCAAGCCGGCTCAATTCAGCTTCGGGCCAAAGCGCCGTGTAGGCCTCGTAACGACGGTGGTCGGCCTTTGTGGCGGCGTCGAGGGCTTCTTGCGTCATGCCTTCCAGCCGACCCATCCCCATGCCGACCAGCAACAATCCCGTATCGGGAAGGGAAGGGGATTCGCTGGCCGCCATGCTCAAACCTCCGAGACGCTTGGACAGGGCGAGGGCCATGCGTCATTTGAGCGTGCCGAGCGAGCAGACACAGGTGTGGCTGCAGCGATGCAGGGCCAATGGATGGCTCGCTCAGACCGGGGTGGTCGTGGTCGGTGAACACCACCGTGGCCTTCCACTTACCGACGATGCGCCGGCCGAGGGCGATGCGTGTTGGGAGGGCTTTCCACATGTGGAGGTCGAACCCAGAAATCGGGGCCCAACGCACTGGACGGAACACCTCCCCGAGCACCTTCAGTCCCTGCCAGAATCCACCTGGCCGAGTTCATACGAAATTATGGGCGATATTCTCATTCTCAAACTGGAAGAGAAAGCTGAGCCCCACGCTCAAGCCATCGCCGAAGCGATGCTCGCTCAAATCCCTCCCCTCCGGCTGGTATGCGCGGATGATGGAGTTATGGGTGATTTCCGCGTACGCGACCTCACCCCCATTCACAGCCGAGACGGGAGCACGACGACAAAAACCCGGGTCAAAGAAAACGACCAGGTGGTCGACGTTGACCCCGGCGAAGTGTACTACTCGGCCCGACTTGCACACCAACGAAAGAAAACTCACGACGAGGTACGGGCGTTCCGCCAACGCCTCAACCGCCCCGTGGTCGTCGCCGACCCGTACGCGGGCGTGGGGCCGTCGTTCGTGCTCTTGCTCAAAGACACCGACCTTCTGCAGGGTTATCTTGCCGGGGATTTGAATCCAAAAGCCGTGGACTTGATGCGCCAAAACATCGCTCGATGGTCGCGAAAAATCGACACGGAGTTCACCCCGGCCACGGTGCTGTGCAAAGACGCCCGAACGTGGAAGGACGAGCCAGAACTTCGCGGAAAAGCAGACGTGGTCCTCGTCAACCTGCCTCACGACAGCTTCGAACATCTTCCTGATCTCTTCCCCCTCTTCGTACCGCACGGCGAAGGCTTGTTGCGCGGTTGGGCCATCATCGAACGAACCACCATCGATACTCGCGTAGAACAATTGGAACGACTTGTCCGAGCCGCCGGGGGCACGCCCAAGGAGACACGGGTTTCTGAAATCAAAGATTTCTCAACGACCCGCATCAAGGTCGTGTTTCAAACCCTCATTGCATGGGAATGAAGCGTTCAATTCATGAAGCACCGCTGGTTCCCATGAACCATGGAGAACATCGTGAAGTGCGTTTGCGGTGCTAGGATTAACATCGCTGGCATCCCTCCTCGCAAGGACGGTATCAAAGTCTGGTGCAAAGTCTGTGGCGCCATCACAGTCCACCACCGCTGATACGCGCTCGGCTTCCGTGAGCGTGCACCCCCGCCCTTTCCTATCGGCATGTTCATGGTCGTTCCTCAACCACATCTGGGAGAGTGAGCGGCATGGCTGACAAACCCCTCGTGATTGATGTTGTTGATAACGGGGGCCAATGGACGCACCGCGAATGGCGCATGCTCCGATACCTCAAGGTGGACACGCAGATCATCGACAACACCACGCCCGTTGAGGAACTCCGCGAACTGGACGGCCTCATCCTCTCGGGGGGCGCAGCAAGGGTTGGCCTGACGGGCGAACTTGGAAATTGCGGCGCGTTCCTTGAACTCGACATCCCCATCCTCGGCATCTGTGCAGGTCACCAATTCATGGCCCGACACTATGGTGGCGATGCTCGCGAATCGCCTGAACCAGAATTTGGAGCCATGGAAATTGAACTTGTGGACGGCGGCGGGACCAT
>DAGF01000090.1 GCA_002495645.1 Euryarchaeota archaeon UBA549
AAGGGCGCTTAAGGCCGGACCTCCTTTGGAGGCCGGCCTTTTTTGCGTTCTAGCAAATCACCAAACACCACGTTTTAGAACTCGCACGAAAAGGTCGGGATGAGCACATGCCAATAGACACGGTCGACATTTTTGGAAGCGACCAAGCGGGTATCCATCTTGCCAGTGTCGGCGGTGTCCTCTTTCATCCTCCTGAATTACCCGAACCTACCGTTGAAATCCTCGAAACCTGCCTTGGTTTGGAATTGCACCCCATGACCATTGGTGGCTCAAGCCTGGTCGGTGCCTTGGTCTGTGGCAACAGCCGTGGCATTGCCGTAGCAGATATTGCTACTGAGGGCGATATTGACCAATTGACAGCCTACGGTGATGTCGTGGTGATGGAAGGCGGTGTGAACACTGCTGGAAACCTCCTTGTCGTCAATGAGCAAGGGGCCATCGCTTCACCGAGCATCCCACATGAAGGCCTGGAAATCCTCGCTGAGGTGTTGGCTGTTGATGTCGCCTCCACTACAGTGGCCGGCCAAGATGTCGTTGGAAGTTTGGCTGTGGCTAACGACCAAGGTGTGTTGCTTCACCCTGACGTCACGCCCGATGAAGCCATGCTCATCGAGGAAGTGCTCGGCGTCAAACCCATGGTCGGGACTGTCTCTTTCGGTTCGCCTTATGTTGGGGCTGGCGTTTGTGCATCCAACACGGGGGCTATCAGTGGAACACACACAACGGGGCCAGAACTCAATCGGATTGAGGATGCCTTAGGCTTCCTTTGAACCGTCCATCCGCGTGATGTGAAATGTTCAAAGGCTGATTTCAAAGGTTCCTAACCATGGGAGAAATGCTCTATCAAGGCAAAGTGAAGCAAGTGTGGTCAACCGACGACCCGGATACCTACGAATTCAGATTCACAAATCAAATTTCGGTCTTTGACCAAATCATCCCCTCGTTGATTCCTCGGAAGGGCGAATCCCTCAACAGAACCACAGCGCACTGGTTCAAGCTTGTTGAAGAGGCTGGGATCTGCAAAACCCACCTCATTGAGGTTAACGCACCAGACCGCTGTTTGGTTCGTAAAGTCAAGGTCATCAAAGAGCCCGGGGCTATTCCACGAGATATGGAGTGGGTCTTTGTCCCTCTTGAAGTGATTGTTCGCCATTACCTCTCAGGTTCTGCATGGCGCCGATTCCAGCGGGGAGAGTTGTCGGCAGAAGCCTTGGGTGTTGCTCCAGATTGCGAGTACGGTGTGAAATTGGCCGAGCCTTTCGTTGAGGTCACCACCAAATTTGAAGCGTTTGACCGCAATATTGGACGAGAAGAAGCACTTGAAATCTCCAACATCACGGAAGAAGAATACGAGAAAATCGTCGCTGCTGCCCTTGCCGTTGACGCCATCATTGAGCAAGAAGCCGCCAAGAACGGTTTGATTCACGTTGACGGCAAGAAAGAATTCGCTTTGGGAGCCAACCGGGAAGTTGTGTTGGTCGACACCTTCGGAACCTTGGACGAAGACCGCTGGTGGGATGCTGAGGCCTACGCAAACGGCGAGTGCATTGAATTGTCAAAGGAATTTGTTCGAACGCATTACATCGAAACGGGCCACCAGGCAGAACTCCAGACGGCTCGCGATACGGGCGCCGAGGATCCTCCGATTCCCGCCTTGCCTCAATCGGTTATCGATGAGACGGCAGCTTTGTACGCCTCAATGTACGAGCGCTTGACCTCGCAGGATTTCTGATTAGCGATGCGCTCGTAGGGCAATGCCCACCCGTCGACGTTCTGCTGCTCTCAACAACGCTGTGAAGTGCTTGGCCACGTCAGCAACCCCGCCATCAAGGGGTTCATCGTACGACGCCGTCCACGCTTTACTCGCTAAATGTAACCGGAGTTCCCTGACGCCTGTAGCAGATAAATATCCATGAATACGCATGCCACCAAATCCATCTTCAAACATCCTATGCCCTCGTGTTTGTTCCTCACATCCATGGGCGAGTTGGGTCAATCGTTCCATCAATTCATCGAAAATGACTTGTCCGTCGTTGTCGGTGATGCTTCTGTTGGGGCGAATGTATTCGAGAAAGTATCCCAATGCAGAACCGTCCTCAAATGGAAAACGACCAAAACGTTCCCGGGTCAGACGCTCACCCAAAGGGAATGGACGACCGTCATTGTTCAACTCAACACAGGAAGTAAACAACAGGGTGGCTGGGTCCCACGATATGGTGTTGAAATCATTCGGGTGCTCAATGCCTTGTTCGGTTAGCCGTGATTGTAACGCCTCATTTCCCTCAACCAGACCCTTCCACAAATCTCCATGGCCACCCTTCCCCTCCTCAATGGCGTTCATGACCTCCAGAGCCAATTCACCGTTGAACGCATCAAGGGTGAAGAACGCCGTCGTCGAGGCTTGCGTTTGCTCGTCCATGGTCTTGCCCACCGTCCAAACGGATTAAGCCCTTGCTTTTCTCACATCACTCGTTGCCAAAGAATTTCTTCATTCGGTCTTCGATGGAGCCTTCTCGTTCGGGTGCACCATCGGTTCCGATTTCTTCACGGAGACTCGCCAGGCGGCCACTTGCGGTAGCGTCTACGGGTTCAAGTGATGTTTCTTCCACCGATTCAATCACTTCGATGGTGGACTCAATGACCATGTCTTCATCTGCTGAGGGTTCTGGCTCGCTTAGGGCTTCGTCTTCAACCGTTTGGAGTTGAATATCATCAAGCGATTCGGGTGTCGTTGTCGATGGTTCTTCCTCATTGACCTTGGTTCTTGCCTCCCCTTTCCCTGTTGATGGCTTTGGAGTCGGCGGCTTCGGTGCCTGAATAGCGCCCAAGAGCCACGCAACGACGAGAACAAGTCCTGCCACACCGACAATCCAACCCACATCATTTGAAGAGACCGCCAGAAGACTCTCAGACTTGTAGTAGGTACTTTGGGTATCATCCTCGGGGTCGTCGTCAATATCAAACGGCACACTGCATGCAAGGGTTGCGGTTATCTTCTCATCCCTTTCGATGCTGTTGGGATTCTCGATGAAGATAACGGGTGCATATTCAGCATAGGCAATGTCCACAATGTACGTGGTCGACCAACCACCTTCGGCTTCCACACTTAATTCACAAACTGCATTTGCGAGCAACGTGTAGCCCGTGCGTTGGATTCCGATGGTGATGTCACCGTCTGCCGAAAGGGAACTGATGCCGACGTTCCATCCACTTTCCCGAGCGACCACCGATTCAGTGATGTGATCCAATTCCCGACCATATCGGTCATGAGCACTCAATTCCACAGAGAAGAGTCCAGCATCTGGGTCCCATGCATCAATGCTGACATTGAAGCTTTCTTGTCCGCCTGCAACGACGGTGAAGACATCTTCGTTGAGGTTCACACGCTCACCAGTTGAGGTCGCCATTGTCAGCACAATTCGCAGCGATTCATCAGGGGCTGCGGTCAGTGTGCACGAGGCGATCACGCCGTCAACCGCTGTTTGACCGAGTGATGCGAACACATCGTCCACGTAGTCACACGACACTGCGGCGTTAGGATAGGTTCGAGAGACCACGTAGAGCGAAAGATTGCCCACAACGCTTGCAGTTTCGTAACTGAGCACATGCTCACCCGTGGTCCCTGGTTGCTCAAAGGAGAGTTCAAGACCGCTTTGAGTGGTAGCAAGCGAGCCTCCAAAGGAGGGTGTCTCGTCGTTGTCCACATCAAAACCAACCCGTTGTGTGGTCCCTTCATAGGCGTCAAACACTGGACTTTGGGTGAAGATCACCGGGCTGTATTCGACTTCAATATTGTGCGCGATAACACCGAGCAATGGATGGTTCACGTTCATGGTGAGCAAAAATCGC
This sequence comes from Euryarchaeota archaeon UBA549, assembly GCA_002495645.1. Lineage (GTDB taxonomy): Archaea > Thermoplasmatota > Poseidoniia > Poseidoniales > Poseidoniaceae > Poseidonia. Next base: position 3,850 of record DAGF01000090.1, read on the forward strand.
TGTTGGTTCCATCCTGCGGATGGTTGCAGTGACATTGGGACGCCAGCGACCTCCCCTGGTGCGAGAATGACCTGTGTACCTTGGTTGGTTGACCACCCTTCAGGAAGGCCGTCGATGTCAACGGTGAGCATGGCGATGTCGTTCCCCTCGTTTTGAATCCAAGCTGTTGGATAACCGCCTTTTTCGTTCACGTTCCATGTTCCTCTGTGGTCCACGAGGATGCTTGGTGATGCACCAACGCGAACTGGGATTTCTTCAACAACCAAGCCGCTCGTGTCGTTTCCTGTTATGCGGATGCGCAAGACACCAACTTCACCTGCGACCGCATCCGTGGGTGGCTGCACATGAACCTGGAAGGTGCTGGTGCCGTAGGGCGCCACGTCTTCAGCATCGTCCGGTAGGGTGATGTTCCATCCTGCACCCGCTTTAGCGAAGTAGGGTCGCTCGTAGGCATTGCCCGTGTGAATCAACTCAAAGGTTAGGTTTTCTCCAGCAGGGTCGACCTCTAAATCGGCCTGGGTCAAGTTCAATCGCCAACCCGATACAGATTGGACATCAACAGTAAGGAACGTTTGGCCGATGACGTAGCCAGCGGCTACATGCTGCAGCGTGATGTTGACGGACGACGATGCCCACGCCATGGAAGGTATGGTCAGTGAGAAATTCGTCAATGTTGAGGCATTGATGGCGACGGAATCTGTCTGAACGGGGTTGGCCACCCAAGTGGAATCATCCTCCCCAAAGGGCTGGACGCTGAGCACAGGTGTGAGCGTGAGGTCATCAGCGGCGTTTCCGAGATTGGTGAGATTGAATCCGAAAGTGAGGGTCTCTCCGGGCTTGCCAGGGGCTTGCGTGTCGTTGAGGGGCACCACCGACCATTCATGACTTGGTGCAGCCTGTACGGCAACCGTGGTTGAATCCACAGCATCACCTCCGAGTGAAGTCCATGTGAACGTGATGTCGAAGGGGGTAACGGCTGGCGTTTCTTCCGAGAGAGTGATATCAACAGTGCCAATTCCGGTAGCCAGGGCGCCCAGCGTTTTCTGAGGGTCAAAATAGGTGAAGGAAACATCGGGTGTGAACGATGGGTCGGCAGATGTTGCGGTTGCAGCAAGCTGGAAGGTGTCGAGACCGTTACCCGGATTTTCCAAAAAGAGCAGGAAGCGATGTGGCTCTGAAACATTGAGTGAGAGCGGTTCGCCGACGACTTCAGAAATTGGTTCGATGATGTTGAGGTTGGCGCGATAAACTTGGAGCACGTGAAGGCTAATGTTCAGAGTGGCATCAACATCGTTGCTGTCGGTATCGATGAACGCATGGCGTTTTGGGACGGCATTCGGTGGTAGTTGGAGGGTTAACTCTCCCGTAACAACGCTTCCAGGCGACCCCTGGGCGACGAGGTGTGTGCCGTTGATTGACAAATCACCTGTGGCCGTCCATATCCAGTTGGGCTGAATCATATCCATGGTGCTCATGCTCCATGCTGCAGTTCCGGATGAGGGGGCAGTACCCACAATTGACCATGAGAGTGTTGAATCCGGAAGTGAACGATGATGGGTCGGTTGTGCGACAAATTTCTGAGCGGTGAAGGTGAACGGCATGGATTCACACAACGCCTCCTCGCCGCTACCCATGCACAGGGTTAGCGTGGTTTGGGTTGAACCACCGAAACTCGCCGATGCGGGCGTTGGGAGGTGGGCAAACAGAACTTTGGCTTCCCCTGGAGCGAGTGAGATGCTGAAGAGTTCCTGGCCGTTTGCATCATGGATGGACGGTGAACCACCCCATGAGGGGGCTGTCCAAGTGATGGAGGTCGTTGTTTCAGGAGCGTTTCCGAGGTTCTCAACCATGAACCACGCCTTCGCTATTTGTCCCGGTCTGCCTTGTCCGTTGGAGATGTTCATTCCCGTTGACCCTGAAAGGTCAAGACCCCTCGTCCGGAAGACGTCAATTTGTACATCGATGGTGCTGTTCACGGTCGTATCATCGGCGAGGGCGAGCACCATGGAGACAACGCCTGATTCATCACCCAAAGCGGTGGAGGGGACATGTGCGTCAAAGACAACCGATTGAGGCGTCTCGGGAACCAATTCAAGCGTGAGGGCTTGGTTGCCTGCAGGAGCAAAGGTCCAACCCTCTGGAAGTGTGCTTTGGTCGTAGGTAAGCGTCCAATCGGCCGTTCGTGAACCCGTTGCTTCTACGTCAACGATGATTTGCTGAGAAGAGCCGGGAGGGATTCGGGGCGTTTCTAACGGCCCCGTCATCTGTGCGAGGTAGGGTTCGACCACGGTGAACATCGTCGTCTCTCGGTTGTTGTCCTCTCGCTGTTCGGTGATGTTCTCGTTGACATCGAGAATTAATTCAAATTCGTGATTTCCCAGGGAGGCAGTGAATTCTGCCGAAAACGTGAACGGGCCACCCTCGCCCGACGGTGCCACTGGTTCGCTGGATGTGAAGCGCTCTCGGGTGAGTTCAGCACCGTTCATGAGAATGGCGACATCTATGTCATCATCCGCTTCTCCAGTTCCGATGTTTGCAAATTGTCCGGTGACGGTGACGGTGTCGCCGGGGTCCGCTTGTGCGGGGTTGAAGGAAAGGCCTCGACCGTCAAACGAAGGGGCCAAATCTGGGCCCTGGTCCGACACCAAGGTGTCGCCGTAGAGCACATCGAGGTGTCCGTCTCCGTCCACATCAGCAACGGCAGGGGCGGTCCAAACACGGTGCGGCATACTCAGCGGTGTTGACCAAGCGCTGTTGATGTCTGCAGAAGCGCCGGTATCACCGTCGAAGGCCCAGAACCGTCGGCCGAAGCCCACCAAAATTTCGGGTGTTCCCTCGCCGTCTATGTCCAACCAAAACGGTGGTGAAACTGCAATTTCATCGTTATCGTTTCCGGCCCCACGCTGCAGGTCTCGGGTCCATTCGGTCACGGGTGTGCTATCGGAAATGTCTGTGCAACCGAGCATCCCCTTTCGGTTGAAACTGACGGTTGATTCAGAGTACCATGTGACCCAACACAAGCGGTCATCAACGCCATCATCGTCGGTGTCAAGGGCCAACGGTTGAGCATCGGCGTACCCGTTTTGTGCACGGAAATTGAACAATTCTGTCGTCGAGGTCAATTCCATTCCGATAAAGCGAGCACCGCTACCTGACTGGCGGCCGTTTGCGTCTGTGGGAACGGTGAGGATCATCTCAGGAGCACTGTCTTGGTCCAACTGGACGATGATGGGCCCCGGGAGGCGCAGTCGAGGCGAATCGGAATCGGTGTCTGTCCCTTGTATGGCGACGCGTTCCCAATCCAATGAGCCGGTGGAGCCGTCGATTTTCCAAATCCACATATTTCCAGAATCACCGTCAATGGTGGTGAGAAGAACCGAGGTCGTGCTGCTGTCAAGTTCCGCCCAGACAGGGTCGGACGGATGCGTTCCACGGTCAAGGGCTACCGACCATTCCTCCTGTGTTGGTTGCGATGAGGTGAGGGTGTAAGCGTTGACTTTCACGAGAGGGTTGTTGTCAGGGTCGTCGACCACAGCAAGGACAAGTTCGGGCGTGCCGTCGAGTTCCAAGTCGGCAAGAAGCGGTTGTGTCACGGCTTTATGGTCGCTGTTGGCCGTTGCAAAGTGAGGCGAAGGCGAGCCAATTCGCACATCAGCATCGCTGTAGGACCAAACCAGTTCATTGCTGTGGCCAGAGGCTTGCCAATTTGACTCAGTACAGGTTAGTCGGGGGGACCAGACGTCGATGTTCAAGGCGCCTTGTGTGTCGTAGACCACGATGATCTCTTGATAGCCATCGTCATCAATATCGTGAATCATAGGGGTTGAACGAACAGCCTCAGTAACGCCAAGGCTCACCCTCCAAGCGATCTTGGCATCGTTGCCGGAAACGATGTTGAGAAAACTCTCCCTTGCGCCATCGGTGATTTCACTCGACACCATGACAGGGAATAACGTGCCTGAGCCGCACCGCTCAAGGGCAGCCTCAGAGGCGCTGATACTCGCTGAAAAGTCCCCAATGACCGAACCGTATGCATCACTTTCCGACTGACCTGAAAACACCTGCCAGTTGATGGTCGGGTTTTCCAAGGTCCCCAAGGTCGACACGTTTGTGATGCTTCCTTCGCCGGGGCCGCCGTCTGGTCCATGGTCGGGAACGGTTTGGTTGTGGGTGGGTGTTCTCGCATACTGCGCCCAAGGTTGTTCGTAGCCGGACCAACTCCCGCTCGTTGGTTGAACCACTGTTTTTTCGGGCAACCATGTTGGATGGCTGAGCGGGTTCAGCACGACGCCCACCATCAGCAAAACCATCACCGATGCAGCGACGGTTCGCCAAGTGGTTGGGCGTGACCTCGTGGACATCATGCATCACCGTCTTCGGGGGGTTGTTATTGCTTATGGATGATTTACCCCCTAAAACCCCTTTTCTCACCTGCTTCAAATTCACGGAAACAAGGCCATGGAGCGGAAGCCGGTACCTTTCAATGCCGCTTGAATTAAATAGGGGTCTCCGGTGGACAGCATGACTTCGGTCGCATTCTCTCCTGAGGGTTCACCGGTGAAGGACGGAAAAGTCGCGAGACTGTCCGTCTTCACCGTGCCTCTTGAGAACGCAAAGAGGTGATGAAATGTACAAGGTCGTAACCAAGGAAGACACCATCCGCATTCCTGCGGAATACATGCGAAAGGGCCAATCCCTTGACCAGCACATCGACCGTCTTTCCATGGACGCTTTCGAAGGAAAATTTGATTCTGAAAATCGCTTTGTTCTCGTCACGAACAACCACAAAACGATCGGCCGTGGACGCATCATTCACGGTGACGGCGCCATCTACCAGCGTGTTCAATTTGATGCCGTTTTGTTCTGCATGGAGGACCAAGAGGTCGTTGAAGGTGCGGTTTCAGAAGTCAATGAATTTGGAGCCTTTGTCCGAATTGGCCCAATGGAGGCCCTTTTGCACAAATCCCAAATCATGGACGAACCCGTTGACATCAACATCGGTGCGAACAAAATCACAGGCCGACAAACCGGCCGTGAACTTTCAATCGGTTCCTTCGTTCGAGCTCGAATCGTCTCACTCTCACCTGATACATCAGACCCCCGCCGCTCCAAGATTGGTTTGACCAGCAAGCAAGACGGGCTTGGTTCACCAGGCTGGGAAAAGAAGAACACAGGCGGTGAGTGAAGATGGCCACCAATCCTTTTGCATGCGGCGAGTGTCATCTCGTGCTGGGCGACGGTGTTGACCAATGCCCACGACACCCATCGGCCAAGGTCTCATCTGACTGGACCGGCTACGTGATTATCATTCAGCCCGAACGGTCGGAAATCGCCGCACGTCTCAAAGTTGACCAACCAGGCAAATACGCCCTCAAAGTAAACATCCGATGAAGGTGAGAACATGGAAATTAAAGAACGAAGAGAAAACAATATCTTGAACCGA
>DAGF01000075.1:0-4168 GCA_002495645.1 Euryarchaeota archaeon UBA549
GGCTCGGCCGGAATTGAACCGGCGATCTTCGCCATGTGAAGGCGACGTCATAACCCCTAGACCACGAGCCCCTAGGTAAACCGCCGACCCGCCCCGCGGGTATAAGCCATACCGTGTTCAGCGGTGCTCGTTTAGATGCACCACACCGACCTCAAGCCGTTCGTGGGTGGGATGGACTTCAACGAGGAGCACAGGGACCTCGAGAACCTCGGCCAAATCCTCAGCCAACGAGAGCGGAAGTTCGATGCGCTGGTGGGCCGCATCGTAGCGAAGCCAGCCATCAGCCATGCCAACTTCAGCCCTGAGCTCCTCCATGTCGTCCTGAGCGTCTTCAAGCGAGGTGGGAATCGCACCAAAGAGCACGGTGTCGTCATCGCTGAGCACCTCGTACGGACGAAGCGTAGCCTGACCTCGGCGCTTGAATCGGTTGCGAAGTTGACCTGCATCCTTGTATTTCGCCGTGCAAAATTTCAGGTGATAGGGCTTGTCTGCAGCAGCCTCCTTGAGGCGGACTGCGAGTTCAGCCGAGCCCTCTGCAGCGGCCGTGATGCCGCCACTCAGGTTGAAACCTCGCACGTCCATGTTCTCTTGGTTGCCCACCGTGATTTCCAATTCGTTCAGATTGAGAAACGAGACGGGAACGCTGGTCAACTCATCGAGCAATGCAAAGAGTTGGGTTTCTTTGTCGGGCTCACACGGGAGTTCAACACCGACTTCTATGCCGTGCTGGGCACAAGCCTCCATGGTGGCTCGGTATTTCGTGGTCGTACCATCCAGGAGGTGAAAGCGAATCTCGTCCAGTCCCGCAGCACCAAAATCTGTGGCTCGGTCCGGGTCAAATGGAATGGACGTGTAGGCGTGAATGTGGTGATCAGGGCCAAACGCCGCCTTGAGTTGGCGAACCGCTTCCAGTGTTTTCTCGAGGTCCAACATCGGGTCGCCCCCTGTGATACCAGTTCCCGTGGCGTTCATGGCGTGCCCTTCCTCAATGACCTCGTCCCACGATGTGCAGCGGCGTTCGTTGGCGAACATGTCGGGCGTCTCGCGTCGGTTTTCCGAGAGCGGGCAGTAATCGCAGCCCCAATGGCACTTGCCGGTGACAAAGAGCACCAATTTGCTGCCCTGCTGACACTGAACACACCCCTCAGCCTCACCCTCCTCGGCAGGCAGGACTTCGGTGGCCATCGGCAAACTTCGCATCATGCACCCTCCGTCGTGGTGTTTGCTTCATGGAGCAACCAGCGATGAAACCGTCGGTCAAGCGTCAGTTCAGGGTGGAAGGTCACACCGAGTTTTTTGCCGTCGAGCACGCCCACAATTTCCTCTCCGAGGTGAACGACAGGCGTGCATTCCACCGAGGCTTGGTCAAAGCGTGGGGCTCGGATGAACACGCCAGGGAAACCTTCCTTCAGCGCAGAAGCTGCCTGGGAAGCGACTTCCAAGGGCTGATGGGCAAATCGGTCGCGCCCTGCGGGCTCGGTTTCCTGATAGGCCGCCTTAGGAACATCAAGGGTGACATCGACCACGGCCTCAAAGGATTCACGTTGGCGGCCCCACGCATTGCGAGAAATGCCAGCGGCAAGGTAAGGGGCACGCCCTTCTTCGGGGGCGGCCAGCAAAATAGCGCCTGCGCACGTGCCCAACACCGGACGCTCGGGATGAGTATCCATCCATTCAAACAGGGCGCCTAAGAGGGATTCGTAGCGGCTGGCGATGCGCATGGTGGTGGATTCTCCACCCGGTAATACCAGCGCACCCAGCGATTCGTCCACATGGTCTGCTCGGCGACACTCGACAATCTCAATTTCGAGATTGAGTTCCTTGGCCGCACCTCGCAGGGCCTCAGCATGCTCGTGGCGAGCACCCTGAAGCATGGCCAAACCCACACGGAGCATGGTTCGGGGTCCATGCCCTTCCCTATCAGTCCAACGCTTGATTCGGGGCTTGAGTGAGGTGGTTCAAGCATGCACTTCAAAGACCGTCGGGACCTCCACAAAGCATGGCCCACAGCGGCGATTGCTTCCTCGTCCCCGGCCCCGTTCGCATGAGCGAGGCGTGTTTGCAAGCCATGGCCACGCCGGTCATGACCGCCCGTGGGGCAGAATTTCGTCAAGTGATGGCCAAATTGAATTCGGGCTTGCGCTATGCATTCAACCTCTCACCTTCCTCACCTGAGATGAAATCCGAATCGTGGACCGGCGAGGACGGCTACAAGGTCGTCGTGGTCTCTGGAAGTGGAACGGCTGCCATGGAGATGGTCATCGCCAACCGATTCCGCAACAACGACCTTGTCCTCGTTCCAACCAACGGAAAATTCGGAGAACGGGTTGCGGACATCTGCCGTCAGTTCTGCAACGTCAAGCAACTGCAATACGAATGGGGCCGCTCATTTGACCTCTATGAACTCGAACAGCAACTTGAGCGAGGTTGCTACGAGGCCCTCCTCATTTGTCATAACGAAACCAGCAGCGGCATCACCCAAGACGCAGAGGCTATCGCAGAAATGTGCGAGCGCCACAACGTGTCCTTCATTCTCGACGGCATCACCTCTGTGGGCGGCATGCCCGTTCACCCGGCCAAGTGGAAAGCGGAGGCGGTGGTCATGGGCGCCCAAAAGTGCACAGCAGGCCCCTCAGGCATCGCCGCCATCGCCATTAACGAACACGGCGTGGAGCGTATCAAAGCCATTCATCAGCAGGGTGACGCCAACCCTCGCTACTACCTGGACATGATTTCAGCGCTCAAGAAAGGCGACGACGACCAGACACCATGGACGCCCGCCATCAACCTGGCCATGGGTTGGGGCGAAGCGCTGGCCTACCTCAAAGAAGAGACCAACGAAGGCCGCTGGGCACGGTGCGAAAAGATGGCGACGGGTGTACGTGCTCTTTTCACCGACCTCGGCTTTGCCCTCCTAGCTGATGACGGACAGCGGAGCAATTCGGTTACGGCCATCCTCTACCCGGAGGGCGTTGATGATGCATGGCGAACGGCGCTGAAGGAGAAGTACGATACCCAAGTGATCGGTGGACAAGACCACCTCAAGGGCAAGATGTTCCGTGTGGGCTCGATGGGTGAAACGCCTGTCGAAGAGATGGTCGAAGGCTGCAAGCGCATGCTGGCCTGTTTCCGAGACTTCGGGGTTGAACTCAAAGAGGTCGATGTTGAATCTTACTTTCGTTGAGGCGAAGCCATGAACCGATGCATCGTTTTGGGACGGTTCCAACCCTTCCACTTGGGCCATGCCGGTTTGGTCAAAGCGGCTGTTGAGCATGCAGACGGCGGCGAAGTCGTGGTCGCTATCGGTTCGGCACAAGCGGGCTGGGAAGCCAACAACCCGTGGACGGCTGATGAACGCCAAGCCATGATGGAGGCATGGGCTAAAGCCGAGGGACTGGATGTCACGGTGGTGCAAGTTGAGGACATCAATGACCCTCCGAACTGGGTAGAACATGCGAGCAAAAGTCACGGTACGGGAACACTGGTCACCTCAGACGGACCCACGGTGGAGTTGTACCGAGCAGCGGGTTGGGACGTGCATGAAGTTCCCTTGAGTGAACGAGAAACGTTGGAAGGCTGGCGTGTGCGCCAAACCGTTCGCATGCTCTCCACCGTGATGGACGATGATGCGACGAGGGAAGTGCTCCGCACCAGCGTGCCAGCTGCCGTGATTGAATGGCTGATTGAAAACGATGCAATGTTCCGATGTTCAACCTTTGAAACCGGCGTTCATGCCGGTTGAGGCTCACTCCGAAGCGACAACGACTCGAGCGACGAGGATGACCTTGGACTTGTACATGTAGCCCTGCTCCAAGACATCAACAACCGTCCCGTTGGGATAGGCATCGCTTGGAGGAATCGTGGTGATGGCTTCCATTTTCGAGGGGTCAAACACCGCACCCTTGGCTTCGATGTGGGCAACGCCGTCGGCTTGGAGTTCGTGCCACATCTTGTTGCGCAGGAGGCGAAGGCCCTGAGCCACGGGTGACTGGTCGTCCTCCTCAATACCGGCCATCGCACGGTCAACATCACCGAGAATGGTCAGCATGCGACGAGCAAGTCCCATGCCTCCGTACTGAATGAGGTCGGCTTTTTCGCCCATCATTCGCTTGCGAACATTTTGGATTTCCGCTTCTTTGTACGCGATTTCCTTCTCGGCAAATTCGGC
>DAGF01000075.1:4570-5462 GCA_002495645.1 Euryarchaeota archaeon UBA549
TTCCTCAGTGGGTGCCTCCTCCACCGGAACGGTGTCGTCAACAGGCGCTTCTTCGGGCGTCTCGTCGGACATCATGCTGTGGGCGTGCAAGGTGGATTTTGAACCCAACGCTTACTGGGATTGCAAAAAGGTGGAAAGGTTCCAGTCCCCATGGCCCCATTTGGTGGCTTCCAGATGCTCACGTCCAATGATGAGTTCCAAGTCCGCCTCGTTCATCGCTCTGTTCACGACATGAACCAAGGCCTTGGAAGCACGGGTGTGAGCCTCAAAGGTGGGGACGATTTTCGGGTCCATCGCTTCGTCAAGCGTTTCTCCTAGGGCCTTTCTGCGGTCCATCCAATCCATGACCACACGCTCGGCGTACTCGTCCTCAGCAATGCCGTGCAGACGCTTTTTGGCCTCGTTCCACGTGGATTCCATGTAGAGGTCTTCGATGTCATCGGCTTCCCGGCCGGTGGCGTTTTCGATGTAGAGGAAAGCCCGACCTTCCCAAACTTCCCAGCGCCCTGGACTGGCCCAATGCATGAGGTGCAGAAGACCTTCGGCACCGTCAGAGAGTTGCGATAACACCTGGGAAACCGATGGGTCCCCCTCCACCGCTTGCTCGTCCATCCAATCCAAGAGGTCGGCCTCAGCGTCAATGGCGAAGGCCGTGGTCAACGCCCCATCCTGAGCAGGTCGGCGCTCCCGGAGGCCGGCTTGCTCCATACCGGATTTGAGTTCGCTCCACGAGAGCGTGAGCAGGTGGTTCAGAGTCGGCACGTGGACCAACAGGCCAATCATGTCCAACCCCATGTCCACTTCCAACGGCCCGTCCCGTTTGAGGGCATCGCCCAGTATGAGAAACAACCCGCTGGGGCGTTTGTTTGCGTAAGAGCCTTCAAGAACAGCC
>DAGF01000103.1 GCA_002495645.1 Euryarchaeota archaeon UBA549
GTTGCTTGGAAGTGCACTGTTCAAGTCCAAAGAAATCGAATGAGGTGGAACTATGGACGAATCCATCTCCCTCAACACCTTCCAAGGCGACTTTTCCACCATGTGGAAACTTGGCATCCGCGAACCGCTGTGGCACATGACCTGGGACTGGTGGTGGTGGTTGGTCATGTTCGATGACCCAGAAGGCCAACGTTGGGGAAAACAACTCATGGTGCTCTGGTCAACCAAAGACAACGATCGCGTCGAAGTCAACGGCACACCATGGCAGCCAAAAGGCCGACCGGGCGTTGACGGTGATGGTGGAATGGTGATCGACGGCATGGTTTGTGCTTGGTGGTTTGACGGTCAGCGAATGCACGAGCCCTACATCAAGCGTACCTGCAACATGGTGGCCATGGCCGATGACCATCCGGCTTGGCCTGTGTCGGTCAAAGAAATCAGCAAGGGACAGGGCGGCGGAGCGGTGGTGCCGCTTCTTCCCGACGACCTCTCCATGGGACTTCAAAGCGACAAGGGCTCATTTTGGTTGAACCTCCAAGGTGATAAACAGGCTGTGGAAAACGGCGCTCCCGCTTCCATGCAATTATCGCTGACCCCGTGGAACCCTGCGATGTCGGTCGCTCGCCCTTCAACAGCCACGTATGCAGCCTCCATGGGCTACGACATCCTTCGCGTCCATGGCACAAGGGTCAGCGGCCAAATCGACGGCGATGACGTGACGGGGACGGCCTACTTTCAGAAGGTCTGTGTTCAAGCCCCCTCACCCCCGTGGTATTGGGGTGTCCTTCACTTCGAGGACGGTTCGTACATGGATTGGTTTCTCCCACATCTCTCGCCGACCATGACGGCCCGAAACCCGCGCCCGTGGAAGAAAAGGGACATCCAACACATCGCCCTCTCTCAAGGTGGTCTCTTCCACGATGCAAAGCATCAGCGTACCGAACGTTTTGCACGCGTAAAAGTGGAAAAAACCGTCTCGCATCGTCTTGAAGGAGGACACGGTCAGAACCCCGGGGCACCCCTTCCCAGATTCAACGTCCACATGTGGAACGGTCGAACAAGCATCAAGTTGACCGTTGAAGCGGTCGATCGAGCACATTGGCACTTTGACCAACCCACCCGAGGTGGCCTTTGGTCTCACTTGACCTACAACGAGTATCCACTTGATGTTACACGACTGGAGATCGTTGATGAATTTGGCCGGCGAACACGCCAAGACTACGGCTGGGCACGGGGCAACGCCGAGCACGCTTGGGGCGTTTTACACTGATTTATTGGAAACTCAGCGGGGGAAGTTATTTCACTCACCTTGTAACATACAAGACTGAGGACCGAGCATGAGCGAGGAACAAGCAGCCGAAGAAGTCGCCGAAGAACCAACTGAGGTGCCCAAGGAAGAGGTCTCCACAGATGATGGCTCAAGGGATAAATATCGACTCATCGCAGGTGAAGAAATCCTCGAGAACGGCGTGGCTCGCCCAAGCACCTTGGCCTTCCTGGGCATGTATGTGCTTGGAGGTCTGGTCTTTGGCGTTCACATGTTGTTCGCCAACGGTCTCAATCCGGCTGATGATGCCTCCTTCTTGCTGAAGTTCACGGCGAAACTCATCGAGGTCACCAGCTGGGAAAGCCTGCCAATTGGCTTCGTGCTCACGATGGGGTTCCTCACCTGGGCCAACCGCATGCTCAACATCTCAACTTCGGGCCGTTGGGTCACCATCGCCATGCTCGGTGCAACCTTCCTTCCGCTCATCATCACTGCAGACAACCTCATCAGCGCCATCGCAGGATTGTTTGGCGCAGAGGAAGGAGCGTTTGACTTCATCCCGTTCAATTCCTACAACTACTTTGTCGCAGGCCTCACATTCACGTTGCTCTTCTGGGCCTTGACCTACAAGTATCAGCGAAGTTTTTCCTACGTGGTCACCACCAATGCCATCATTTACCACCATGGGTTCTTACTGTCCCGGTCCCACCGTCGCATTCTCTTCGACCGCATCTCCGAAGTGATGGTCGAACGCACGCCAATGGGCACCATGCTCGGCTACGCTACGGTGACCATCATGACCGACTCAGGCATTGGTTTGATGGAAGAAACGGTGGGCGTAAGTGCAGGTGCAAGTGGGGCTGCTCTCCCTGGCACCAAGGCCAGCGCAGATGATTCCACCACAGACAAAGTTCGAAAGGGCGTTTTCCGTTCACTCTTCGCTTTCTTGACCTACCAGCGAACAACCCGACGTGTCGACCACGACCCACGGCACTGCTTCTACAAGATACGCAAGTGGGAGGACATCAAGATGATGCTCAATGAGATGCACCGAAAGCACTCGCAGTCCAACATGCTCGAAGACATCAAGGCCGCACTCACCAACGATGCAGAAAGCGAATCCTGAGAGCAACGGCGCTTGAGCGAGCCTTGAAAAGCCGAATCGGCTACGCAAGGTTGGAGAAGAGAACATGGTTGAAGAATTGTTGGAGAAACCCATCGCTTTGTTCCGTGAGGGCAACATTGACGGTGCGCTTGAAGACTTGGATGCAAAAATAAGCAGCCATGCGGATGTTCCCCAACTCCACCACATGTGGGCCGAGTTTGCCAACATGAAGAACATGGATGCTCAGGACGATGTCATTCCCGGACGAAAGATCATGAACGCCTACAAGAAGGCCATGGAGCTCGATGAAGAGAACATGGAGTACATCGCTGACTTCGCCTCGTTTGCTCTTGAATGCCGACGTATCCCCGTGGCCGTCAAGGAATTCCAACGCTACGCACGACGCCTGGAGTTGGAAGACATCCCCGTGGACGAGGTCCTTTTCACCGCCAGCCGAAACTTGGTTGACGCCATTGAAGTGATGGACCCGAGTCGTCAGGCACCAATGATTCAACCGTGGCTCAAGCAGGCTTTGGAGTGGGCTGTTGGCGCACTCGGATTTTCCACCGAAGACGCCGTCGCCACCCTCACTTCAGATGAATGAGGAGAGGGTGCTTTGACCGATAAGGTCCGGTTATTCTTTCGCATCGGTTACCTTGGTGATGCCTTTCACGGCAGTCAAATCCAGCCGGATGTTCGCACCGTCCAAGGTGAACTCATCCGTGTCTTCAGGTCGCTTAAGTGGCTGACTGGACCGAAAGAAGACCAGTTGCTCGTCCTCTCGAGTCGCACCGATGCAGGTGTCCATGTTAGAATCAACGGCGGCATCGTGGATTTGGACCGGCCGTTGTGGGAAGCCCTCTCGCCCCGCAAGATGATTCGGGCTGTTGACGACCGTCTTGACAGCAACATCGCTTTTCTCACGGTGGAGGAAGTTGAATCCTCCTTCAACCCCCGAATGGCCTTGCACCGAACCTACCGCTACAGGTTGGAGGCCATGGAATTCTGGGTAGAACCCGACCATGAGGCGTTCCGCCGCTGGTTGGACCTCTTTGTGGGCACCTATGATGCCAGAAACTTTGCACGTTTGGAAGAAGGAAAAAACCCGGTTCGAACCGTGCTTGAAACCAAACCATGGATGGATGGAGAGCGCTTGATCGGCTTCGAGGTCACCGGCGAGGCCTTCCTTTGGAATCAAGTGCGTCGCATGGCCAATGCACTGTTCCGCCTCGCCGTAGGTGAGCTTGATGAAAACGAGATTTGCGAAGCGATTGAACAGCCCATGGTTCCCGTTGATTTTGGCGTCGCACCGCCCGAGTGGTTGGTGTTGTGGGGCGTCGCTTGGGAACGCGCTCCACTGCCGGAGGAAAGCCACAGCACGGTCTTTTCTGCACCGCCCACTGGAAGAACGGCTGAGCGAACACGAAACGGACGGTGGCGGCAAGCCGCTCAGCATGAATTGAAGAGCATGCTCTACAATGAATGGGCAGAGATCGGTACGCTTCCCGTCGTCTATCACCGCTCACAGTGAAATGGTGATGTGGTCACCGTCGCTGAGTTGCAGGTGCTCCCTGAGAAAAGCGGTGGAAATGACCTCAACCACGTCCACATGGCGAGTCAAATCAGGAATCAGCACGGCGCATTCAATGCTTTTTTCACCGTGGTGAATAACCCCTTTGAAAGCTGAAGCACCACCGAACGAGACCCCGTCTCGCAGAAATCCGCGAATCCGGATGCGTTCGTAGTTCGCCACGTCGAGCGTTTTTGCATGGGCTCGTGCTTCTTCTGGTGCATCGAGTGTATCGATGCCTGCTTTTTGGCGGAGGGCGATGTAATGGCTGAACAGGGATTCATCAATTTGGATGTTCAGTGTACCCGGCCACGCCGTGTTACCAAGAACGGTTCTGAACTGGTCCTGGTAGTGAGGCTGGGCCATGAAGACATGGGCGCGACCTAACCCGCTGCTCACCGTTCCTGAGAGTTCCATATCCACAGGGCAGTGGCCTTCCTTTATGAGCATGCGTTCATCACTCTTTGAACTCTTCATAAGGGGTCATGGATTTGGTCTTGTATGACCGAAGACAACGGAAAGGACGACGCCAAATCAAGCGACGATGCACCGACCGAAGAAGAGGCGTTGAGGGAAGACATGGAGGAATTCGTGCTGGCTCTGAACCGCTTTGTTCACCTTGTAGAGGGCATGGATTGGCCTGACAACTTCCAACTCGCAAAGGACCAACAGCACTGCTTTCACGTGTTCCGGTCCTTTTGGCGCCAACGCATGCGTCAACGACGCGAAAACATTGAGCGTGGGCGACATGACGATGTGCGTTTTCAAGGCATGAGCAAAGAGGATGTTCGGCGCTTCTTCCGCAACCGATTCAGTCGAGAATTCTTCGGCGATGAAGACCAAGCAACTCTGAACATTGACCCTGAGGAACATCAACCCGACGAGGAGCACACGGATGAAGCGGCAAAGGAACGCCAGCAACGCTTCAGAGATGAGTGGGAATAACCGCTTCACTGACGAAGGCCTGTGGCGAAAGCGAGAAACTCTACCGAGGATGTCTTGTTGTTGTTGTTTTTCGCGAACGAAACGGTCGACGTTTCAATACGGATGTTCACCACAGAAGAGCAGCCCAAGGCTTTGGCCTGTTGGTTGAGGCGCAACAGCACTTCGCGACGACCGTAGTCAAGGACAACATCGTAGGAGTGAAGACGACCGCCGAACAAGCTCCTGAGCCACATGAAGAAGATTTGACCCCACGAGGGGCCGACGCAGATGCTCACATGGAGCAGCGTTGAAGATTCTGCGGCCATGGAGGTCATGGAGGACGACGTGGAGAGGTGCTTGTCGCTTTGGAGCATCTTCCCATCTTGCTTCTCGTTTTCCAAAAGGGCGCTCATCAAGCGATTTTGATACCAGTTCCCGATGGCCCACGATAATGTTGGGAGGACGAAAATGGTCAATATCGGTATGATGATGTACACCACGATGAAGACATCCATGCGAACGCCTCACTGGACAACAACAGCGGTTCCGTAGCAGAACAACTCCGAGGCACCCGAAGCAACGTTGGAGGTGGCGAAGCGGACGTTCACGATAGCGTTGGCCCCCATCTGGTTGGCTTGCAACATCATTCGCTGGATGGCTTCATTTCGTGATTCGTTCAACAACTCGGTGTATTGTTTGAGTTCGCCACCAACCAAATTCTTGAATCCTGCAAAAATATCCTTTCCGATGTGCTTGGCACGAACGGTTGAACCGGTGACCAAACCAAGGGAATTCACGATCGTCTTGCCGGGGATGGTCTCAACATTGGACATGTGCATCGAGATGGTAGCGGGCTGCATGGTTAGGTGGATGGGAAAGCACCCTATGAACTTCATCCCGCAAAAACAAGCCAAGAATCAGAGGATTGGCTGATTTCGCAACCACTCAAGGTCGGAGATGTAGAGCTGGCGGATGTCATCAAGTCCGAGGACGAGCATGGCCAGACGCTCAAGTCCCATGCCCCAAGCGAGCACGGGTGAAGTGATGCCCAGCGGTTCGGTGACTTCGGGGCGGAACACACCAGCACCGCCGAGTTCCAGCCACTTCCCTCGCCACTTGACTTCAATTTCGAGACTGGGTTCGGTGTAGGGGAAGTAGGCCGGTCGAACACGAACCTCAGGATAGCCCATCTTGGCATAGAAAGTCTTGAGGGTGGTCACCAACATCTGAAGGTTGGCGCCTTCCTCCATGATGATGCCTTCGATTTGATGGAACTCAGGAAGATGGGTTCGGTCAATGGCTTCCTTTCGAAACACACGGTCCACCGAAAAGACCCTGCAGGCCTCGGTTGGGTGCTCAGCCAGGTACTGAATGGTGTTCACCGTGGTGTGTGTACGCAGCAATGGACGCTTGGAAACATCCGTGGAATACGAACCGCCCCAACCGGTTGAACCCGTCTCACCGCCGTGCTCATGGATGGCTTTCCAGGCCTGCATAACCCCCTCATCGAGGTCGATGGTGGACGGCTGGTCAAGATAGAAGGTATCCTGCATCTCACGTGCTGGGTGGTCTTGGGGAATGAACAGGGCGTCCATGTTCCAACCGGCTGATTGAACATAATCGTCAACAAGTTCGGAAAAGCCCATTTCAAGGAAGATGGCGCGAATTCGCTCAATGAGGGCCTGCATGGGGTGGCTACGGCCTGTACGAGGTGTTGCGGCTTCAAGGCTCACGTCAAAGGCGCGAAATTCAGCCGTTTTCCATGCATCCCCTTGAAGGAGTTCGGGCGTGAGGTCAGTGATGACCACCGTTTCCTGGAGTTCATCGGAAGAGACTGCTTGTCCTTCTGGTGTGAGGATCCAATGCCGCACGGTCCGTTCAACGGCTTTGACCAGGTTCTTTCGTGCTGCAAAATGGTCAAGCATGGCTGGGTCGAGTGTATCGGCCAAAGCGGGAAGGGAAGCCAAAAATTCGGTCCGTTGCGCGATGACATCTGTGATTTCATCGGGGTTTGAAGCCACCAACAAACCCCCATCCAACGAGACACCCAGTTGCTTGAGCAATCCTACGCCCGGGCCTGCCTCGTGCCGTTCAAAGGCCTCTTGCAGATCCTTCATGGTGGGAGATTCACCATCATCAAGGCCGTTCATCCACGACCAAATTCGATGCTCAAGCAGACCATTCTGATGGGCATCCTCGCCGGCAACATCCAAACTGATTTCTCGGAGCACCTCTTCATCAACATCCACCAAACCATGGTTTTGCAAACCATGTCCTGCGCCCACCGCCACCGCTTGGTCGGTCCATTCACAAGCTGCAAGAAGACTCTCAAGGTCCCACGAACGGTCGGGTTCACTCAACTGCATCGCCCTGAGCATGCGTCGCTCGGGATTCAGCAAGTCGGGTGCACCCATGGCCCTGCTAAACGCACCCGTGCTTTGAAATCACCGTTAATTGAGAGACGCGAAGACGCAAATCACTCCTCTTCTTCCCACAACTGAACACCGCAGTTTGGGCAGGTAAAGGAGGATGGTTTTGAGCCGTCTTGAACATGCACATGACCGCAAGCACCGCACAAAATGGACGAACGGATGGGCTCGTCGAGTGTGACATCAACACGGTACATGAAGCGGCCCGCATCGCGTAGCGTTTCACCCTCTGGTTGCCATCCAGCGATGGCTTCGGGAGAAAGACCGACCTGACGGTTCATGGACATCCCGACGATGAAAAACACGATGCCAAACAAGCCAACGGTCAAGGCCATCGGCCCGAGGTTGGCAACGCTCATGGAAGCGCCAAAGAAAATGCAAACAAATCCGGTGATGAGGAAGTTCTCTCGACTCAACCGTGTCATGCGACGGCCTCCGTGGCGGCAGCGAGGGCCTTGGCAACCCGTTCG
>DAGF01000029.1 GCA_002495645.1 Euryarchaeota archaeon UBA549
ATGCGAGCAAAGGCGTGTGGAGGCATGACAGGGTACTTGTCAAGTTCATCGTATTGCGCTCGTTGTCGGGCCCTTTGTCGGCCACCGCCACCGCCCTTTTTTCTTGCCATGGTCACCAACCCCCGCGAATGCAATTTGCTACAACATCTCCCCGACTATAACACTTGGGTGAAAAACGGGCGGAAAACGGCCTGCTGTGGCGAATCCATTCGACTCGACGAAAGGAGGTCAAGCGTTGCGAACATTCTCGAGCCAAGCCGAGCAACGGGCCTGAAATTCAGCGAGTTCCACATCGTTCACGAGCACATCGGTGGCGTCGTTGATGAGCACGTCCAAACCCCAACCCCGCTCCCGTTCGTTTCGCGCCTCAAAGGCTGCGCGGTCACCGTCTTCCGAGCGACCTCTCTGAACGATGCGTTGGAATCGCAATTCATTGTCTGCCTGGATAGCCACGGTGCGATAAGCACCGTTCCATCGAGCGGAAAACACGGCATCCTCAGCCGTTCCTCGCAGCCCTTCGATGAGGACGAGGTCGTGGCTTTGGAGCAACTCGTCCACGCGGTCACAAAGCCGGACCGCCAGAACATCCTCGCCGTGTTGAGCACGGAGTTGTGCAGCAACCTCACCAAAGACATGTGGCTCCTCCACAAGGCCTCGAGCCCTCACTTCAGCACGAATCATATCCCCCATCGACACGATGGGAACCTTCGCCGCGCTCAAGACGGCGGCGAACTCACCCTTCCCGGACCCGGGCATGCCGCAGACCGCCACCACCTGAGCCATGAGGTTGGCTCATGACCCCCGCTCAAGAACATACCTGCCCGAACGACGGTGATGTTCAGTTTGAGAACTCCGAACGGCCCCATCGCTTGTCCATCAGTTTCCACAACAGTGCGGATGCAAAAATCAGGCCAATCGAGATGGCGATCATGCCCATGTAGCCTTGTTGGACCATGGATTCGTCGTACATTTGGGCGGTGGCGGCAAGACCGTCTTGACTGGCTCGCTCCCACCAGTTGCCGTACAGGCTGACATCGCCTTGGGTGAACGAAAGGAGGAAAAGCCCCAGCAGAGGAAGGACGGTGCCAATCCAAAACCACACCATGATGGAGGCGTCAAAAATGGCCTTGTTGGGGCGCAAGCCCATCAAAAACGCCGTCAGAGCGACGATGTAGACGGAATTGGCGAACATGACGATGATGCTGGTGGGCAAGGAAGCCCACTCATCCAAACGCCATGCCATCAAGACGATGAAAATCAGCGAAATCCATGAGGTGGCGAGGAAATACACCACGACTTTTGCCCGAATCAGGTCGGGAACTTTCAACGGTAAACCGTTCATGAAATCCGGTGAATCGAGGATGGTTAACCACGAGTAGAAATTGAAGCCAAAGAACCCCAAAAAGGGAGCATAGGAAAGGAGGTTGATGGGGATGGGAGCTTCTGCAAAATCCACGAGCCACGCCATACCGAGGAGAACCAAGAGCGGGATGGCGTAGGAAACGGTCATCTTCTTGATGGCCCCTGAACGGAACAGGTCGACGAATTCCTTGGCGACGATCAAACGGATGTGACCCCTCCCAAGGAAACCGAGTCGAGCGTACATCGGCGCCAGCAAGTCGCCGCGCTCCACCACACTGACATCAAAATCATCGAGAATCAGGAGCGATGCGAACAAGCCTAAGCCTAGGGATAACGCCAGACCGAGAAGAATAGCCACTCCACTTTGAGAGGACTGCGCCGCCAAACCCCAAAGCAACACGTCAACGGGGAGATGACCCAAGCCGACGCCGATGCCCACCGCGACCACCACCGCCGGCCCGACCACGGTGAAGGGCCGACCACGGAGCCAAAGTGACGAGGCCAAGAAGGACAGGGCCAAACCTTGTCCCAAGGTGGTGGCCATCGCCAACCACGTCCACGGCAGGGAACTCCACAACAGCGGGGTGCGGATACCTGCAAACCCATCGAGCAGTATGCCCAACGCCATGCCGGCGATGATGGGCGTGAGAATCAAGAGAACATAGAACAGAACTTCCTTGACGAAGTACACAAAATGCGCCATGGAATTGGGAAGCGGTTGAAGAGCGGGGGCAGCGAGCAGGAAATTCTTGGTCCCCGTTCGCCGAAGAATGGCGTCTCGGCCCATGAAGGCAAAAGTTCCCATGCCCAAGGAGAACATGAACATGGGCAGATGAAGAGCGAAACGCAGTTCCTGCCAGGTGAACGTCTTTGAATCGATGTCCGATGTTTGTGCGGTTGAATCGCCCACCAAAAACTGCAGACCGATGGTGGAAATGGCGGTGACCAGCGTCAGAAGGAGAGGGAAGAGGACCATTTGTCGTTTCTTGGCAAACTCCACGCTCTTCCGTGCTTCTTCCACAAACATGACGCGAAACGTGGCTGAAAAGGCCGCCCAGCCCCTTAGGGGTTCGTTGAGCGTGACGCCGTGAGAGGATGTCCCGAGCGGACCGCTTTCACTGAAATCTTCGTCCGTCCACGAACGCGTTTCAATGAAGGTGCCGGCCATGGTCATTCCTCCGAATCGTCCACAACACCCTCATCGCTCATTCGCTCAACATCCTCAATGGACCGACCGACAAGCCGAATGAACACGTCTTCCAGCGTCTCGGTTTCCGACTGCTTTAGACCCTTGACGGTGCCTGCGGCCAACACCTTTCCATCGTTGATGATGGCCATGCGATTGCACATTCGTTCTGCCATTTCAAGGACGTGAGAGCAGAGGAAAATCGTGCCTCCATCGGCCACGTGGTCCAGCAACCACTCCCTGCACTTGCGCTGGTAAATGGGGTCGAGGTTGGCAAAAGGCTCGTCGAGAAACAACAACTTCGGTTTGTGGATGAAGGCGCTGGCGAGCATGACCTTTTGTCGCTGGCCTTTGGACAAATCCTTGCACATCGTGTCCCTTTTCTCCTGAAGACCAAACCACTCCAGCCAGTGCTCAACCTTGTTTTTCATGTCCTCCACGCCACGCAGGCGAGCGACGAATTCCAAGAACTCTGCAGGCGTCAAGAAGGAGGGAGGGGATTCGGATTCAGGGACGATGCCGATGTTCGCTTTCACTTTCTGGGGGTCGTCCACCGCATCAACGCCAAGCACCTCAATTCGGCCTTTGCTGGGTCGTAGTTGCCCGGTCAGGAGTTTGATGAAGGTGGATTTTCCCGCACCGTTGGGGCCGAAGACACCGAAGAATTCCCCCGCATGAACCTGAACGTTCAACGGGTGAAGGGCGATGAAATCACCGTATTTTTTGGCCATATCCACGGCACTGACCATCGGTTTGTTTTCCTCACTCATAAATCGGTGAAGCCGTCTGTGAATATCATACCTTGCTTGGCCTTCATTGGGGCGGGGCGATGACATCAAGAAGAAGCGACGGTTCAGTCAACCCATGAACACCCCGGAAAGCGATGTGATGAAGGTCGAGATCCACCCTCTCAGCGAAGAGGCAGACCTCGGTTTCTTTGCCTGCATGACCATTGAACGCCCTGACAAATTGAACGCCCTGAACGCCGACGTGATGGCTTCGCTCAAAGCGGTCTGCGCCTGGATGGAAGCGACCGATGAGGTGCGTGTCTTGGTGGTCACGGGCGCCTCGCCCAATCCACCGCCCGAGGGAAAGCGGGCCAAGCCCCACGCCTTTGTTGCCGGAGCCGACATTACGGAATTTGCCGGCGCAGGCAGTCAAGTCATTCGAGAGCGATTTACCGACAACGCCGTTGAGGCCTTGTGGAACCTCAGCAAGCCCACCATCGCCATGGTGGACGGCTTTGCCCTCGGTGGTGGCTGCGAGGTGGCGTGTTCCTGCGACATCCGAATCGCCAGTGACCGTTCCACCTTCGGAACGCCTGAAATCAACCTCGGTTTGATCCCCGGCTACGGAGCGACGCAACGACTGGAACGTTTGGTCGGCTACGGCAAGGCCCACGAGATGATCATGACCGGCGACATGGTTCCTGCGGATGAGGCTCATCGCATCGGTTTGGTCAACCATGTCGTCCCACCCGAAGAGCTCCAAGAAACCGTCTTTGCCATGGCCAAGCGTATTGGAAGCAAATCCTCTCACGCTCTTCGTGTCGGAAAACAAACGGTGCGCTCCGCCCTTGATGAGGGGTTGACCGACGGCGTGGAAATCGAAGCCATCGCCTTCGCTGGACTCTTTGACAGCGAAGACAAAGAAATCGGCGTCCAGGCCTTCATGAACCGAGAAACGCCGGTGTGGAAGCATCGCTGATGATGTTCTGCAACTGGCCCCCGTTTCAGGTCGAGCCTGTCGGCCAAGGGTGAGGGGGCACGCAATCGCCCCCCTCTTGTCCGAGAGTGTGCTCGGCCACGGTCATCTCTGTCGATTCAACCCGTCGTGCGAATGTTCTGCTCACGCAGGTATTCACGGAAGTGAGGCATGTGCCGGCGATATTTTCGCTCAAACCACGCCTGAATGACGATGATGTCCGGTCGCATGGTAACGCTGTCAAACGCCCGTTGCGGCTTGCGCATCAACTCGATCAACAACTGCTCATTTTTGGCAGCGATAGCGACTTGGTCCGGGCAGCACGGCCCCAGTGGTAGGCGCTTTGGCACCACGACGATGGTCGTTTCTGGCTGCTCTTGCTCCTCATCAGCATCGGCTTCGTTGGCTTCGGCTTCGGCTTTCGCTTCTGCCTCACGCTTTGCTCGGTCTGCACGTTTCCTCGCACGAACGTCCGGCTTCATCTTCTGTGCGTCGTTCAGTTTGTCGTACCGGTAGTTGCTAGGCTTTCGGCCGGTTCGCTTGCTTCTTCCTTTCCGCTTGGTCTCCTCTTCTTTTTTGGTATTCCCCATGTGTATTCCCCCAAATTCCTGTGCAGAATCGTCGAGCGATTCCGCAGTAAGGGTCGGATATTATCCGGTCAGGGGGTACGGGTCAATTCATGGGAGGGCCTCTTTAGAGCAAGTCTGCATAGGTAATGTGAC
>DAGF01000074.1 GCA_002495645.1 Euryarchaeota archaeon UBA549
GACGGAACGCTTGGCTACTTCGCTCACCACTTTGCGGTCTATGGCCGGGAAGGCCAACCCTGTGAAAAAGCAGGTTGCGGCGGCGTGGTGCGTCGAATCGTCCAGAGCAACCGTTCAAGCTTCTTTTGCCCCACCTGTCAACGCTGACTACACGGTGGTCAGCACGCTGAGGGCAAAGCCCCAGAGCACCACGGCGGTCAATCGGTGGATGAGCGCTGCTCGATGTTTGAGGCGCTCCAACCACGAACTCCCTGTCAACACCAAGGCCACGAGCAGGTACCACAGCGTGTCGATGGTCATGCCCAGCAGGCCGACAGCGGTCTTGGAGAGGAGGTTCATGTCGGGCTGGAGCACTTGGGCGAGGACAGCAACCAGAAACAGGGCGATTTTCGGGTTGAAGAAGGCGATAGCAAAGCCTTCGGCAAACCCCTGAGCGGTGGAACCGAGGTCGTCATTGAACAGTGCATCGTGGTTGGCGTTCCACATTGACCAGCCGTACCAGCCAAGCAAACCGCACCCGATGAGTTGCAGTCCGGTGAACACCGTGGGGGCTTCTTCGAGCAAAACGATGAGACCAAACACGGCCATGCCGGCATAGAGTCCGAAACCCAAACCGTGGCCGAGGGCGCACATGACGCCTTGGCGTCGTCCACCGATCATCGTGTTACGAAGCACCACCATGAGGCTGGGTCCGGGCGATATGGCGCCGAGAACGAACACGGTGCCAGCCGCCAAGAGCACGTCCCAAGCCATCGGCTCCATGGCGGACCCAAGCGGTGCACGCCATCAACCTTAGCGGGAGGTTCACAACAGGTAGAGCGTGACACCGGTGCCGGACTGGCGTTCTTTTTCAGCCTGAGCAAAATCAAGACTCCAGCGGAGCATCGATGCATTGGCATGTCGCTTTTGAATCACGCGAAGGTAGGCGTTTTGCAGTGCACGCACGGAAGCGGTTTCGTCTCGGGGGTTCTCCATGAACAGAGCAAATGCTGTTCACCCTCTTTAATGTTGTTTTTCGTGCATCATTGACGCATCAACGGTGAAAAGTGGCGAATTAGGTCATTTTATTTCCAGATATAGGAAATAAAGTGTTTAACTTACACCGGTTAATCTTCGCCCTTTAACTCCCGAATCTTGCCGTTTCATACCGGTTTTTGGATAGACTCTGAATCCAGTCGGTCCGCGTGGCAGGGTCGCTTCTTTGGCCCGTTGGTCAGCCCGTTTGAATATCCGGTAGCCACCCATGGTTTGGTCGTGGTGCGCCTGAGGAGGAAACACCACGCCAACTTCCTCGAGTTCCCGTTGCGCTCGGAGGGTTGAGGTGCGGGCTTTCTTGGCTCTGCTCGCTAGGGCCTTGAGGCCGAAACTACGAGCGACTTCGGCCTCTCGAAGGTTCTCTTCACCTTTCCAAACAGCGTTTTTCTTCGTGTTTTTCCGGGTGTTGATGCGTTCAAACCAGCGGTCGCATCGCAGGGTGGGCTGCTTGACCACCCTGAAGGTGCTCACATCCATGGCCACGAGACCCGGTGAGACGTGGTTGTAAGCGCCAACGTCAACACCCACCCAGGCGGGGCGGCCGTCGAGAAGGAGTGCCTCACTGCGGGCAACTTCACCGGCGGCGTCACCCAGCTTTGTGGTGGTCGTGTGGCCAAAGAAAACGGTCCGGGCCGGGTCAACAGCACCCTCGTGTTGGAACCATTCTTTGCGAATCCAAAGCAATTCTTTCTCCCCTTGCATGTCGAGGGGCATCCGAGGGTCGTAGCCTGCGTGAACAAGGCGAATGTGGTCGAGCACAATCTGTGTGGGCAGGTTGTCAAGCCAGATGAAATCGTCCACCATGGTCTGCTTGGCCTGCCATAGATCACCCTCTGCCTGAACGATGTAGGATGCGTAGGTTGACTTTCCGCCACGCTTCATCCACGGCTGCCACGCTTCGAAGGTACCGTCCATTTGAACCGATTGCACCGCCATTTGCTCGTGGTTCCCCTTCAGGCAAATCACCTGGGGATGGCTTCGCAGCAAATCCACCAGGCCGGCGGAGTCCGGTCCTCGGTCGATCATGTCACCAAGACAGACGACGCGGTCCTCGGGGGTGAGGTTGAGTCGGTGAAGGAGGGCACGGAAGGTCGCCAGGTGGCCGTGGACGTCGCCCACCACGTAGAGGCGGTGGCCGTCATCAAGACGAGCCTGTAAATCCGCCTCGAGCGAGGGGTCGCGCAGCGAAGGGCCAAGGGGGAGATTCAACTTGCAACTCAAGCTGTTCACCGAAGAGATGTTCTCTTCGTGCTACCGTTGTTTGAATCCCTATATGTTCTTCCCCCTATAGCCGGGGGCAAAAGGCCGGTTTTGCGACCTTTTCCACCTTGGTGGTGAACTCACTCAGCGTCTTCGCCGCCTTCGTCAGCGTCTTCTTCCGAAGGAGCGTCTTCTGCCTTGGATTCTTCTTCTGCAGCAGCGGCTGTAGCCAGTGAATCGTCTTCGGATGGGGCGTTGGCCGCACCGACCATGCCGATGCCGACCATGGCGATACCGGCCACCCAGAAGAAGAGGGTGACAAAGTCAATCCAGGAATCGAAGTTCGTCCAGTAGGTCATCTTGTCTTGGTTCTGCACGATGGCGCTCTCCATCTCTTCTGCATCACTGTCGCCGATCATCGATGAGGACTTGATTTCAAACACGGGGACCAAATCGCTCATGCTTGGGGTGCTGGCCTGACTGGTGTGGGCACGGGTGTCCAAGTAGAACGTTGATTCAGAAGAACCAGCGATGATGAGGCCGGACAGTTGCTCTGCCTGCATGCTGATTTCACTGCCGAAGTAGACAGGGAGTGCACCGGGCGTGGCGTCGAGCAGGGTGTAGGTTTCCAGCAAGTTGGCCTGAATGTTGCGCTCGGTGGCGACCACGGAAGCCGAACAGTCGTCCACCGGGATGCCCTTGACTTCGCTGGTGCCGTCGCAGGTGATGTCGGCGATGGCATAGCCGCTCACGTCAACCTTGTCGCCGGTGCCGGTGAGGAAACCGCCGGTGGTGCCGACCAAGGATTCAGGCGTGATGAGGCCATAGGTGCCGGTCATCATGGCTTCGTTTCGCCACGAGAGGTAAATTGAACCGTCCTCAGCTAGAGTTTCGCCTTTGTCACAAGCGCCGGCTTCACCCGTACACATGGTGTAGTTGGTGCCGTCGCCATTGGCTACGCCACCTGAACCGTAGTACGTTTCGTTGGTCTCGAGCGAGAGCCAACCGCCTGTCGCAGCGTCTTGCCAGCCCAGCAACCAGTTGTTGAACGATTGCGTGAGGTAGGGCATGGCACCGATTGACATGAGGTATCCGGGGACCTTTGCCTCAGCGGTGGTGCCGTAAATGCCGGCCTTTGCTGGGTCTCCCATCATCAACAATCGCATGGCAGAAGAGACACTTTCATTCACGCCGTACATCGTCGCAATGGTGGCTTCATTCCAAGGCAAGGAATTTCCGTCAAAGATTGGGGGGGTCTGACCTGAAAGTTCTCCGTAAAGGAAGAGCACTGCGCCTCCCTGAGTTGTAAGACCTGTGTCTTCATTGTAGAGGATGTGGCCCG
This sequence comes from Euryarchaeota archaeon UBA549, assembly GCA_002495645.1. Lineage (GTDB taxonomy): Archaea > Thermoplasmatota > Poseidoniia > Poseidoniales > Poseidoniaceae > Poseidonia. The sequence goes on from DAGF01000074.1 coordinate 3,578, forward strand.
AGAGTGATGGGTCCAGGTCAATCGCACCCCTGCCGAGAAGTTCCCAAAGGCTTGAGCCGTCTTCTTGTCCGATGTTGAGGCTCGTGGAGAGATAGCCTCCGTTCAATGGGTCTTCCGCACCAAAGGTCGTGTTGACGAAGAGGGAGCCGGTCATGGCACCGCTGCCGCCGAGGAGAACCATCGGCAACGAGGTGGAGTCATTGAACCACCCCGTGACCCACGCTGCGACTTGACCGAGCGTGGTTGGGTCTTGAACACCGGTAGCGTCCATAGCAGCCGTCATGTCGCCTGCCGCCATATATCCGAGGAATTTGGCCGCACCGTTGTCGGTCTTGTCATCGCTGATTTCCAAGAGACCAGTGATGTTGTCATCTCCTGGTGCGCCAAAGAGCATGCCCATGGCAGCGGCGTTGTCCATCGTGATGCCCATGT
>DAGF01000044.1 GCA_002495645.1 Euryarchaeota archaeon UBA549
CCATCCATCCAAAGCAAACTCGCCTTGCGGGGGTGGTTGAATGATTACTGAAGCTTCTCTGATTGCTAACTTGACGTTGTTTATGCTCGCCATTTTCCTTGGCTTTGAACTCATTACCAAGGTTCCTGCCACCCTCCACACCCCGCTCATGAGCGGGGCAAACGCCATTTCAGGTATTAGCGTCGTCGGTGCTCTCCTTGGCGCCAATGTCGCCTATCAGGGTGGCGACACCCTCGTATCTGGGCTGTTGGCCTTTTTCGCCTTGGTCCTAGCGATGATCAACGTGGTCGGAGGATTCGCCGTCACCAACCGCATGCTGAACATGATTGCCGGCAAGAACAGGAGGGCTTGAGATGGAAGCATGGATACCCCTTGGCTACTTGCTCTCGGCTGCTTTGTTCATCTTCGGGCTGAAGAAACTGGGCCACCCTCGAACGGCACCTCGTGGCAACCAATACGGAGCTATGGGTATGCTGGTCGCTGTCATCACCACCATCGTCGACATGCAACTTTCCGCTGGTGGCATGAACTGGGAATTGATCGTCGCTGGACTTCTGGTCGGTTCAATCATCGGCATCATCATGGCCGTCAAGGTTGAGATGACGGGAATGCCCGAACTCGTTGCGTTGTTCAACGGCTTCGGCGGAGCCGCATCGGCTTTGGTAGCCCTTTCTGAGACGTGGAAGTACATTGAAGACCCAACCATGGCCTTGCCGACTGGATTGACGCTTCAAGTCATCATGGTGGCCGCTGGTTTGTCCGCCTTGGTTGGATGGATGACCTTGACCGGTTCTATCCTCGCCATGTTCAAGTTGAAGGGTGGCGTTGAAATCCTCGGAAAGTGGTTCAGCACGCCCACATGGGGACCTGCTTGGCTTAACCCAGTCAAGGTCGCACTGACCTTGGGCGTCCTGGCCTTAATCGTCTTGTCCATCAACGACCCTACCAACACCGACTATCTCTGGGCCATCATCGGTATTTCTTGCCTGCTTGGTATCGTCTTGGTTCTCCCGATTGGTGGTGCAGACATGCCGGTTGTCGTTTCGTTGCTCAACTCCCTTTCGGGAATTGCAGCAGCCTTTACGGGCTTCATTATCAGCAATCCTGTTCTTATCGTCGCAGGTTCACTGGTCGGTGCTTCCGGTTTGATCTTGACCTTCATCATGTGTAAAGCCATGAACCGAACGCTACCTGATGTTTTGTTCAAATCCTTTGGTGGCAGCACCAAAGAACAGGTCACTCGCACCAAGGTTGGTTCCGACCCCGACGAAGTGGCCATGATGGTGGACGGGGCACAGAAAGTCATCATCGTTCCAGGCTACGGTATGGCTGTATCACAATGCCAGCACCAGGTCAAGGAATTTGCTGATTTGATTGCCGAGAAGTTTGACACCGAAGTCAAGTATGCTATTCACCCGGTGGCGGGTCGGATGCCCGGGCACATGAACGTCTTGCTTGCTGAAGCCAACGTACCCTACGAGCAACTCATCGAGATGGACGAAATCAACCCAGAATTCCCCGAGTGCGATGTTGCCGTCATCATTGGAGCGAACGATACGTGCAACCCCGCTGCACGAACTGGTGAAGGCCCGCTGGCTGGCATGCCCATCATCGACGCCGACCAGGCCCGCACCGTGGTGATCATCAAGCGTTCACTCTCCGTTGGCTACGCTGGTGTTGACAATGACTTGTTTTACATGGACAAGACCATGATGCTCTTTGGAGACGGCAAGGCCATGATGACCGGTTTGAACAACGCCATCAAGGAGATTTGATGGCACCAAAAGCCTCCGGTGATGAAGCAACATTCAAAGAGCGGGGCCAAGTGGAAAAAACAGGTGAGTTCATGCGACGCAACTTCCGAAACATCACCCTCATGAGCATTCTCACGCTCATGCTCGTTGCACCGGTTCTTGGAAACCCCAACGGGCCACCATGGGATAACGGCGGTAATCTTGTCATTGAGACTGGATGCACCTGCCACGGTGGTGGTGCACCCTCCACCGAAGTGGTGGTCTCGGTCTCCGGTGTTCCACGAGCCTACAACGTGAGCGAAACCTACGAGTTCGTCATCACCTTGCAACACGCTTCCAACGACGGCGGCGGCTTCCTGTTTTGGGATGGCGATATTGGAACACTCATTGCAGGCGAAGGCAGCCAGACCGTAGCCGACAAGCCCGGAGCACTCTCCCAATCCGAACCAGGCAACAACTGGGCCGTCCAGTGGACTGCTCCTTCTGAAGACGCAGGACCTGCAAACTTCCAACTGGTTGGAAATGCTGTCAACGGGAACGGAAACTTTGACGAGGGCGATAAGTGGAACATTTTGACCTTCACCATCAGTGCACCTGGGGCAACTGAAATCGCCACCGACGAAGATGTCGCCCTTCGAACCATCAGCGTTGGTGATTATGACTCCCTGTTCGTGGCCGAGGAAGACCCCGAAGCCGTTGAGGCTGAACGCCAAGAAGGCATTGCCCACGACTTCTTCACCAACGGGAACCTCTACTACTGGACCACGCTTTCCCTCATCATCGTCGCAGCCGTCATCCAAGGTGAATTCTACGAACGTCGATTTGGCGGGGGACCAACTCACCTCGACAAGAGTCTGGCCGTCCCACAAGGCTTGCGCCGCGGCGTCCTTGCAGCGGGATTGGCGGTGTTGTTCGCTTATCTCGTGGACAGTGGTCAGCCGTGGGGCTATGCTCTGGTCGCAGGTATGCTCACGCTTTGGGCGATTTACGGCGTCTACAGAACCATCGTTCAAGCACGAGCACCTAAGCAATACACAGACCTTGTTTGAGTGAAAGCGCATGTCCGTTCTTCTGGAACATGACAAACAACGCTCCGTCCAATCTCACTTGGATGAGTTAACGTGGCGCACAACGCTCGTTTTTGCCTCCATCTCATTGCTCACCCTTGCATGGTCGTTCACTGTTGATGAATTTCTTGAAACAATTCTGACCACGCTCAAACCGTGTGTTGGCGATTGTTTGAATGTGTACGACCCTGCCCAGTGGAGTGCTGTCCGGTGGCTCACGTGTTTGCTCTTAGGCATCTTCTCCACCATTCCGCTTATCCTCTTCCAAGTGTTGCAATTTTCCAAACCCGGCTTGTTAGCCTCTGAGTACAGGGCGTTCAACAGGTGGCTCATTCTCACAACACTTGTTTTGATTGCAGGAGCCTTCTTTCTGGTCCAGGAAGGTTTGCCTCGTCTCTACCAAATTGGATTTGAGCAGCACCAACAGGCAGGATTGGCGCCACAATACAGTGCAGTGGACATGTTGTTGGTAGCCGCCTACTGCATCTGGGCGTTCTTGGTGGTCGTTGCGACATGGAACGCCATCGCCATGATGGGGGCGTTTGGCGTATTGAATGTACAAACTGCAGATTACTGGCGCCTCCGCCTCTACGGTGTAGGCAGCCTGATGTTGACGTTGAGTATACCCGAACATGCAGCATCGATGCTCTTGCCACTGCTGGCCACGTATTGGACAAGCAGTGAACTCATTGGCCATCGTTGGTTCACCAAAACACTCGCTGTCCATGGCGTACCCTCGGTTCGTTTGGATGGAGAAGGGCGCCGCCGAAGGGTGGCTATGGTCGACTGCTCATGTGAGGGTGCGAACACACATTATGGGCATGCTCAAGTCAAGGGATGTTCGACAGTGGATGTTATCAGCCTCTGTACAGATACATATAGCCGGAGCAAACTGCTCGAGCATGTCATTCAATCAAGAATCACCGATGTCGTCATCACCGGGTGCGACGGAAGTCCTTGTTCATCGGCCTTCCATGCCAACATGGACAAACTCGAGGTGGCTGTCCATGGATTGAATCTCATGAGTTTGCAGAACATCCGGGTTCTTTCTCCCCACCCTGAATTGGATGTTCAGTTAGCGTTCGCCACCATACCCTCACTGTTTCCCCCAAATGTCAGCGAAACGCTGTTGCTCAATTTGATAGAGGACAAGAATTGGCTGAGAGAAGACGTTCAGATGCTCAAATTAGACGACACCACCACATGGGGATTGTACCGTTCTGCGAACGATATCGTGATTCCTGCATGCCGAACAACAGGGTTGTGAACAACACGAAAAAACTCAACATGGACGGCCAAGGTTCAAACGGAGATGCTGAGAGTCCAAGGCATGAAGCGGACGCTGGCGGGGCTTATCGCCTTGGTCTTCTTATCGTCTGCAGCATGGACGTTCCTCAACGAATCGGTTGTTGAAGACTGGCTGGTTGGGCAGTTGGTCATCGAACAAAATGATACGATTGAAATTATTCCGCTTCAAACCGAAGAGCGGTGGTTTGTAGTCGTTGTTGATTTTGAAGCATCACCGGCGAGTAATGGATGGGGCCCAACAGAGGCTGAGACGCTGATGGAACAAGCGGTTGTTCCTTACATTGAACAGATGTCTGGAAATGTTTCCAAGCTCGACATCACCCTCCACCCAGAAGTCGTTCGTGCCTCAAAGATCGTTGCCCAGTATGGCAGTGATGTAAACGGGAAAGACACAGGTTCCGATGGTTCATTCCTTCCCGCAGAATTGGCAGAAGAAGCCGTTGCAAGCGTTCGAAATGACGTGAATTGGTCGAAATTTGATTTGAACGGCGACGACCGTGTGGACCGTTTCCTCATCCTTCACACCACAAAAGGACAAGAAGAAAATCCAGCCATTGAAAACCGTATTTGGAGTCATTTTACGCAATTTGATACGGCGATTTCATTGCCGAATTCAATGTCGATAGAACACTACACCATGGCCAGCTTGCAGACCGGCTCAAGCGGCGTGGGCACGATGATTCACGAAATGCTCCACCAGATGGGAGCCGTTGATCTCTATCCTGTACATGATGAAGTGGGCTTCCAGGCATGGAAAGGACCAGGTGACTGGGATATCATGGCCAGCGGAAACTGGAACGGTGGCGGTCGTTGGCCAGCCATGCCAACGGGGGCCAACATGGAATTGCTGCGTCCAGAACGCATTGAAACGCTTGATTTGGAATGGCCGTCCACCGCCTCAGCCCCCTGTATTGGTCCAAGTATCCTCATGGAAGGCATCACTGAAGGTGGGCATGTGCTGAAAATTCCAATCAACGACAATGAATCCGTGTTCATTGAACATCGTTCGGATTCCGGATACGACAGCCGCCTACCTGGACACGGCATCCTCGTCTCTTACCAGGATTTGAGCGTAGGTGATTTTGAGCGAAATGAAGTGAACACAAACCCTCACCAACCATGGTTGAAAGTCATAGAGGCGGACAACGGCGATGATTTGGTGAGCGGCGCTAATCAAGGCGAGGAAAGTGACCTCTTCCGCAATGGCACCTCCTTCGGAGCACACGGCGTTGAAATCCGCTCCCATGACGGGATCCTCGTTCCATGGACGGCCACGGTACATGGGGAAGAGAATCTCAGCGTTTCCTTTTCTGCAGAATCTTGCACACCGCCGTTTGAACTGGACCTAGCAGACCACGGAGCAACCCTTCTGCGGAACGAACACATCTCGATTGATCTTTCAGGAGCTACCTCCGATTGTGCGAGTTCCCTCACCTCTTCCGATGGGCGTGGCGTCGCCCTTGTGCAAGATGAACAAGGAGCAAGGTTGCAATTTTCTCGAAATGGAACAGCGAATTCCTTCGTCAAAATTGAAGGCACCATAACGTGTTCTGGACACACCATCAATTTGGAATATTCAGTTTTCATCATGAACAGGATACCTGTTGAATCAACGTTTGAAGCGATTGTTCACCCAGCAAGTTCAACCGTCTTGGATGTCCCGCTCAATTCAGTTGGAGGAGATGAACAACGTCTCTCTGTTCACCTTGACGGCCCCCTCTCCCGAGTCGCATCCGGCCCATCCAGTGTGGTGTTGAGCGACGATTCGACCTACCTGCTAACCATTGAACCAAACGGACTTCTCACTGAGAACATGCTGGTGTACGGTTCAATAGAACTGATGACTGACGAAGGCATGCTTTGGACGATTGATGTAGCCCTTGAAGCAACCAGTACCCAAGACACTTGGTCCAGCCCGTGGACACAACCAGGGCGAGTCATCGGCTTGATGTTGACCATCGTGGGCCTGTCTGCGCTCACATCGGCATGGCCCAGAAAACCTCCCACTCAAGACACAGCGCAAGCAAATGCGACGCTCATTGAGGCAGGAGTTCCCGTGCCAGCAGAAACGGATGCATGGGGCCGACAGATTGACCAGTTGGATTCATCCGAATCGTTGGATGTTGAGGAAGGAATGTGAATCGCCAAATTGCTGTGCACAAATCCATCGCTTGTTGACGCCCTCAGCCAGGCGGACGGCCAAACACACCTCTTCCCAATTTGTTGGAGCATCTCTTTCGGGTTGAACCAGCCACGGTGCATGGGCGACTTCAATCCCCTCTTCGTAAGCCCGCCAGCGACACCCGTACTTGAAACCTGGACGAAGCAAGAGCCCTTTTGAGAGGAGTTCTCCGTAGAGGTCATCCTCAGGTCGCTCATCACTCATGATGGCTCTGTATTCTTCACCTCGCAGGTAACGCCCGGAGAAGTGAGGCAAACCAATGGCAGGTAGAGGCCACGTTGAGTCGTGGCCTACAAAGTGACCGCCCTCGACAGGCGTCGCTTGACGGCATGCATCCCTCAACGACTTCATGTCCGATTCGCTCAAGTCTTCAATCAGAACATGTGAACCCCTTGGTTGCGCCATTGAGAGGTGATAGATGGTGGTGTCAAATTCCTCGTCAATCACACATAATTCGGCAACATGTCCGATGGCCATGACATCGGTCACCCACTGATGAAGTTCTTTCCAATCAAGTTCATCCTGAGTACGCTGCAATCGAACCTGACTGTAACCAGGATGGGAAGTCCAGGCTTCATGGCGTTCCCAGCGTATGGCCCATGTCTTGGTGGGAAGGGAGGGAAAACGCTCGGCTAAGTGAACAACTGGGACAACGCGTTCTCCTCCATTGCGCAGCACATCAAGGGCGATGGTCCGCTTTGCGAGTTCTTCGTTGACCATCAGTTGCTGTTCAAACCAATCGGGACCACCGGGAAGTGGAACATGACGGTACCAATGACAGAACATGACCTCTTCGCCACTCAGCAAAATCCCACCATCTGTTCGTTGGCCAAGTGCACTTTTATCGTGCAAGCGATGCGACAATGGTTCGGGAATAAACCACAGCCCATTTCTGTTCACGGGTGGTTGAAGTGGTTGGTTTGGAGGTGCATTTGAGGTCCTTGCCGCTCCAATGGGGCGAGTGGTACGGGCACGAGGCGTGTATTTTCGCTCCCGACCTGCCATGATTTCCCGAGCCATCTTGTACTTTTGATTCCGTCGCTTGAAACCGATTGTCCTATGTGCTACCTCCCCAAGGGGACCATCATGGTGGATGGGTATTTGGGTACACTCACCACCGAGGAGCGTACGCTTCTCCATCTCCTTCACCAACAATTGCCCAGTGGTGGATGGGAAGCACCCGCCACACTCACGCAAGCTGGCATCTCTGCAGCCGTTCACATTCAGCGCAAACATATTCCTCGAACGCTGAAGCGAATGGAAGCAAACGGTTTGCTCACAGTCGCACAACGACACATCCCTGGTGGAAAACAGCGAAAGCGCGTCTACACACTCACTGAATCGGGTCAGGAGCGTGCAGAGTCCTTACGAGACCGCATCCTTTCCGAACAGGTGCAACACAACGGCCAAGGTGTTGCTCTTCGTACGCTGTGGACATCGCCCCAACCGATGTTAGAACTCCTTTCTCATCTGGATGAAGGGATGACATATCACGATGTGGCTTTGGTTTCTCCCGTGTCCAACCCCGAAGGCATCGCTTCAATTGATGCGCAGTACGGAGAGGAATTGGTACGCAGGATGTTCGCACGAGCGTGGGAAGATGGGAAGATAACAAAGGATGAACAATCGCTCCTAAGTGAGGTCGTTGAATTCCTCGGGATGCATCCAGAACGTGTTCGTCGATTATCAAACGAAGCGAGAAAATCACTGAAGATACCCCCCCCAGAGGAGGTTTACTACGAAATGATCCTCCAAGCCCTTGACGATGGGGAAATCGTACAGGAAGAAATTGACTTGTTGGACACCTTTCGAGTGCATTTTGGCATTGACCAATTCACCCACAACACCCTTCTCGAAAAAGCACGAAACAGCCCGCCTCAATCCGAGCAATACCACGCTTATGCTGCCGCCGTACGGACGGCCATGCAAGACCAAATTATCACGGTTGACGAACATGCCATCCTCCGAACACTTCGAGGAACTTTGGGTATATCAGAGGCCGAGCATGAACAAATCATGGACGATTTGAAGAAAACTGAACAGAGGTGAACACATGGGGATGACCGACGAAGAAGCGATGTTGCACGATACGCTATCTGAGCTCAAAAAGCACCTGAGGTCCAACGAATCGTCAAAGATTGTATTGATCGGTGACGTCATGATGGATTGCTACATCCACGGCTACGCCAACAATCTGAATTCGCGAGCACCCGTTCCAGTTTTGAGGGAAACCTCGCGAGAGGAGGACGTCGGTGCAGCAGCACACGTTGCCAGAGGTCTGCGCTCAATGGGCCTCGATAGCCATCTCTTTGGCGTAGTGGGAGATGATACCGCTGGTTTGAGTATCATTGAATCCTTGGAAGCAGAAGGCGTCACCACCCACGGCATTGCCATTGTTGAGGACCGAACCACCACGGTCAAGACCCGAATGCTGGCTTCCCGAGAGAGCCTTATTCGCGACGAGCAACTCCTGCTTCGCTGGGACATTGAGGAGGATGCGCCCGTACCACTCGATGCATCAGAGGCGTTGTACGAACAGGCCATCGAAGATTTGGGCGGAGCATCAGCGCTCATCGCCTCAGATTACGGCCAAGGGGTCATCACCGACAAGGGGTCTGAACGCCTGTTTGCCGCAGCGAAGAAACATGGAATCCCTGTCATCGCCGACCCGAAATTGACAGGACTGCACCGGACGGAAGGCGTGGATTGGATTCTTTTCCAATCCCAAGGTCTGGAGTTGATGCGTCGACGATTGGGCGCAACCACAGGAGCCGAGGCGGCTGAGAAATTGATTGCTCAATACAAGTGGAGCCATTTGGTTGTCCTTTCAGGGGAAGCGGGCGTAACGATCTATTCTGCCGATGAAGAAACCGTACATGCTCCATGTGGCTTGGTCGATTTACGGCAAATGATCGGTCTCATCGATGCTGCTGCGGTGGCCATTGCGTTCTCTCTCTCAAGAAACTTGGACGTGCACGCCACCGCCTTGTTGGCGAACGCTGCGTGCGAGTGTATTCTGGGCGCCGAACGCACCGATTCTTTCGTGCTGAGCAGGGATGATTTGATTCACCGCGTGGGCGAACATGTCTGGAATTTGCAAGTATCAAAGCGCTAGGGTGAGCCGATGAGCGCTTGGTTATGGCCGACAACAGCCGACATCGGTATGCGCGTATTCGCCAAGGATTTCCCGTCGTTGTTGACTGAGGCAGCAAACGGTGTCCAGATGTACTTGATGAGCGAAGAGAGTGCTCGAACCATGAACCAGCACGTGAGAAGAAGCGGTGAATGGCGTGTTCGCTCGCAGCACAACCCCCATGACAGGCATTTCCTCTACCTTGCTTGGTTGGATGAGATTCTTTACCGTGCTGAAGTCAAGAATCAATGGTATGTTGATGCCATGGTCCGTATTGAAAACGCGGCCGAAGGTTTGGTCGCCGTTGCCCAAGTTTCATGGGTTGAAGCTGAAACCATTGAGCGGGAAATTGAAGTCAAAGCGGTCACGACTCACCAATTGATTGTCGAAGAAGTTGCTGCGGGGAGAGAGGTGACCAGTGAATGGGAGGATGTTCCGTCGTTTGAGGGACCCGGCTGGTACGCCGATGTGGTGTTCGATATTTGAGGTGGGAGGGCCAAGGGTGGACGTGCGCTTCCCACGGCCAAATCCGCAAGCTTCCTCCATCCCGGATCCCCACAGCACCCATGGCCCCAGGTAGGGCTGCTCCGTTCCCGGCCTGACCTAGTCCCCCGGTTATCCAATTCCCGTTTCCTTCCGGAGACGGTTCATGACACCCGAGTCATGTGGGGGCGAGACATCAACGTCCGCCTACGGGAACCATGCGACCGCTTTCGCCGCCCCAAGGCGTTCGGTCCACCATAACGACGATTTGTGGTACAGGGTACGCCGAGCTCCCCACCTATCCCGTGATGAGGCCGCCCTTTAGCCTATATGAAGCCAACGCAGTGGTTCAATCCCCTTCTTCAGCGGCTTCTTCGTATTTTGAAGGACAGGATGTTTTGATGACATTGGCTTCAAAGACATATGAACCATCTTCGTAAAGCAAGATGCCTTCAGCATAGACCGTTCGGTTATCATCCAGACCGTTTGAGACCATGGCATCCGTAAATCTGACCGTTAACGTGGATGTTGTTCCTTCCAAAACAAACGTCATGGTGTTGTTGTCAATGGTTCCATCCATCACTTCGCCTCGAACCGCCACGTCCTGATTGAGATGTTCGGAAGGGGAACTCATCAACTCATCCACTGTTTGTGTGGGGGCTGGAGACTGAAGCAACACCGTTGCCAGTAAACCTACGGTCAGTACGGCGCCAATGGCAAGAATACGAGTACGTCTTGCCCACATGATGCGTCCACCCCATGCACCCTTAACAATCCTCTTTATTCCAATGAGGCACCTTTTGCCTCGTCTAGGGAGGTGAAGGGGGATGCTTGAAGCCGCTTGTGAAGACCGTTCACGATGGTCTTGGTCAGCGCAGGGCCTTCGAACACAAATCCACTGTAGGCTTGAATGAGGGTCGCGCCAGCGGCTATTTTTTCCCATGCGTCATCTGCCGAAGCGATGCCACCCACACCGATGATAGGCCAATCCGGACCTGTTGCTTGTCGGACCGTTTTGATCATGACCGTTGAACGCTCCTTCAATGGTTGACCACTCATTCCGCCTTGTTCAGCGAAAACCGCTGCATCGCGAGCATGAGTCGCATCAGGACGTTCAACGGTGGTGTTGGAGACCACGATACCATCAGCGCCGTTGGATTTTGCTGTTTGAGCGATGTGAACCAATTGTTCCGCAGTCATATCAGGTGCCACCTTGACCAAGATTGGTTTCTTTTCCGTCAGCGTCGTCGTTGACTGGGTGGTGTTCACTTCATGACATGCGAGCAGGATGGATTTGAGTCCCTCATCACCCTGAAGTTCACGGAGGTTGGGCGTGTTGGGCGAAGAAACGTTGATGACGAATACATCCCCGTAAGCCCACAGGCGTTCCATGGTGGTGGCGTAGTCCATTGGTGCGTCGTCAAGGGGTGTAATTTTCGATTTACCCAAGTTCACCCATAGCGGGACACTCGGACGACCATAGCGCTCGAAATGGTGTTTCAATGCTGCTTGAATCTTCTCGCTTCCGTTGTTGTTGAAACCCATTCGGTTGACAAGCGCCTGAGCCTTTGGTGCTCTGAACATTCTCGGCTTGGGATTTCCCGTTTGTTCCAGCATGGTCACGCCGCCGATTTCGACAAAGGCCAAGCCCGTGGCTTCCCATCCACGTAGTGCTTTTGCGTTCTTGTCCATGCCCGCTGCAAGACCAAAGGGATGAGCGTAGGTGTGGCCAAATAATTCAACTGGAAGTGAACGGCGAGGCTTGTAGAGGAGTTTTAACACCGTCCGAGTAACAGGATTGGAGGAAAAGAGTCGGAGTAAGGTAAGCGAACGCCCATGCGCCTTTTCTGAATCTTGGAAGCGAAGCAACGGGCGTCCAAACCAACGATAGCCCACGCCCATGGTCATTGGGTTTCACAAGCCATCCTTCAAGACTTGCCCCCTCTTCGCAGAAATCATGCGAATCACCGACCCTCGTTGGCCAGCGGTTCGTGAACTGGCTCGGACCTTTCTGAGAACCGAAGCCTTGGTCGTCGAGGGCCCACCTTGGCTGGAATCCATTGTCCATCAGTTGATTGTGCGATTGGGTGATGTTCAACCGTCCAGAACACTGTTTCCGACTTTTGAATCCACATCCGAAGATCGTATCTCTCTCCGTTCACCCACGAACGGTCAGACCGTGGGCCAATGCAGCCTAGAAGAACCGCCCATGGAGGTTGTTTGGCTCCCCATGGGAACCAAGAACGGTTGGGCCGCAATATCGGCTGTCGCATCTGACCTTCTCAACGCTGGCTATCCTGGTTGTTTGGGTTGCGGCGGACCACACACTGAAGGGGAGTGGGACGAAGCAAGCAGTCGGCAAAACATGGGGAAAGGGACGAAATGACGTCCATGAAATGTGACATTTCATGCGCATGAAGAAAGGCATCAAAGGGTCAAAGGAGGGTTCAAGTATGGTCGTCGGTGCGCTTTCATCATATGTCCATCGTCATCATTGCTGAGAAACCCAGTGTTGCCGAGGACCTTGCCAACGTCCTGGGTGTTGGGAAAAAAACCGAAACTCACTGGCACAGCGATGACATCATCATTACATGGGCAATAGGCCATCTTCTGGAACTGAAGTACATGGACGATTACGACGAAGCGTTCAAAAATTGGAGAAACACCATTGAGCGCCTCCCCTTTATCCCCGATTCTTTTCAGTACAAACCAAAAGGTGGACGAGCCAAGAAACAACTCTCCGCCATCATGAAACTCATCAAGGATAAATCCGTCACGGAAATTGTCAATGCTTGTGACGCAGCCCGAGAAGGTGAACTCATTTTCCGCACCATCGTTGAACACTCCAAAGTCAAAACACCGACATCCCGCATGTGGATGCAATCAATGACCTACGACGCCATGCTTCAAGCCTTTGAAGGCCGGGAGTCAGGAGAAAGCTACCAAGCGCTCAGCGATGCTGCATACTCCCGGTCCCGAGCCGATTGGATCATTGGCATGAACGGCTCCCGTGTTGCGACCCGCCTGCCACAAAACAGAGACCGTTCCGCAAACTCACTCGGAAGGGTGCAAACCGCCACGCTGGCGTTGGTGGTTGACCATGAACTCGAGGTCTTGTCCCATGTGCCGGTTCCCTACTGGCAACTCAACGCCACCTTCCTTGCAGGAGATGCAACGTGGACTGCTCGTTGGGAGCGAACAAATCACAAGGACGATCCAGAGCGGCCAGAATACAAAGCCCATCGCATCATGGACATGGCCGAAAAAGAAGCCATTGAAGCCGTGTTGGCCGCCAATGGAGCGTTTTCCACGCAGGAAAACGAGCGAACCAAGAAAGAACAACCACCGTTGAACTTTGACCTGACAACCCTTCAGAAAAGGGCCAACAGCTTGTGGTCGTGGTCGGCCAAACGCACATTAGGCGTTGCACAAGACCTCTATGATAAATTCAAGCTGACCACCTACCCTCGAACGGATTCAAAGCACCTGCCCGAAGACATGCATGAAACCGTTGCAAAAACACTGGACAATCTCAGTGGACAATCCGATTACAAGGAACATGTGAAGCGATTACAAAGTGATGGATTGTCCAACGCCAAGCGGAATTTCAACAACTCAAAAGTTTCAGACCACTACGCCATCGTACCAACAGGTCAATCGCCTCCTGTGAATTTTGGTGGCGACCATGCCAAGCTCTACGACCTTATCGTTCGAAATTTCCTTGCTTCATGGCACCCAATTGCTGAATGGACCGTCATCAAGCGAGTCACCACAAAATCCGGCCATCAATTCGTTAAGGAGGTTGAACAACTGGCAACTGCAGGTTGGCGAGCCGTGGTTCCAAAGAAAGACAAAGTCCCAGAAGGATGGGGACAACTGCCGAGCAACCCTTGCGATACGAGCTTGAGCGATCATGAATTCTCAGAGGAGAAAAGCAAGCCCAAAAACCGACTCAAGGAAGCAAGTCTCCTGCAGCTGATGGAGCACGCTGGCAAGCACATTGAGGACGATGAACTCGCAGAGGCCATGAAAGAAAAGGGGCTGGGTACGCCCGCCACACGTGCGGATACGATTGAAAAACTCCTGGGCAGAAACTACATTCGTCGTTCTCGAAACGGGACCATCAGTGCATCACCTCATGGCATCCGCATGATTGACGTCCTGCGAAGAATCCCTGTTGAATGGATCACATCACCTGAACTGACGGGTGATATGGAAGCCTCACTCCTTGCTGTTCAACGGGGTGAAGAGCCCATGACCGCTTACATGGATAAAATCATTCAACAAACCCAGACCATGGTGGAACGCATCCGAGACCACGATAGGAACACCCTGTATTTGGATGAACCAAGCCTCGGTGCATGCCCTGCTTGTGGCGGGGAAGTGAAAGAGAACACATTAGCGTACCAGTGCGAACACAACAAAGGACGAGACAAAGGCTGTGCCTTTGTGTTTTGGAAGGACACCTCTGGGCGCTGGTTTGACAGGACGACGGCCACACGTTTGGTGGAAGCGGGTGAACTTGACGACCTTCACGGCTTCTTCTCACAGGCAGGTGAGGGGTACGATACATCGGTTGTCCTTGCAAAAGATGGCAAAGTGACGAGTAAAGGCGCCGCAGGTGGTGGTGCAAGCGAAGACGATGAAGTTCTGTGCCCCTGCCCGGTTTGCGACCATGGCTCCATTCGAATCACACCATCAGCCTATAATTGCGACAACCCAGATTGCAAATTCAGAGGCATGCAGAACGTGATGTGTAAGCGATCCATCACGCCCGAGGAGGCAAAGCCCATTTTCACTGAAGGAAAATCGGTGCTGTTGGAAGACTTTACCTCTCGGAGGAATCGGCCGTTCAGTGCGTTTTTGATGCTGGATAAGAATCGTGTTTCCTTTGACTTCCCGCCTCGAGCTGCTGCTGCAGATGCAAAGCGATTCCCCGTTGAGCCGGGTGTGGTCGCCGTATGCCCGAAGACCAAAGCCAACATCATTGAAACTGAGACACATTACACAGCCGAGGATTCTTCAACCAATTGCAAGATTCACATTGAACGCTGCATCTCAAAGCGGGACATCACACGGGAGGAAGCCAAGACCCTCATCGAGACCGGGTCTCTGGGCCCGTTTGACGATTTCATTTCGAAGAAAACAAACAACCCGTTCTCTGCGACACTCTATCTGAAAAAGAACCAGTCCATAGGATATAAATTTGCAAAACGTTGACCGTTAGCCATTCTCCAAAGGAAGGTTGAAACAATACCTTCCATAGGCAAATGCATGGACAAGCACGACTACGATGTCATCATCGTTGGCGCTGGTCCGGTTGGTGGGCGTGCTGCTACCCTCCTCGCAGAGGAAGGCCTGCGAGTCCTGATGCTCGAAGAGCACAAAGAAATCGGCCGGCCTTTTCAGTGTGCGGGATTGGTCACGCCTTCTGCCATGGACGCCGTTGGTGCTCACCAAACCGTACTCCAAGAGGTGGACGGTGCATTGATTCACGGCCCAAGCGGCACGTTGGTTCCCGTGGGCACTGATGGTAAATTGAGAACATATGTCGTTTGCAGAAAGCGGTTTGACCAATTCGTGGTTCAGCAAGGTATGGAGGCTGGAGCATCTCTTTGGCTTGACAGTGCACCCCTCAGCGCAACCACTGATGAGACAGGGGTTCAACTTCTTGTCCGAAAGGAAGGTGAAGAGCGAAGTCTGCGATGCAAATTGTTGATCGGTGCCGACGGCGCCCATAGTTGGACTCGCCGGATGTTCAAAATGGGGCGACCTAAGGAATTGATGATCGGTTTTCAAACCGAAGTTGTCGGGTACGAGGGCAGAGAACGATGGCTCGAAATGTACAGCGGTTCAAGCATTGCTCCCGGTTTCTTCGCTTGGGTGATACCCTCAGGATTTGGAACCCATCGCATCGGTTTGTGGTCAACCGCTGACCGACTCAACGGTCGCAGCATTGAGTCTTGCTATCAGGATTTGATGGACCATCCATTGTGGAAGGAACGATTCGAAAACACGTCAGAAATTGCCCGATACTGCGGACCCGTGCCGTCTGGCATGGTGAAAAAACCTGTGAGGGACAGAGTGATGTTATTGGGAGACGCAGCAGGTATGGCCAAGCCCACCACAGGTGGCGGCCTCGGCCCTGGCTTTCATCAAATCCAATGCATCCTCGCCCCTCTTGTGAACGCCATAGATGAGAATCTATTGGATGAAGCACGACTGAAAGCCATCACCAAGCAGCCCTGGAACGCCATGAAAAAGGAACAAGACCGAGCCCGTACCTTGCGAAATTTGTTGGTGAGCGACTGCACCGATGAAGTGCTTGACAAGCATTTCATCAATTTCGCACATCCAGACACGCTCAGCCTCATCAACGCTATTGGCGATATCGAAAAACCCGTACCGCTCGGTATGGCGCTGTTGAAACAAGTCCCAGCCTTTCGCCCCCTTGCTCTCAAAGCTGGCGTACGGTTGCTGTTGTCGTGAGGTGGTTGCATGAAACCCCTCCATGAACAACACCGTGTTCGATATCCTCCTTTTGAGGCCGCGAGGTGGGAAGCCGAAGCATTGCCCATCGCCACCCGTCGGTTTTCGTTGGGTGATTATGCCACGGTGGAAGAGGCGAAAGAGGCTCTGCGAGGGCAAAATCCATCATTTCGATTGGGCAGTGAGAATGAATGGCTCTTGGAACGAACCTTCGTCTACGACGGTCAAGAAATTAACGTTGACGCCACGGATATTGAGCCTGAAGACAATCCCTATGTACGGCTCGTCAAACGCCAGCGTAGAGGTTGGTACCTCATTCCAAATCCGATTCACAACATCCTTCGCTCATTCATCAACGGTGTTGTCATTGTTCTCCTTGTTTGCCTGTTCTACCTCTTTATTTCCCCCATCTTGTTATTCCTGAACCTCCCTGTATACGGTTTGGAAACTGTTCGGTGGGGTCTGCTGGATTATCCTGCCTTGGCCGTGTTTGTCGTCCCCCTCATTTTTGCCCCACTTCTGATAAGGATTGCAGCGAACTTAGCGGAACTACGTCGTCAAAACCTATTTTTGAAACGAAACTTGACCACACCAATCATTGAATTTTCCAGAACAAGCGTAGCGGACCATCCCCTTGAAATCATGGTCTCCTTCCCGGAGTGGGATGATTCGTGGAACCATGTGGACGCTATCTTGAGAGTGGGCGTCCTTCCACCTTCACGAGAGGTACTTCTCGAAACACTTGGGCGAGATCCGACTCGTCAGCCACCCCCAGGCTTGTCGACTGAACTTCCACACCATTGGGAGGTCGGATTGGATGACGGAACTGCGGGTGGTGAGGATGCACCCATGGAGCTCAAGGAAGTCAAAGGTGGCCTGTACCTCCGGCCCATGCGCATCATGGTCCAGGGGGAACCTCAACGCTGGGTGGAAGGAAAACCAGTCACACTTGAACCACCACAACCTGTTTGGCCGGGCTCAGTGAACACCGACCTCTTGCGTATCCACTGGGAGTGCATATTGAGAATTGACCGAACGCACGGTGGTGCACTGTTGTGGGTGCAACCCCTCAAAGTAGCCCATTCAACAAAAAAAGTAGCACTCACGACCCTGCCCCTGCATGATGGACGCTCTGAACTTGATATGAGTTAAACAACACATTGAAGGACAGTCCAGCCAAGGGCGAATCATGGATACTCGGCGATGGTCTGCTCTCATCTTGGTCGCCATCATGGCCCTCGCCGGATGCCTTGGGGCGTCCGAACCTCTTCCCGAAATTGAAGAGCCGACCACAACGACCTACAGCCTCGAACCCACTTGGATTCTGTCGCCGAGTGATGCACGATTGGGAGAGGAAGTCACGTACGTTCTCGGTATCAAACAAGAAGGAATAGGAGTATGGACGATTGATGCCACGGTTTTGCAGCCCAATTTCTCACCACTCGCTGACATTGAATGGACAGAAATAGACAGTGGATATCAACTCAAGTTCACGCCAATTGAAACAGGTGAACACATCATCTCAATCACCATTGAAAACGATGGCGAAACAGACTTGTCACCACCTCTGAAGCCGTTGGTGATGACACTCAACATGAACCCACCTGATGAACCGGCTCCAGTTCTCACCGTACCAAACCGACTTGTTCTTGAAGAGCCAAATGTGCTTTGGTTCGAAGGCAGCGTCAACCATCTCTATGTTGATTCCTGTGTGGTCTCCTACAGTATTACTGACGGCAATGATGGAACCATGGCCTTGAACGAAAACGGCGCATGGAAATTCATGATGGATTTCACTGAAGCCACAGCATCACACACCATCACAACCACCGCAAATTGTGGTCGTTTCAGTACGTCAAGTGACACGGCAACGACCCAAGTGCTCATTGAGGGCGCTGGAGATGATGAGGATAAGGATGGCATCCAAAATGTGTACGACCGTTGTCCTTCAGGTATTGGTGAGAGCGACGGATGGAGGTCAACAACAACAACCGACGGCGACCAAGATGGATGCAGAGACGACGACGAAGATGACGATGATGACAACGACGGCATCCTCGATCAACACGACCTTTGTGCTGAATCCTACGGCTGGGTCAGCACACCATCTGCCGACTATGATTACGATGGATGCCATGACACAGATGAAGACGAAGACGATGACAACGATGGCGTCAACGATGTGGATGATTCGTGCCCTGTTGGACGCAAGGGATGGTATTCAAACAGTTACAGCGATTGGGATAAAGACGGATGTTCGGACCTTGACGAAGACGACAACGACGACAATGACGACTTTGCCGACGAAGATGACGCATGCGAGAAAGGCTACCGGAATTGGATTTCAAACAGCACAACGGATTGGGATCACGATGGATGCCAAGACGTGCGAGAGGATGAAGACGATGATAACGACGGCGTCGACGACGTCAACATCACCGGCGATCAACTTGACCGGTGCCCGCAAACACCGCTCAATTCCACCGATGTGGATGCGTTTGGATGCGCTGCGATACAACGGGACTCCGATAACGATGGTGTAAACGACCTGCTTGACCAGTGCGAAGGTACACCTCAAGGCTTGCAGGTCAACGGTGTGGGTTGTGCTGATATCGACGGCGATGGTGTGTTTGCCAACGTCGATGCTTGTGCGGATTCTCCAGACCGATGGAGCGTTGATGCGAACGGTTGTGCCGTGGTGCAATTACCCGTTGGCTGGACGTCTGCTTCAAGCCTCAACGGTCCCATGCAGGTCGTGCCTCAATTCAGCTTTCCCACCTTGAACGGGACCTTCAATTTCCAGAACCGATGGACGGGGCACGACGTCTACTTTTTCATGTTCAAATACACCGATTCAAGCGGAAACAGCAACGCTGGAACTTGGGGGCAAAACCCCGGAAAATTCATCCGAAATCTTCCTGCAAATACGCACCTTTTCTACGGTTCATTTGACAACTCCTACCACAACGATATCATCCAACAGCGAAACGCTGTCCTCGCTGGATTATCGACCAGCGAAGAGGCCCATTGGGATAGCCGCATCCACTACATTGACGTTGATGCAAGCAACCTCGGCGGTGGAATGGGGAACATGATTTCCTCGTTCAACAATCCACTCTACATGGGCATTGACCGCTTCCAACTCGCTCGCGAGACCGGTTCACTCTATGCCTGGACGAGCCAATCCAATGACCCCTTCCACCTCTCACATGAACCCAACCAGTGGGTTGCAGAATTTCCTACCAAGATTCGTGAACAAGACCCTGCCGTTCATGCGGTTCAAATCATGGATTTCCAACGCCATAGCGGTGGCTGGGGTTCGGGCTATTCTTCGTTCGCCAACGCCACCTTTGACCTTCCAAACGACCTCACCAGTTACGACACACTCGAAGTCTATCACGAACACGCATGCTTTGAGCGAACCAACCGCTACCAGAAATCAGATGGAAGTTATGGTGGGTGTCATGAATGGGACTACCTCGCCTACATGTTCATTTGCGATCGAGACAATGACACAGTCTGCAATACAGAATCTGTTCGCTGGATCACCACCTACGGACGTGAGGGCATGTGGTTGACGGATATCTCTCCGTACTTGTTCATGTTGAACGACGGTGAAGACCGTCGATTCAAGTACGCTGGTGCCAACAGGGGCGATCTAACGGTCACGTTCCTGTTCAGCAATTGGGGCAGCGGAACTCGGGCTGTTAACGCCACCTACGCCTTTAGCGGCGGACAATTTGATGGCACATACAACAACGAATCTCGGTACAATCGTCAGTTGAATTTCACCGTGCCATCTTACGCCACGAGTGTTGAAATTGTGGCCACCATCACCGGACACGGTTTCAACCAAGATACTGCGAATTGTGCGGAATTTTGCGACCATCAACACTACTACACGATGGGCCAACACCAAACCTATGAGTGGCACCCCATCGTCTACAACAGCGAAGGTTGCGAAAATGAGGTTCGCAACGGCGTTGTTGCTAACCAATTTGGTTCCTGGCCATTTGGAAGAGCGGGTTGGTGTGCTGGGCAGGATGTGAAACAGTGGACATACGACATCACCGATTGGGTCGATAACAGCACAAACAACACCAACCACCTTGTTTACCGTGGATATTACAACGGTGCAGAATATGTTCCATCCGATGGCATCGGCAACGGTGGCCGAAATATTCGGGCCGTGGTTTGGGTTGTGTTCTACGGCCCTACGACATGAGCGAAGGCGGTGGAGCAGCCAATTCTGAGCTCGCCTTTGCGACGACTTGCGTGTCCAAATGGACATAATCGCTGTCACGGCGTTGAGGCGTGAATCCAGCCCGAAGAATAGAGGATTGAAGTTCATGTTCAGTGGCATCCAGTTTGCTTGTCCCCGAAGCAGAAACGACGTTTTCTTCCATCATGGTTGAACCTGCATCATCAGCACCTGCAAGCAAGGCCATTTGCGCAACGTGTATGCCCATTGTTGGCCAAGATGCTTGGATATGCTCTACATTGTCGAGAAATAACCTTGAAATTGCGACATGACGAAGATATTCTGATGAACCAGCACCCAAAACATGTTTGTTTTGACCGCGGTTTCGACGGCCAAAGGAATTCACTTCTAATTGAACTGGCCAGGCAATAAACGATGTGAAACCATGTCCATGTTGGCTCAATGAACGGTCTTGCAATTCACGGATACGGAGCATGTGCTCCACGCGTTCCCGGGACCCCTCACCAAACCCGATGACATTCGTAGCGCTGGTGGTCAAACCCAAGGATTGGGCCTCACTCATCACCCGCAACCAGTTCGCAGGTGCTCCTTTTTTGGGCGAGACGTCTTTGCGAACCTCTTCAACCAACATTTCTGCACCGCCTCCGGGAAGCCCGTGCATACCGGCTTCTTTGAGGTGAACGAGAACCTCATGGGTGCTCATTCCACACACCTCGGCGAGCCCCTCAATTTCAATTGGACTGAAGCAATCCAAGTCAATGGTTGGATGCTCTCTTCGGAGGTGTTTGAGCAAATCTGTGTACCATGCGAAGGGCAGAGCCGGATTCACGCCACCCTGCATGAGGATACGTGATCCACCGATGGTTTCGAGTTCGCGCACACGCGCTGAGATTTCCTCGTAGGTTTGCGTGTATGTTTCGTCATGACCTGGCGGCCTGTAGAATGAACAAAACTGGCAGTTGATGGTGCAGACATTGGTGTAGTTGATGTTCCGGTCAACAAGGTAGGTGACTTTGCCATCAGGGTGCATGACCGCTCGTCGTTGATGGGCAGCCTGCATCAAATCGTGAAGAGGCGCATCGTCGTAGAGGATGGTCGCTTCTTCAGAACTCAGACGAAGCGAATCTGCACCTTCTCTCGTCCATGTGGACTGGCGCTCAAGTATACCCTTCCAATGCACTCGCTCACCTCAATCGAGGTCTTGACCAACAATTCGCTCAATATCCTCAACCGTCTTTGGACAGTCATCGGTCAACACAACAGGGCCTTCAGCGGTGATCAGAACATCATCCTCAATACGGATACCAATATTTGCGTATCGCTCTGGGCAATCCACATCGGGCCGCCATGCACCGAAGTACAGTCCAGGTTCAACCGTTAAGCACATGCCTGGTTCGAGCAATCGTGGCTCTCCGCCAGGCTTGTACACGCCAGCGTCGTGGACGTCAAGTCCGATCCAATGGCTGGTGTTGTGCATGTACCACTTCTTCAAGTCCCCCGAGTCCATATCCAGTGCTTCGTCCAAGGACTGGTTAATGACGCCCAGTTCAATCAAGCCCTCGGCCAAAACTCTGCGGGCTGCTTCATGAGGTGCAGTGTACGCCATGCCAACGCGACATGCATCAATAGCAGCAAGTTGAGCATCGAGGACAAGCTGATAGATCTCCCGTTGGGCATCTGAAAATGCACCGGAAATCGGCCACGACCGTGTGATGTCGCTGGCATATCCACGAAACTCTGCACCAGCATCAATGAGAATCACTTCATCCGAACCACAGACATCTTGGTTGGTCGTGTAGTGAAGAATCGTGGCGTTCTCCCCACATCCAACGATGGAAGGGTAGGACCACCCCGAAGCACCTGCATAGGAAAAGAATCCTTCAATCACGGATTGCAGTTGATACTCTGTGACACCTTCACGGCTGTGGCGCATGGCAAGTTCGTGGGCGATTGCAGCCACTTTGCTCGCATAGACCATCTGCTCGATCTCCGATGAGGACTTACGTAGGCGTAATTCAGCCAACATGCCAGACGGGTCCTCGACAGCGACAGGCCCGGTACCAAAATGCTGGCGAGCGCGGTCACGACGACGAACGGCTGACTCAACCAAACGGTCAATGCCAGCATGCATGCCACCCCTGTGAAACACACGACGAGCATCGGTCAACCAACCCTCCAATTTCTCCTCGAGTTGGTCGTTATTGTAGGCCTCATCCACAGCAAAATTGGACGTGGCGCCCTCAATACCGGGGCGTCGGCCCTCCCAGATTTCCTTCAGTGTATCTTGAGGTTGAACGAACAAGGAGGAAATCCAGTTTCCTTCGTTGTGGCGCAAAACAAACACCGTTTCAGGCTCTGTCCAGCCCGTCATGTACAACAAATCACTTGAGGTACGATAGCGATACTCGACATCGTTCGAGTGAACAGCGAAAGGTGGTGAGGCGAGAATCAGAACATCGTCTTGACGGATTTGTGATGTCAAACGCTGTTGACGTTCACGGTATTCTTGGATGGTCGTTTGCTCTGGACGGGATGGCAACCTCGCCATGGCCTCTGCGAACATGCTTCACCCTCGGGGTTCGTCTTCTTCAATCGTTGCATCTGTTCGTTGACTGAAATCCATGGTCTGCACATGGCTGGGGGATTTGGAAGAACTCCATTTTGGAAGGTCCAACGAGGGGGCTTTTCTTGAACGAAGAACCAAGACGCTGGCGATGATACCAACAAGGAAAATCAAGGCAATGAAAGGGACTTGTTGGTCATTCGTTGTTGTGGCTGAAAGAATCTCCAATTCAACCACGGTCGAGTGGGTTGCACCATCGTCGTCAAAAACAATCAATTCAATCCGATGCAAACCCGGTTCAGACAGTTGGTCAGAAGCCAATGAGGATGTACCACGAACCGAACGGTCGTCGTTGATGACCCACAAATAGTCAACATTTTCATTGTCAAAACTTTGACTTGCGTTCAATTCCCACCCGTCTTCCATTTCAAACGTCAATTTGCCAAGATCATCAAGTATCATTCCGTCGATGGTAATTTGAGCCGTTGGCCGAAGGTTCAACACCGTGAAAGATTCTGATGCTTGTGCGAAGTATCCGCCACGGTCTCGAACAGAGAGATGAACCGTGTAGACGCCTTGTTCAGTCAAATTCAGTAGTATGTGGTCATCGCTCATGAATTCATCAGAGGTTGGGGCTCGGCGCTCACCGTTCTCGCTTTCGATGGCCCAGGTCATGATGTAGGTGGCACCGTTGTATCCATCATCAAGGCTGGCGTAGACATTCAAGGATTCACGCTCGTTTACCGTCGCATCGAGACTCAATGAAACAGTTGGAGGTTGTGTGTCGTGAAGGAAAACTGTTCTCATGCCACCCGTTGTTCGGAGAAGGGAATCCTTTGCCGTGAAATCAAACTGCCAAAGACCTTCATCCAGTTGCAGCGAATCTGGATTGATGGTCAGGTGCAGACCTGCATGGTCAAAAGTGAACGGAATATCAACCTCAACTGGAGAAACTGTACATACCCCAAATGGTGCAGGACAAACAAGGGCAGACACGCTCACGATGGTACCACTGGTAGGCGGAGAAATCAAATCATACGTGATGTTCAATTCTGATGCCAATATGGCAACATGACCATCACCTTCCGACATCATTGATAACTCTGGCCCAGGCAAGAAATCCAGTTCGTGGATAAAGACAGGCCGATGATGATTGATTCCGAGGTAAACGATGAGGCGAGACGAAATGGGTTCGACCGTAGCATCATCGATGCTGATATCAACAAAACAGGTGCATTCTATGCCGGGAACATCAACCACTAAATTCCAAGAAAATTGACCCTCCGAAACAGGTTGAACGGAGGTCAAGAATGGCCCATTCAGCAAGGTGGTCGGTGTTTGCCCGGAGATGTTGACAACCGACCAGCTCGCATTTCTCAGCGGTACACTTGATGTGCCGCTTAGATTGAGAACATCAAGAAACTGAGCACCGTTGGAAGCACCAAAATCAATCGGATTAACTGCTTGATTGTTGCCCGTATGCGTTGCTTGCGCCGTAAACGGAGCGATACTCAGCACGAAAAGGCTCACCATCAGGCACGTGATGCCTTTCTTGCTGAACTTCATCTGTTCCATCGCCATCAATCACTGAACGGGTCGCACAACTCACCCTGTCCGGGGTAGGACACCGGGTTCCTTGGGTTCGTATCCCACTTGTATTCACAGAAGTTCACGTGCCCATCACCGTCGGTATCCACCATCCGGTCTGCACCATCGTACGGATCAAATTGGAAGTGGTACTCCCATCCAGTTGCCATACCGTCGTCGTCGTGGTCTTGGTAGTACACCTCAGGTCCGTCATTCCAATCATCGCCATCGGTATCGTTGGTGATTGGATTGGTGCCGTTCTGCATTTCCTCAAAATTCGTGTAATTCTCAAGGTTGTCGTAGAAGCGCTGTCCGTCAGGGGTATCAGGGTCAATATTGCATTCTGAATTTGTGGAATCATTGTAGCCGGGGCAGTATCGCTTGATGAGACCACTTCGGTTGAGGCCGTCGCGATCCGGGTCCTCAAGACCATCGTCGATACCGTCCAAATCACTGTCCGGCATGGATGGGTCCATTACACCACGAGCGCCATACACACCAACGGTTTCGTTGTCTGCCAAGCCGGTTTCAAAGGCGAGTTGGGAGTAGTAAACTTCCCAGCCATCTGGAAGCATGTCGCCGTCGGTGTCGTCGTCGACGGGGTTGGTGTCCCAACGGTCTGGGGCTTCCATGCCGTTGGCGAGCGTGTCGTTGTCAACATCGAACGTGTCGTCCTTCAGCGAACTGAGTGATGGATCCAAAGCCCAACGCCCATTGCAACCATCACACAAGCTGTTTGATGGCATTTGGAAGCCCGTCAAGTTCATTTCGCTGACTTGGAATTTCGGTTCAAGAGCAAAGCCTCCGAGCCAATTCTGCCACACATAACCGCCTGGTTGCATCGTACAGGAATTGGATTGAGTTGGTTCACAGCCAGGACGTTCCCATGTGGATGTTGCCACCCAAAGGCTGTGTGAATTGGTGTTGTCCTCTGCAGATTTCACCTGCATTTCCCAACCGTCCAGCATGCCATCAGCATCTGTATCGTTGAGGAGCGGATTGGTAGGATTTTGGAATGGACGAGGGACAAAGAGAACCTCCTGTCCGTCGATAAGACCATCATCATCGGTATCAGAATTGTTTGCGTGTGTTAGGAAATTGTCAGCTCCTGCGACGACTTCTTCACCGTCTTCCAAACCATCGTTATCGGTGTCGAACATGCACGGGCTGGTGGAATATGCCTCGCCTTCCCACATGAAGTTGTCACCGGCTTCCTCAAGGTCCGTGAGACCGTCGGAGTCCGTATCGGGATTGGAAGCGTTTGAGCCGCCAAGATTACAGGTGGATGAGAATTCATCATAGTCAGAAAGACCGTCAGCATCGGTGTCATACAAGCCTGGGTCGGAGGTTACCCAAGTGGGTTGAACGCCGCGGTTGACGACCAAAATTTCCCAACCCATGACTTCAATTCCGTCAATAAGGCCATCTAAATCGGTGTCAGCGTTGAGTGGGTTGGTGCTACGGCCGTCCAAGATACCGTCTTGGTCTCGGTCGTTGGCTTTGTACTCCATCACGTTGGTGAATCGTTCTTCTTCCTCAACGATGTTCATCCAACTGAAGAGACGGGATTCAATGCTCTGTCCAAGAACAACGTTGAGCTCGTAGACGTAGCCATCAACCGGCGCACGCATGGGAATCACTTGCTGATTACCACCGGCCAGCGTGACACGTGCAGAGGCCACTTGTTGGTTAGCTGAAACTTGCTGACCAAGTACAACATCAACGGTGTGAACGATAGCAGTGTTTTCCAATTCACTGTACATCACATCACCGTCGGCGTCAAGGTCGTAGCCGTCCATGTCAGGGTCCTGGTCTCGGTTGAGAGCGGAACGTGGGTGAAGGCCGTTGGAGGCTTCCCACTGGTCAGGCATTTCATCCTCGTCGGTGTCTTCGAGCCACGGAGAGGTGAAGTTACCTTCACCAAAGATCTGAGCAACCTGGTATTCTTCGAGGTTGTTCATACCGTCTTCGTCCCAATCTCCGTAGCCATCCGAGGCGTTGGCTGGGTTGAGCACATAGGCGGCACTTGGTGCCATGGATGCGTCAGAGTAGCAGAATTCGAAACCATCGGGCATGCCGTCACCGTCCGTGTCCCAATCAGATGGGCCGTTGAGAAGACCGTCCCCGTCCATGTCCATGAGGAACCAGTTTCGCTCAACGCCAAAGAATGGCCCGATGTGAGGCAACGGGTCAAGCAGTGGCTCATTGCAGTTCTCGCCCAATCCGGTGTAAAGACCGATGGAGACATTGGCAACCTCAACGATGTCGTCGATGAGGTCCTGGTCCGAATCTCGTGCAGTAGGGTTCGTTCCAAACGCTTCTTCTTCAAAGTTAGCAAGGCCATCATCATCAGTGTCCAAAACCATGTCGCAGGAATGGCGACCGTTCGAGGCGAGGTCGTCCCATTCTGCCATACCATCTTCGCCGTTGAACCGAGTCTCAAGGGCATCGACCATGGCTTGGTCGAGGAGAAGGCAGTCCCAGTTACCGTCCAGCGGGTTGAACAACACCACTTCGCCACCAGGCGTTTGAACGCTGGTCGTGTAGAGAGATTCCCAGCGGTCGTTCAGGCCGTCGTTATCGGTGTCTGCACGTTGTGGGTCTGTACCGAGTTCTTGTTCGGCTTGGTTGGTGAGTCCGTCTCGGTCTGGGTCACCAGTGGGGCCTTGACTTGGGTCTGGCCACGAATCTGTTTCATTCTCAACTTGTGCATCACTGGAATCTTCGTTCTGTGTTGGGTCTATCTCCAAATCCTCGGATTCACCATTGTCTAGTGGATTGAGGCCGTGCTGAACTTCCCAGCCATCGCTCATCCCGTCGTTATCGGTGTCCGGGTCATTAACGTCAGTACCGTACTGAGTTTCCTCAAGTTTGTCCGAAAGGCCATCCCCGTCGGTGTCAAGAGCAGCGGACATCAACTCGGATTCACCACGGATATCCTCCTCAACTGCGCTTTCGAAGCCACCAATGTCTTCGCTGGTTTGGAAGAAACCTGAAACACCCACGAAAAGGGAGCCAAAAATCAAGGTTGAAACGATGGCTACATACGCCATTTGATTGTGATTGAGACTCATGTGTAACACCCGGCACCGCTGTGCATTTCCACCGAGGCGTTGATTCGGTTATGAACCTTGACCACAATTGAGCGATACAAAACCGTGGCGTGCATCGTTTTTGATAGGAAAATCAGGCATAATCTACACGGCGAGGGGAGATGCTGACCGAAAGGTCATTTGAGGCGATTTCAATCTTGACCTCACCGATCACGCCATGAGCCCTCTGCCACATGCCAATCAACAAACCAATCGCCACAGGTGCAACCGGTGAATGAACTGAAAAGATAGAACTGTCCGTGTCAATGATGCTTTGTTCCACCTTCACCTTGCCAAATCCTCTCTTGCTTAATCGGTCTGCAAAATGACCCTCCCAATCACTTGCTGATTGGATATAGACCGGTCGTTCATTTACTTCAAACGCCTTTTTGGCCGCAAGAATCGCGGCACGAAACGTGTTTCGATGCTGAATGCTGTCTTCGATTTCGAGGCTGAATTGAGTAGAAATATCCTCTGAGAGGGGCCTGCCAACAATTGAAGCGAACAGGTACCAGAAGACATGAGTGGGGAGGAAAAAGGAACGCTCATCACCGTTGAAAAACGAAGACGACCTCCAGTCGAGTTCAACATCAAGTTGCCGCAATGAACTTCCGCGATCTTTTGAACCAAACCACGGAAAGTGGGGAGGAGTGGGAGCAGGCGTGATGTTCTCGTTTTTCGGGGAGTATTCCAAATGAATCATGTCTGCACTGACTTGGTTCCATTCCACATTCGCTCGTTGCTTTGACATATGCTCGTAGTGGGCCAAAGAGAAACCCACGGTCAAGCCATCATGGGCTGGCCCAGAAATTGATGCTTCACCAAATTCACCCCAACCCATCTCCAGGGCTCGTTTTTGGAGTCTTTTTTTTGCTTTTCTTTTCCCAAACCAGCGGCCAAATTGAACGCTCGGATAGTACGAAAGAATCCGTTCTTCGGCATCCGTTGCCGCAAAAATCAGCTTCCGACCAAGGGGTGATTCAAACGATGCATCAAGTTGATGGCAGAATTTCGAAAATTCAACGACACCCATCAGTACGCACGGCTGGCCAAAAGGGTCAAGGAAAAATCCGTCATCACCAAACGTAAAGGATGTGTCCAATTCGAAGAACGTACCACTCATCAACGTTCCAACCTACTCAGGATAACCCGTTCGTTCGTCCTCGTTGAAACAATAACGTATGGTTTGATGGTCCGCTTTCAACGCATGAACATCTCGTTTCACGGCTGCAGGGTCTTCATCGCGCAGCAAAACTCTTGCATAAAATCGAGCTACTTCTTCCATGTCTTGTTCTGAGAATCCTACGCGTGTCAATTCCTGAACACCTAAGCGTAATCCAGACGGAGCGAGTGCTTTGGTGTCACCCGGTAGCATGTTCATGTTGGTGATGATACCGGCCTCTTCAAGGCGTTGGGCTGCTTTCGCTCCGGCCCCGGAATCCAACTCACCATGGCGGGTCAAAACTTGATGAGATGCTGTGTACCCTCGACCTTCTGCCAGCACATCAAAACCCTCGCTTGCAAGAGCAGAAGCGAAGGCTTGGGCGTTGTTGACGGTGTCCTTTGCATAGGCCTCTCCATATTCTTTGAATTCAGCCAACGCCATGACCTTACCCGCAACATGGTGCAGATGATACGATGAGCATACGCCGGGAAACATCGCCGTGTTGAGCCGACGTTGGAAGGACGCATCTTCGGAAGACGACAGTAAGAACCCCCCTTGAGGACCAGGGAATGTCTTGTGACTTGAACCGGTCATCAGGTCGGCCCCTTCACGAAGGGGGTCTTGGAATTGTCCTCCAGCGATTAAGCCCAAGACGTGGGCGCCGTCGTACATGACCGAGGCCCCAACTTCCTTTGCGGCATCAGCCATCTCTTGGAGCGGGGTTGGAAAGAGGAAGACCGATTGCCCAAATAGCGCAACCTTGGGTTGGACCTCACGAATCGTTTTGCAGGCTGCATCAATATCTGGCTCCATTCGTTCTTCGTTCCAAGGGTAGGTCGTCAGATTGAGGTCACGTAAACCCACTGCACCCATACGGGCATGGGAGATATGGCCGCCGTCGGCGGTTGAG
The DNA here is from genome assembly GCA_002495645.1 of Euryarchaeota archaeon UBA549. Lineage (GTDB taxonomy): Archaea > Thermoplasmatota > Poseidoniia > Poseidoniales > Poseidoniaceae > Poseidonia. Next base: position 29,956 of record DAGF01000044.1, read on the forward strand.
ACGGCTGTTATGGCATCGCCGGGCTTTGCAAGCGCCTTCAGTGCTCCAATGTTTGATACCGTTCCAGAGGTTGATTGGATGTTGGCAAAGGGAGCGTTGAAGACCTCTTGTGCGAGTTCAATACCCAAGGCTTCAACGGTATCAAAATCATCGCATCCTTGGTAGTACCGTTTTCCGGGTAAGCCCTCCGCATACCGGCCGTGGAGGTCGCTACCAACAATATCTCTGACAGCAGGCGAAATGATGTTTTCAGAGGCGATCATGCCCAAGCCGTTGCGATACAATTCCCCACTTGAGCGAACCGCTGAAAGGATGCTATCGGCAAGTTTCAGATGTTCTTTCGACGCACCCCAACCACCCGGGATATTGGACATGAACCGAATTTCAATGGACAGTCTTTGAACCCTCGTTTGAGGAGGTCTGGCCTCCTCCTCACATGCGTTCGCTGCGGATGGTGTTTCGTGGAATGAATCGCTTTTGGAGGGGGGTCTCCTTTCCTTGAGCTGCATCGTTGAGTGATTGCGCCTCTTTCTTGCGGATGTAATTCGTCCGGCCACGATAGGCCACGGGCCCGATGTTACGCTCAAGCATAGGCCCCGTCTCACCATGTTCTTTCGGACGCTTCAACCACCACGCTTTGCCGAGAGGTGAGACCCTTGGCGTTCGACCTTTTTCAATGGCGACTGCTCGCCTGCGAAGTCGTTGGCGAACTCGCTTCTCAGGCTCCTTTGGCAGCCGTTCAAACAGCCATGCTGGGAAACCGATGTCAAGGACGACGCCGTTGACGGTGACCAAAATTCCACCGAGAAGAAGGTGGTTTCCAATCGGAATATTACTGGCCTGCGGCGTGGCTTTGAATCGCCTCATCCTTCGTGCGTACTTGATCATACCACGCTGGTCTCGATGTTTTATTTGGTGTTCTTGTTGCCGCATGATTCGCCGATAAGAATAGTGCAGGAAGAGCAATCCACCAAGAACTGACAAGCCCTCAGTTTGGCCCACTTCTTGGAAGGTCAAGATTCCAAGAACAAAGTACATTGGAATCAGGACAAGGTATTGGAAAATATTGGAGAGGACGCCCGCAGAAAACCGAGGAGGCATGGCACGCCGGGTCGCTTCGTGTGCAACGATCATGACGTTGGCATTGACGGCCTCATCCAATCCACCCTTTTGGAGGAGGGCAGCGTAAGCATTCACCGGTGCTGCATCCATCCATTTCTTGGTTTCCTTTGCGTCATCAAGAACCAACGAGACCTCCATGTGTTCCCGGCCTTTGGTACCATAGCCAAAGATAACTGCGAGGGCCAAGACGCGCGGGTCCTTGCTATCGCTTTTGATCAGTTCGTCAAGGATGGTCTTTGCGTCGTGCCACTGGCCCGTGTCAAGCAGACACAAGGCAACGGCCAGGCGAGGCCGGACACCTGTAGGGTCGCTGCGCACCAACGTAAGGGATAACTCAAGGGCTTCATCGTACAAGCGCTGAGCCCGAAGCAGTGCGACCATTGAAAGTTGTCCAGTTTGTGAAATCTTGTCGTTATGCACCATCATTTCATTGGGCTGGGGTTTCCATGCACGCATCATGTTCAGCAAAAGTTGGAGATAGTCAATGGTCGAGTTGTTTTCCCAATCCCACAAATCGTCTTCAGTTACCGAACCGTTCCACGGGTCCAACCATTCGCAGATAAACGACAATATCTCGGGCTCGTCGTAACCTTCGGGCTGTTGAAGTCCGTGAAGCGCCTCCCGAGCAGCATCAAGCCGACGTAGCGCCATGTAGCCTGTGGCGATGATCATTCGGGCCTCATCGTTATCACCTCCAGTTTGCGCCAGAAGTTTACGACTCGCTTCAATGGCTTCAGGCCAGAGTCCTCGAAGTGCTTTTTCCCACATGGCTGCCCGAGATTGTTCCTGTCGAATGAGCGCTTGGTCCCCCGGGAAATCATGGGTCTGTATCCGGATAAGCATGTCCAAATCTTCGTTGTAAGCGGCGTTTTCCACCAAGTTTTGGAGTTTATCTCCACCTTCGAGAAGAACCGCACCTTCTCGGCGTTCATCGGGATTCAAATCAAATCGGAGGTTGCGAAGATGACCAAAACGACTGATGGAAAGCAACCATGTCATCAAGAAAACCAATTGGCCCACGGCAATAAACAACCAAACAGTGAGCAATCGCATCTCTTCGTCAAATTTATTCGCTTCCAGTGTGCTCGTAAATGGCATCAGTCCACCGAATTCCTTGTAGCATACCAGAATCAGCAAAAGCACCGTGTACCCCGAAAACCCAGCAAAGGCAAAGGTGAGCTGTCTCGCTTGCGCTGCCTTTTCTGCTCGTATCTCACGAGGTGTGTCCAAAATAACACCAAACATTCCACCAAAGGATTGACCCCCGAGAATCAAGTTGCGTGTCAGTTCAAAGATGAATGCCAACCCGACGATAGCGATGTTGAGTGTGAGATACAACGAGAGGAATTGCGGTAGGGCTTTGATGAACTCCCAATGGAAAAGAATCTCGGAAATCAAGTCGATGCGTATGAAAATGGAGTAGCCGATAATCCCTCCATAATTCAACACCTCTTCTGCGTTGGGCGGATTGTTCACCATAACATAGAAGACAGTGGCAATCCCGTTGAGCGCTGTGATGGGCATGGTCAAGAGGAAGAGAACCAACAAGAAGGAAAACAGACGGCCAATGAATCCATTCTTATCTGGGTCAATGGGATTTTGTCGTCCACGTGCGGTTCGCCACTTGTTGATGAGCAGCATGTTCCAAGAAGCACCCATGATTCGGCCGTAAGCAAAAATTGTTGGTGCCATAAACGTCAACATGGCAAAGGCGATCCACGTCGGCGTAAAGGTGCCGTTTAATCGCAAACCATAGGCGAGGACCAAGAGCGTGATGATAACGAGAAAAGCGAGCGTAAAGATGCGTCGAATTAGGTCGGCACTGACCGAAGAACGTACTTCACGTTGTCGACCAGCGAGTTGACTGTTCAACGTTTCCCATGGAGAGATAAGCACAGGAATCAAAATCAAGGCCGAGATGATGTAGAGGTTGAATTGTGCAAATACAGCAGCGTCAAACAACAGCTCAGCGATAAGAATTAACACGCCGGTCAGACCCATCATGTAAAGCAAAACGCCGTAGCCAACCCGTCCGGCTTTCAGCAATCGTCTGGAATCTCGTAATGTGCGAGTGATTCGATGGACTTCGTAGAGGTCATCTTCAATTTCAAAGGCCACCTGCAAATTCTTCAACTGTTGTGGTATGAAATATCGGCGCACAAAAAAGGCGATGGCAAGTGCACAGAGGAGCGGTGCAAGTGTTGCAACAGAGACCTCTGATGCGGTGCTTACCGAAGCCGCAGATGCATTTGGCACAGCCAACAGAGCACAAACTGTGGCGAAGCCAAGCACTTGCCTGCGGCTCATGTTCCAAGCCTCCGGTTTGGGATTGATGAATTCTCCTACGACATGGCAACTGAGGAGCGATGCTTTTGCAGGAATCGTTCCATTCGGTCAAAGGCTTCGTCGAGGACCTCAATATCGGCCAAATAGACGAGGCGAACGTGGCCTTTCCCAAGTTCGGGTGAAAAACCACTTCCATGGACGAGAAGGACATGTTCTTCGTGGAGTAAACGCAAAACGAAGTCTTTGTCATCGGCTGCCCATTGCTCATCGGTGAGACGAATAAACATGTAGAATGCACCACCAGGTTGCTCCACTTCCAAACCCTCAATTCCAGCGATTCTTTTCAGGCAATGGTCTCGTTGATTCATGACCTTTTGGCCGTACATTTCCATCCATGCACGGTCACCGGTCAATCCGGCGAGATAACCAAGTTGAGCGGGCGTGGAAGCACAGAGCCTTGACCGAAGAAGTCGCTCAAGACCGTCGCGAACAAGACTCAACCGATTGGATGGGTCATGAAGCGCCATGTACCCGATTCGCCACCCTGGTGCGTAGTAAACCTTGGAAACGCCGTTCAGTGAAATCACGGGTACGTCTGAACTCCGACTTGCAACCGAGACATGACGTCCGGTGAAATCCAAACCGTCGTAAATCTCATCGGCGACGACAATGCAATTCGGATAGGCTCGGGCGATGGCGAGCAAATCATCCACGTCCTCTGGGCCGCACACTGTCCCGCAGGGATTGTTGGGATTGATCAGCACCAGCAATCGAACGTCGTCGTCCATTTTGGCAGAAATGTCAGAGAAATTCGGTTTCCATCCATCGTTTTGGTGCAGTTTGTACTCAACCGTTTGTGCACCAAACATCTGTGGGTAGGCCATGTAAGGAGGGTAGTGAGGGCCCGGAGCAAGCACTTTAGAGCCCTCCTCGAGAACGGCAGCGAAAATCAGTTGCAAGGCTTCGGTAACTCCATGACAAACATAGATGTCATCGGGTGTCGCGTCCCATCCTTTTCGTCGCTCATCGTTCGCAATGGCTTCCCGAAGTTGAGGGAGCCCATAGGATGGAGAATAGCCATTATGTCCACCCTTCAGAGCTTCCACATAGGCATCAACCATATGAGGAGGCGTGGGCAAACCAGGGTAAGCAATGGGATCGCCAATGTTCAGTTTGATGATTTCATGCCCCTCTGCCTCAAGTTGAACGGCAGGAACCACAACGTCACGAATCGCGTATTCTATGTTAGCGGCTCGAGAAGACACGGGCACCGGTTCGGTCATGACATCACCTGTTCACAAATCAGCGGCATCCACGCCGGCCATCCGCAGAACTTCAGCAAATTGTTCCTCAGTTACCGGTTGGACCGAGAGGCGCTGCCCACGTTGCAGAAGCGGCATTCCCTCTAGATTTGGGTTGTCCTTCATGTCCTGAAGCGGGACCATGGTCAATTCACACACCGGTTCAATGTCAACCATGAACCAACGGGGATTGTCTGCCGTGGATTTTTCATCAAAGTATTTGCTGGAAGCGTCCCAAGATGTGAAATCACCGTATCCTTCACGGGTTACACGAGCAACGCCGGCCACATGAGGGGGCTTTGTGTTTGAGTGGTAAAACAACACCAAATCACCAACCTTCATGGCGTCCCTCATCATGTTTCGGGCCTGGTAATTCCTCACACCATCCCAATGGGTCCAACCGTCTGCAACGAGTTGACTGTAGGGGTAAACGTCCAACTCGGATTTCATCAACCAGTGGTTCATGGTCAATGGGAGACCAAAGGGGTCTATGGACTCAACGCTCACCAAACATCGACGACATCGTCAATCAATGCAGCTTCCATTACGTCTTCGGTCGCAGGAGCGGTTCGAATTAAACCGAGTTTCTTCGCCATGTTATTGCTTCCACTGACAGCACCGATGCCCATCTTTTCGAGGGTGATGAAAATGGCCGGCAGGAGGATGAGTGCACTGGCAGCAGCAACCCATAGCAGAATGAGGATGACCGTGATAAACGGCGTGATTTCAGGAATCGGAATGTC
>DAGF01000092.1 GCA_002495645.1 Euryarchaeota archaeon UBA549
GTGCTCGTCCTTGGCCTCCTCGTGCTCGGTCTGTTCAATGTATTCATTGTGCTGAATTGACTCACAAGGCGAATTATAACCTCTTTCTTTTCCGGCCAAGCATTGACCTGTCCTGCTACGGAATCGATACCACCCTGTTCACGTAGGCAGCTCCGAGTCGATTCTTCCACAGCGAGAGGATTTCCCACGCACCCGAAACGGTAAACGGTTCACGATCGTTTTCAGGCTCCAGATGAACCCGAACACCCCATTCATCGCATTCCAATTGTGCGGTGGCGTGAAGCCGTACGTACCCCTCTTCAAACAACATATGTTGCTCGTGGAAGGTCTCCATGAGGTAAGGTTCAATTTGTGATTGTGGAGTTTCTATGGTAGGCGCGTTTTCATCCCCGTTGTTCATGACTGTACGGAGATTCGAGCCGATGTAAACTCGGGAAAGATGATCCAATATTCGCAAGCTCGCGAAGAAGGCAGCGGCGACAAGGAATGGTCATCAGGCAAATGAACTCGTTTGTTTCATCACAACGAACACTTCCACGTCCATGCTCGCTTCATAGGGTACGGCATCATCGCCGCCGTTCTCAAAATCGGTCACCTTGTCCTCCACAAAGAACCCCCAATACGAGGTGTTCTCATGGGTGAACAACCCTTGATGCGTCGTCCATGTGAGTGTTCCAAAGAAACACTCGCCACGAAGCTCAGAATCGGGTCGGGGTGGGTAATCCTCCGAGTCGTATTCACTGTCATGGAGGGAAACATTGAGGGTTGTTTCCCCCTCTTTCCATTCGGAATGTTCCACTTCAATCGCGAAAATGTAGCCGACGATGGACCACCATATCGGGCCGATGACCCCGTCGTCGTAAACACGATCAACATCGCAACAGTTCCACGTTTTGTTTTCACCATCTGTGCTATAAGATGCATCAATGAGCCCGGATGCACCGTCGCCAACTGCATAGAAATCAACGGATTGGCTGGCTCCGTATGTAGCGCAATGGTCATCGTTTCCCAAGCATCCTGGCAGCAGGAAGGACAAGGCAATCATGAGGCACATCACAGTATTTCCTCTCATCTCATTCCTCCCTACGGGTTGTAGTGTGTCGTCAGCATGACCACGAACACGTCGACCGTCTTGTTGGCCTCGTACATCACGGCGGGATCTCCACCGTCATCGAAATCAATCACCGTTTCTTGGATGAACAAGCCCCAATATTCGGTGCCATCCACCTCGTACCAATCGGAGTGTGTCTTCACGTACGTTGTGTCATAGCAAGGCCCTGTAACTTCAGGCACTGGCGGACGCGAGTAGTCATGGCTGGAATAGTTGGTTCCGTGAAGGGTTACGTTGAGACCCTCTTCAGCCGCTGATGCATTATTGAAATAGTGCGGAGGTTCGCTGGGGGCCTCAACTGCAAAATAATATCCAACAATTGTTGAAGCCCCGTCCACTGGACCTCGTCCGTCATCAACGGGTCCTGAGACTGCACAACAATTCCATGTTTGGGTGTCATCAACGGTATCATAGGATGCATCGATGGAACCGGATTGTGCGCTCCCAATATGGTAGAATAACTTGAATTGGCGCTCGCCTTTGGCCAATGGGGCATCCATGCACTCAACATCGAGACATCCCGGAAGGGAAAACGAGACCACCATGAGAATGGCAAACCATTTCGTCAGCCGCATGCTCACATCACCACGTTGGGGCCCCAAGGTAGACGGTCCTCAAGCGATGGCCTTGATCTCGTCGTCGTGCTTGGCGAGCAAGTTTCGCAACTTGACCTTGAACGAAGGCGTCAACATTTCGTTGTCGGTGGTCCACTCTTCAGGGTCGAGAATGAGCGTCTTGGCGACCTCGTAGCCCTTCCAATCGGGTGCGACCATGTTGTTCTTCTTGAGGTTCTCAAGCACAAAGGTGCGAACATCAGCACTGGCACAGAGGGCTGCGTCGTCGCCGGAGGTGTCGATACCAGCACCGTTCAGCGCAGCACGCAGCGCTTCCATGTTCGGGTGAGCGATGAGGAAGGTGTTCAGCATGTTGCGACCGTCAAGGACGCACTGTTCGATGAGCGGGTTGAGGGTGATGGTTTCCTCGAGGCCAGCGGGAGCGACGTACTTGCCGTTCTCCAACTTGAACTGGGACTTTACGCGGCCGGTGATGGAGAGGTAGCCGTCGTCAGACAACTTGCCCAAGTCGCCGGTACGGAAGGTGCCGGGTTCAATGATGACTTCCTTGGTGGCCTCTTCGTTGTTCCAGTAGCCCATCATGACGTTGGGGCCGGTGACCACGATTTCACCTTCATCGGGGCGCTCGGGGTCGTCCCATGCGTCGGTGTCAATGGTGACCTTCACGCCGTTGGCGACTTTGCCGACGGTGTTGAGGCGGCTGGTGCCTGGACCCGACCAACCGTTGGCAGAGACAAGCGGGGAAGTTTCGGTCAGACCGTAGCCTTCGTAGCAGTTGAAGCCGACCATCTGAATGAATGCGGCGACATCAGGGGAGAGGGCAGCGGCACCGGACATACAGAAACGGATGTTTCCACCGAATCGGGCACGGACCTTGGACCAGACGAGCTTGTCCCACAACTTGTCGAAGAAACCGCTAGGGGGTACAGCGTCGCACTCCACGCCGGCCTTGGCGATGCGCTTGGCGGCGGACTTCTGAGCGTTCTTGATAAACCTCTTCTTGAGGCCGGTGGCGGACTCGAACTGAGCGTTTACACGGTCGTAGAACTTGTTCCAGACGCGGGGCACGGCCAGCAGCACCGCCGGCTTGATCTCAATGCACTCATCGGCGATCTTGGTCAAGTCCGAAATCAGGTTGATGTGCACACCGCAGCGAATCATCCAGTGCAGGTCAAAGGTGGACCCGAAGGAGTGAGCCCAAGGCAGGAAGGCAGCGTTTTTGTCGCCCACATAGATGGTGAAGGCCGACTGCACGCAGAGGATGTTGGAGAGGGTGTTCCAGTTGGAGAGCATGACACCCTTGGGGTTGCCCGTCGTACCTGAGGTGTAGATGAGCGTGTTGAGCGCAAACGGGTCGTCGGCGATTTCGAACATCTC
>DAGF01000076.1:0-29611 GCA_002495645.1 Euryarchaeota archaeon UBA549
CCAATCATGCCTATAGAAAGGAGTGTTTCGGGTACACCACCGAGGTCTTCAATGTATTTTTCAACATCTTCAGTCCGGTCTTCCTCCATCCTCGCACCCTGTTTTTTCAGTGTTTCAACGAGGTCCGTGTTTTGCGTGACGTTGGTGTAGAGCGTGTTGAGAAGACGCTTGTAGCCAGCGGATTGCGCTGTTTTCATCATGCTCTTCAATTCCTTGTCAAGACCGCCACCCGTACCTTTTCGCAGACGCTTCATCATTGAAGAAAAATCCTCTGAGATGATGCCATAGCCACCGCGTCCGATGGTGTGAAGGGCTGCTTCCAAACCAACGCCAGAGGACATCAGCACGTCCATCGTGCGAATCACGTAGAGGAGTTCTCGCTTTTCCTCCAGTTCACGCACGACTTGCACCTCCTCAAATCACGTCTTCAAGCAGTTCAAAGTGGAAACTCTCGTTGGAGCTGTCGTATTCCATGACGGCGAAGATCACTTTCACATCACGCTCTTCAAAGGGGTCGTGGATGTAGGGCTGGCCCGTTCGAAACATGGCCACAATTCGCTTGTATTCATCGATGGTCAATTCGCCACGGATGGTGTACATGGTCGACTCAGAACCTTCGTCATGCAGGTCATCGCCTTCTTGACCACGGACAACCGTCCGTGTCAGTCGGCGTGTCATTCTCACCTTGATATCTGCATTCGCAATTCGTACCCAATCGGAACTTGAAGTGCCCGTTGCAGGGCGAATAAAGAAATCCATTCCAGCCATGTCTGACCCCTATTCCACCCACAGCGTGAGAAGAACTTGAATGTGTTGGAGGCGAATTATTCATTTGTGGCGAGTCTGAACCAGCCAAACCTTGGCTCATCAAGGGTTCCGCCGTCAAGCATTTCTTCCAATTTGGCTTCGGCGACCTCGCGAACAAAACCCCGAGCAACGGCGTTTTTCAACAGTGTATCAAAGGTTACGCCCTCGCCCTGGTCCAAGTGCCCAATGGCCTGGAGCAAAAACGCCTGAACATCTTGGCCGCCTTCTGAAGAGGTATCTGATGGCTCATCGGGCAAGGACATGACCGGTGGCGGCGTGGTCGCAGCCTCAATCCGTCCCTCAGCAATATCGAGGGCCTGCATCAAGTTGAGCTTGAAAGGCTCAAGGTCAACTTCGCCGTAGTGATTTCGTGCAGCGAGCAGGCTGGAGGGTAGTTCAGCCCGTGCAAATGCATCGAGCGTCGGCTCAACCTCTAAGGAAGACGTGAACTGATTCATGCGAGCCATCGTCGCTTCGCAGGCATCCAACAACCAGTTGGCGTAGACTTCTCGCTTGACAACGCATGCTTCCTCGGGTCGCAAAGAGGTGTAGACTGCGCCCTCGTCAGTTTGATACCAACGGGTCTTGGAAGTCATCATGACCAAGAGCGGTTCGCCATCGTTGAGGCGTTCGGTCCACTGATGAGCCAGCTCCTGCATCATCTCCGAATTGTATTCACCAATTGAGAAGTAATGAAGTCCAGTAGGATCACGTAGTTGTCCCTGGTAAAGCGAAGAACCGTTGCTGGTTTCACGCAACTCCAATCGTTCGAGCAATCCTGCTGCAACGATTCGGTTGACCTTGGCACCAAGTTTTGTTATGACAAAGGACGGGTCGTATTCCCCTGAGCCCTTCTCGTGAAGGGTGGCGCTTCCAAATTCAGAAGCGAGGAGCAAATGAGCGGGTTGACGGGCGATTCTTGCACGTTCCATCATGCCCACCCCCACTGCGCCCGTAGTTCAGAAGCCCGCATTTGGGCGTCGTGTTGTTCAATTTCAAAGCCGTCTGCCAACACCATCGCACCTTGGTCATCCACAATACTGCGCCCTGAGACGCTCACACGGCGCCCGAGCAGGCGTTCGCGAACCAATTGGACAAACCCGAGGTCGCCGAGTTCCTCAACCTTGGCTTTCATCTCCTCGTGGGTCATTTCAAGGGCCGCAAGGGTGGCCTCTTTGTTCACGAGCACGGCGGCTGTGACGCCATCGTCGTCCATCACCATTCGGAGTCGGATGTCCTCAGTTCCTTCGTTTGGACCGTGCTCAAAACACGCTCCATCACGTAAGACCCGACGGCATTCCGTGCAACGGAGAATGAACCCGGAATCCTCACGAACGCTGACCAGCATGCCTCTTGTTTTCATGCCAACGCGGCTTGGTCCTGCCACGACGGCAGTCAATAGAACGTCAACGGAGTGATTGGTGAGGTCCATGCTTTCGTCCCACGGTGGAGATTCGAGGACCGTCAACTGGTCGGTCTTGTCCACGGTGATATCTGGAATCCCTTGCCAAGCCCGAACCCGCGCTCCTCGGATTTCCAAGGTGACCGGTAGGTCGCCTTCGTCAAAGGGAAGCGTGTCCCAAATGCTGATTCGGCAACGGCCCGTTGGGTCTGCGATTTGGCCGGACCAGAGGAATTTCTCTTCGCCGTCTCGCTCAAAGGTTCGCTTCATGATGTCCGTAATTTGGACAACAGCATCCACATCACGAGAACCGTCTCGAAGGTTTGCGATGTTCGTTTTGGTGCTCTGAGCCAAGGTCTCAAGATCGGCAAAGTTGGTGTCGTGGAAGACCTCAATGCGAGTGGTTCGCCCGAAGTTCAATTCTGGCGTGTCCCTGAAACTCCGAACTTGAGCGCCATCGATTTTCAGTAAGGTCCCGACTTCGTGCTCAAAGGGTTCCCAGGAGAGGAATCCGATGGTTCCCGTGTCATCAGCGAGGCGACCACGGACGACGTCTATCGAACCTGAACCGTCCTTTCTGTGGATTTGATCGGGCCGACTTGCGAGAACGCGCCCAACAACGCAGATGTAGCCTTCCTTTGGAATGGCATCAATGTCAATGGGGTCATTGGAAGCAACAGGAGTCGCAACGCCTTCCTTGAGGACGACAATACGCGTTGATTGATTGATGTTCAAGGACATCTTCCCGTTGTATTCGTTCACGCTGGCACCTTCGATGCGGACGATACTTCCTGAGGTGAGGTTCGCATGAGGCCCCCAGTCTTTGTAGTCCCAGCGGGTGCGTTGACCGTTTTCTTCCCAAGGATTGTCCTCGAGCATTCCAAAGGCGATTTGCTTCTCCTCACCTCTGATCATTTGGTCACGAACGTTGTGCGTGATGATGGCGACTTCAATTTCAACATCACGGTCACTGCCACTAAGCTCAGAAAGCCCGGCGACTTTCTTGGTTTCCCGAGAGGATGTTCCGCTTGCAGTTGGGGCGGGTGAGGTGCCGCTTTGGAAACGGCGAAGCACCGAGCGCATAGCGTCTTGTGGGGGTATGTAGAACTCTTGTTCATACTTGGCAAAGGCCTCCGCAATTTCCTTGGCATCGGCTCCCGGGCATTCTTTCTGCACGGCTTCGACATAGTCTGCGTACTTCTCTTCAGACATGACATCGTCCTCCGACAGGCGTTGTTGTTCGGGGCCTGTACGGAGAACAGGCGGCGGGCTTTCGTGCGGGTTGGTTAAGATTGGACACTCCCTTGACCTCCATGGGACATCTTACCAACGACGACAGGACATAAAGAATCCCGTAGAGAATCTTGAGATGTCAGGCTGGGTTGATTCTCAACCCGTCCATGAGCAAGACATCCGGAAGGTGCATGCTGCCCGAAGAGTAAGAGCCTTGGCGGCGTACGTCCTTGCCCAGAACGACCTTGCCGTTCATCGCTTTGGCCAAATTTCCGGAAAGACCTGCCTGCTTGAGCGCACCAACCACCTCGCCGTCGACCACCTTGAGAATGGCGCTGGTGGTGACCGAGAAATCACCGCTGGTCGGGTTGGCGGTGTGAGCACCCATCACGCTGTTGACAACATAGCCTTCACCCATCTGTTCAAGCAATTGGTCCCAGGAGTGTGTGGCTTCATTCGTGGTCAAGAACAACTCCGTGCACCCCGTGGAGGGTGGCGATTGATGCCCACCCGAGTTGGCCGAACCCGTGGAAGATGCAGCTTCCGTGCGGCCTTCAGCGACCTGTTGAGCGGCGTCACGAGTTGACCACAGCATGTTGGTCAAGCGACCGTTTTTCACCAGGTTTTGATGGCGGCGTGGAACACCTTCAGCGTCCCTTGAGCCGGAGGCCATACCGCCTTCGAGCAAACCATCATCGTGAATCGAGAGGGCAGGATTGATGACCTGCTCATTCAGGCGTTCAGACCAGAAGGATTCCTTTCGAACCATTTTTTCCCCGGACATCGCTGGTGGGACCACCATCGAAAAGAGCGGCGAGAAACCCTCGCTTGTAAGCAACACAGGCGTCTCGGTGGCCTGGCTCTCAACCTCAAGTGGGTTTTGAGTTACTTGAGCCCAGTGGACCGCTCGGCCGATGCAATCCGGCAGTTCCGGGAGTTGACTTCTGCTGGATTGACCCTGATAAGAACTGGTCAGTTGACCGTCCACATCCAAGGTGACCTGCAAGCCAATGCCGTGAGAGGTGGTCATGCCGGTTGAAAGAATGCCCTCGCTGCTCATCATGCATCCAGCCGTTACGGAAATGCCGACCCCCCCGCCCGTGACAATGGCTCGTTCATCGAGTGATTTCACATGGGAGAGGATAGCATCGGCCTGCTCAAGCAAGTCTTCAGAACTCAAATCGAGAAGAGAAGCGTCAAACCGCCCACCCACCTCTTTTGCCGGTTGTTCACTCGGCAGCACAAAACCGTCAATGGACGGTGATTTCTTTGCGATGGCCACGGCTTGGCCAACGGCCCGCTCTGCTCCCGAAACGTCGACGAGGTGAGCGAATCCAAAGCGACCGTCGTGCACCACGCGGACACCAAAACCGCCCTCACCGCCACCAGCAGCCATGGTGATTTTTCCTGCTTCAATGTCGAGTTGATGACCGTAGGATTGGAAACCGATGAGGTCCCATTGCTGCACACCGCTCTTCTGGCATGCTTGAGCGATGGTGTTTGCGTTGGCAAGAAGCCTGTCCTCTGCTCCATCAGGCAGCATATCAGCCCACCAACGCTTCGCTGATTCGCATAACGGGGCCACCATCACCAACGGGGACGGTTTGGCCTTTTCCACAGAAACCGGGGGAGGCGAGAGAGGCATCCTTGGTCAAGCCGTCCACGTTCTTCAAAATTTCAAGCGTGAGGCCGCTGACGCTGACATCTTTGAGAGGACGGGTCAATTCTCCGTTTTCAATCAGCCACGCTTCCTGGGCCGCGAACTGGAAGGAGCCACGGCCAGTATCGACCTGACCACCCCGAGTACCGCATGCGTAAACGCCGTACTGGATGTCCTCCATCAGGTCATCCAAATCGGCATGGGTGCCGCCCTGAATCATGGTGTTGCTCATACGAACGAGCGGGTGATGCAGGCCGTCCTGAGCCCTCGCACCGCCGTTGGGTTCAACTCCAAAGTGATGAGCTGTTTCCCGATGGTTGAGGTATTCGGTCAAGACACCGTTCTTGATGAGCACCTTTTCTCGGGTGTTGACGCCCTCATCATCAACTGGATAAGCACCGTAGCCGCCCATCATCGTGGGGTCGTCCACCACAGTGACGATCTCGTTTCCGATTTTCTCACCGAGTTTCCCATCCAAGCAGGAGTCCCCAGCAGCGACCAAATCGGCCTCGCAAGGGTGGCCGAGTGCCTCGTGAATGTAAACACCCGTCAGGTCTTTGTCGGCGATGAGAGGGAGTTTTCCAGAGGGTGCTCGCTCTGCTTTGAGCAGGCGTAGAGCAGCTCGTTGTGCATCCTCACCCAGTCCGACCAAATCTGCTGATTGTATGATTTCAAGACCGCCTTGGCCGCCGTGCCGGGTGCGATAAGAGACCACCTCGCCGTCCCTGCGGGCGGTGACCATGGCGTTGACCAGTGAACGTTGGAAGGACCACACACGGTCCATTCCTTCCGTGGTCATGAGTTCGGTGTGGATGTGCTCGTCGCTCCAACCTGTTCGGATGGACACAATGTCCTCATGACCGCTGGCCCCGTGATACATGTCGTTCATCAGGGCCATTTTTTGGTCCAGGTCGGTGTCTCGAACATCCAACACAGAACGCCAATGGGTCTCGTCTTCAAGGACGGGAACTTCGGCCAAGCCAATCGGTCGTTCTTTGGACGAGCGACGCTTTGCAACGGCTTTTGCGAGCCGAGTTGTTGATTCAATCTGGTCGGAAAGCGAGGCAAGGTCTGTGGTGGAATGCACACCCCATGCACCATCGGCAAGCACACGAAGCGTCATGCCCAACTCTTGTCCGGGGATGGCACGCTCCAACACACCGTCTCGCATCTCAACCGAGGACTCGGTCAAGGCAACGACACGAACCTCTGCATAACTCGCACCGTGGGTCTGTGCTGAATCCAGCGCCTTTCGTACCTTTTCCTGGTCAAGGTACCGCCCTGATGTCGGCCGGTGCCCGTCGTTTTGTTTGGCTGCCATCACCATGAATAGACCAAGAAGCGGGAGCCTTTCAACCCTCCCATCAGCGGTGGGATGAACTCTGGTCATCAGCCATGAGGATGTGAGCGATGATGGATTCATGGACTCGTGCATTATCCCATCCATCGGCATCGATACCAAGTTGGCGGGCGCCCTCTATAGAGTAGGATGCACCAGTTATTTCAGAGGGCCAATCAAGTTGGTCAAGGAGCGTTGACAATTGTTCGGAAAAGGCTGCATTTTCCTTGGCCACGGGCTGGAGGTGCCCAAGGTCGTTTTCCAACCCCTCTGCTTCAGGCAAATACACCACCCATGCCGTGGTTTGGCCCTCTTGGAGCCCCGCACGACTGAAGGCTTCCGAAATGTGATGCGTTCCTGCGAGGTACCTGAGAAATTCTGCGTCGATGCTCCGGGCCACCATGCGTCCTCTTAGTGCATTTCGAGAGGCTTGAATCCAAGCGGTCCAGAGCTGTTCATCGCCCATGACGGCGTGCCCACCCAAAAGCACCCAACGCGCCGATGGACGCATTTTAAGGAAGGCCTCCACATGTCTCTGCGGCGAATCACCTTCGACACGAACGCCCTGACAAGGAAACACAGGGAAACTCATGATTTGCACCCACCAAGCCCTCGGATTTCAATCATCCTCACGCCGCTCACCTGCGAGCGGAGCATCATCATCCCTGATGATTGGCGCCGATGGATTCGCTGCAGCACGCTTCAAGACCCGATGAATTTCAGTATGAATTTTCTCCAAAAGTACGGGCCCCCAACCGCGCTTTGCGAGCAGCGTTTCTCGGTTTTTATTCGACATTTTGAGCACGTCTTTTGGCTCCCGTATACCCATAGCCGCCAGTTCTCTGGCACGTTGACGTCCAACATGGCGGATGTTCACGAGTTGCAGCAGGTCTGTCTTGCAACCGTGGCGAACACGCTGCTGAAGGGTGCTCAACTGCTGCACAATATCAGCCACGACGGTAAGGTGTTCCTCGGCAAAGACATCATCGGTCAACAGAACATGCTGTGCACCGGCCAGCAACCATCCCATCAGATCAACACGGTGATGAACATCACCCGGCGAGACATCAAGTGTTTCTTCGAGTTGCCGAAGTGTGGTCTCCTCGGTCCACTCCTCAACCATCCACGCTGATTTGACATCGCTCAACAGCGCTTCTGCATATCCTGGTTCAATCAACAATTCATCCTCTGTGGCGTTGGCTTTGAGCCACGTCGGCGAATTCACCTCCATATCGGCGGATTTGGCCCACAGTGAGACAAAGTCAGGCGTTGCAACAGCCAAATGGAGCAGACCAAAATCCGTCACAGGTGCATCCTGACGAACGCAACGACGCACTGCACGACGCAAACCGCGACGGAGAATTGAGGCTGAGAGCGGGTCAAGATACAATTGTGTCACGCGTTCACCCATCGGTGTCGCTTCGTAACGCATGCTGGGGCCATCTTCGGCCGCTGGTTGTGCCCAGCCTCCCGTTTGGTGCAAGGAGGTGGCCTTGGAGAAGCCAATCGAAGGCGTACCATGAGCACTTGATGGTCGCCGAGCCGGCGATGCATGATCACCCGCTGGAGACCATGAAACGCCTTGCGTGGTTCGTGCGCTTGAGGCCCAAACGGGAACGGTGTCGTCCCATGCCTCTTCTTCATCGATAGCGATGTCAGCCCAGCGAGGCGTGAAGTGCTCATCCAAGCCGCACTTGCGAACAAATCGCTCCTCAACGAGCCAATCCAACATGGTGGTCAAACGTTCACGCAGTTGAGAGGGGGGGAGGGATGCCCCGAGGAAGGTCGAGGAAAAGAAGTGCTCAATCGAACCTTTGTGAACCAAACCTCCGGTGGCGATACTGGCCAAGAGGTGCATTCGCAACGCTGGCTCGGAGGCGAGTTTGGAGGTGATGTCTTCAATGGGACCGAAGAAATAGCGGTCTGCGACAGCATCGGCCACCTCCCAGCCATCCGTGCCTTTGCAGTAGACCCAAGCCTCCCCCTTGGTGTCGTACTTTGGACGGCCTGCTCGGCCAAGCATCTGACGCACCTCCATCACAGGAAGGGGGCGACTCATGCCATCGTCCCAACGCTTGAGGTCCCGCACCAGCACCCGTCGGGCCGGCAAATTGACGCCAGCGGCAAGTGTGGGCGTGGCGGTCAGCGCCACCAAAAGGCCCGACTTGAAGGCGGCTTCCACATCCTTGCGTTGGGCGTTGGTCAAACCCGCATGGTGAAAAGCAACGCCCGAAGAAAGACACGAAGCCAATTGTTCGGCGAGGTTGGATTGACTTCGTCCGGTGAGCTTGGTGGCATAGGCCTCCAGTTTTTCCAACCGCTCCGGATCTTCAACGACCAAGCGCTTGCGAACACGCTTGGCCAAGTTTTTGGCTTCGGATTGGGCACTTCTGCGCGTCCCCACAAACATCAACACTTGAGCACCTTGGTCCAAGCCATCGCTGACAACGCTCCAAACGGGATGACTCTTGAGACCAACCAGATCTCTGGGTGTACTGAGTGCGGCAATTTTCCCGTCCTCGCTGGGAGATTGGATCTTCCTTGGTTCAACATGGAAATCGTGGAAGGTTGCGTATTCCAAGGCGACAGGCCGCCAGTCCGATTGAATCAAATCGGCGTTAAGCCACTGCGCGAGTTGAGGTGAATTTCCCACCGTGGCCGATAGGGCGATGATTTGAGCGTCCGGTTTGATGTGCCGGAGGCGCGTTAGGTTGATTTCCAATGTAGGGCCTCGAGTCCCGTCGTTCATGAGGTGAAATTCATCGGCCACCACACAGCAAACATCGGCGACAAGTTCTGCACGATGGCGCAGGAGAGAGTCCAATTTCTCCGATGTGCAAACGAGGATATTGCAATCATCAATGTTTTTTGCTTCAGCCGTAGCATCACCAATGCCCAAGCCGACCGTCAAGCCGGTGGCTGCTGCGATTTCCTTCAAGTCCTCATATTTCTCCATCGCCAAGGCCTTGAGCGGCACGATGTAAACCGCTTTGGACCGTTCATGGCCTTCGGAAATGCGCTTGACCATGCCCATGTATGCGAGCAAGGATTTACCCGACGCCGTGGGGATGGCGACCAAGGTGTTTCGGCCGGCGAGAATGCTTGGAATGGCCTTAGCCTGAGGAGGATGCAAGCGTTCAATGCCCCAATCATTTTGAAGAAAATCAAGGAACGGTGGTGGCAGTTCAAGACATGAAACGGCTCTGTCATCCACCTCCATATCCATCCATATTGGGCAGCGGTTCAAAAGGACAACGCCCTGTTTTTGTTGCCGACACTTACAAGTTCCACCTGTCCATGGTCGGGTCATGAGCGACGAACGAGACGCTATGGTCGAGGAACGTCTTTCGGTGTTTGATGATGAACCAGACTTGAACGATTGGGTGGAAGTCATGTGCGGTGCCGCCATGGTTGTGCTCGGCATTTTTCATCTGGTTGAACCAGGAAACCTCGTCGACCCCGACATCATGCGTTGGTTCGCCGCAGCGGTGGTCGCCGCCGGAGCTGTCTGGGCAGGCCATGGACTCAAAGACATGGGCGTCAAGGAGGTCCGACGTTCGATTGCACTCCTCGACATGGTCAACAACGACCAAGGCGTGGACACCGGTTTGATTCGCGATGTTTTGCTCAACCAAGAGGCCTACAAGGAATTCCTCGTCCATGCCTATGAATCAGCTTGGGAAGATGGCGTCATCACCGAAGCGGAATTGAAGGAACTGAAATCCTTCCAGGAAGCCCTTGGCATCAGCGACGAGGAAGCCGCCGATTTGAACGTCAAAGCAGCCATCAAGTCCGCAGCCGCAGACGGCGAAATCACCGATGCAGAAGCGAAGTCCATCGAAATGGCCGCCAAAGCCGCCAAGATGACGGAAGAAGAAACCGCTGAGGCGGTCAACAAAGAACTTGACAAGGCTTGATCAGTTCCATTTGTTTTCGCCTTTGTTCACAAAGGCCTGCGCTAATCGTTCTGCTTTCGCCTTGCGCTGAACTTCCATCCATGTTGCAGCAAGACCCAACGCAAGACCACCCAACATCAGGGCGCCACCGTAAGGCAACAATCCAGAGGCGCTCCTTAGACCCCAGGAGGAAGGCACATCCCCCGCGTCAAAACCATCGGATGAGATGAACTCCACGTCGAGCAAATCCAAATCACAATCGCACAGCGAGATGGAAATTCGTTCTGGGAAGAGCGACCCTTGCAAGCGAACCCAATCATCAGCACTCACACCCGCTGGCCGGGTGGACCATGCAGGAGCAGCATAGGAACCTGTAGCGGGTGCTGCAAGCATCTCGGTATCGATGTGGATGACCGAGGATTGGGGTTTTTCTTCAACCACCAACATCGCTTCGAGCATCAGGAGGTCGAGGAGGAGGGAACGACCGGCCAGTAAAATGAACCGAACGGTTTGACTTTCGAGCATTCCATCTTGCGTTTGTTGCGTCGCCCCCTTGGCGACTTGCCCGAAAATCGCTTGGTCCAATCGCAAGGATTCCAACTCTGGCACGACCAATTGCCAACGTCCGTCATCGAGTGGGATGGCATCCTCAATGTCCAATTTCATCTTCAGGCGCTCGCCTTCCAGCATGCCCCATGTCGCACCCGTGTGCGTGGAGAGCGTCTGCTCGGGAACACCCTCGGCTGAGACGTCCCACAGTTGCTGAAGTCTCATCTCAATGAGGGTGTCAAGGGTGATCTCGTCTTGATGCTGCACTTCATCGGCTATCGCCCAAATCGGGTGCAAAATACCGCCAACCAGCAGCATCAACACGCCGGGAACGAAGAGGCCAAAACGAACGCCATAAGCCGTGGTCGGTCGCATGGCCACGACCAAAAACAACACGAGCATCATCAAGGAAACCAACAACAAACCAACGCCGTGGTCATCGAGTTGCTCGGCACGGTCGACATCACCGACAAAGGCAGCCCCTTGTGGGTAATAACTCGCTGAGGCGAAGCCGCTGGGGTCGGTGGGGCCAAGCCCTTCGTACCCAAATAAGCCGGACCAGGAATAGGATTGAATTTTATCAGGCGAACCGTGCATGCACAACGTGTAGTCGCCCGTGGGCAGGGCTCGCCAACGGTAGGTGATTTTCAAGGACTCGCCGTCGTCATCCACCACCACGTCTGGCGAAGGGGATAGGCGTCCAGCAGCGGTAACAAGGTCGGGAACTGGATGAGGTTGCTCAACCTCAATGGGCACCAAATCCCAATCAACACGCAAACGAAGAACTTCGTGCGTTTCAACCTCAAAGGCCCAACAATCATGGTCTGCACCAACCAAAGCACCGCGATGGATGTCTTCGAAGATTGTTTCAACCGGTTGTGTGGTTGAAGAGGGCTCGTCCATATCGGCCTGCTCCGCATCGATGGACCAAGGGATGTCGAGTTTGAGGAAGGAAGCACCCCTCATGTTGAGCGACCAAGTCCCGGGGCGGTCAAGGGTGGCCGAAAACAGAAGACGAACGGGTTCCTCTTCCCAAAGGACGCGCCCCTTGTCGAGGTTCAGTGTTTCATCTTCAAGCACATAGTTTGATGCTGCGGGTTCGGGAAGTGTGCTGGCTTCAAAGGACCAGTCGTTGGTGTTCTGGCCGAGGATGAGACGCACGTCTATGGCGGGCCGGAACAGGCTTCCAGCCTCCGTTTGATGTTTGAAATCAAGTTGGAATTCTCGAAGAATCTCAGGGAGCAACGCCACATGGTGTTGACTTGGGTCCATGACGAACTCAAAGGTCAGCACCTCGGGCTGAACCACACTGGCGAACGTTTGGCCGGAAACCTGCTCTTCACCGATCGGCGTGGGGGTGAGGACGCAATCGTTGTCCGCCCGGCAGGAGAGGAAGAGGTCCCCGTCTTCCTGAGTGATGGCGGCTGATGCCGAGAGGGCAGGATGGACCAACATCAAGAGGAGGCTCATGAGCAACAGGAACGCCCTGTGCTTCACCCGGGAGCCGTTCACCATCAATGACACGACCAAGGCGGAGTATTTCATTCAATGTCCTGCGTGGACACATCGAGCAGCACCGTCCGGCATGTTCGGCACAGGTATCTTCCCCCACCTCTGCGCTGACGAGGAAAACGAAGGTCGCAGGTTGGACACACCCAATGCCACTTGGCCCTTGCCAAGCGCCGTTCATGGGTGAAGGACTTGCCTCTTGATGCCCCTGTGATGTCGGGCCATTGCGCTTCCATGCTACGGAAGGAGGCGTTGTGAGCACGGTGACCAAGGACGTGAAGGAATTCATGGAACAAGACGAACAAGGCGTAATCCCTCCATTCATCATTCAATAACGCAGGATGAAGGTCAACCACCTCAACCACCAACTCACCAGAAGGTTGCACGTTCCATCGGGTGACGCCGTGTCGTTGGGTGGCGTTAGACCTGAGCACGCCCAAGCGTACCTGCTCAAGCGAAGGGAGGTCGGCAGGTTCGAGGAAAGGCATGTGGTGCATCTGTTCGAGAACCTCATGCCTCATGCCGTTGAGGATGGCCCGTTGGTTGCTGTTCGGCTTGGCCAACCGCATCCCTCAAGACCAACGATGGTAGGCAGGATGACCTTCTTTCACGGCGACAAAGAGACCGCTGCCTGTGGCGCACACCTTGCCTTCGGCTTCAAGAGTCAACTTCACCGAAACCCTGTCATCCAAGATTTCAGTGGCCTGGCTGGTCACCGTGAGCATGGCCCCAAGTGGAGTTGGACGACGAAGTTGCACATCGTACTTCGCCGTTACCGTGCACGGTGGTTCGTCCAACCCTTGGTCGTCCATCAGCGCCACTGCTGCCGTCCAATTGCCATGACAATCAAGCAATGTACCGATGATTCCACCGTTCACCATACCTGGAAAGGCCTGGTGATGTTCTTCAGGAAGGAACTCCATCTTGAGACCCCCTTCAATGCGAAAGGAATTGATTTGCAGCCCGTGTTCATTTGCAGGACCGCAACCGAAGCAAATTGACGAGGGGGCATACATTCGTTGAACACCTTCTTCAGCCATGATCAACTGAGGTGCCAGTCGCTTCATGGTTCTTCCCTCTTGCTTCCAGCGGAGCGTTGATGATGGAGGCGTGCTTGGAAGAATCATGGCCGGGCGGAAGAAGAAAACCGTCCGGAAGGTTCGTGTCGCTCATGAACTTCCAAAACGCCGACGAATGGCCATCGATGAAGCGATGAAAGCCCACCAAACCGAGGACCGTCCCGAATGGGACCGGAGCTCCGAATGGGGTGATGTTCGGTTCTTCCGAAAGCGCATCAAACCCGGAACCTTGCGAACCGTTCACCTGCCGCTTCTCGACGTCAGTCTCGGGGATTCGTGGCCCATCCCGGTCACCATTATTCACGGCGCTAGGCCGGGGCCTTGCATCACCATCTTGGGTGGAACCCACGGCGACGAATTGACGGGGCCCTCAGCGTGCACTCACCTGCTGAGCAATGCGTTCACCGATGAGGGTAAGCCGCTCGACCCAAAGACCATGGCAGGGACCTTGAGGATTGTACCTGTAGTCAACCTGCCAGGCTACCGCATGAAATCACGCTACTTCCCCGATGGCCGAGATTTGAATCGTCAATTCCCGGGCGACCCAACAGGTTCCACCACCCGACGGGTCGCTGCACAAGTTTGGAACCATTTGGTTGAGGACAGCGACGGCATCATCGACCTTCACAGCGCAGCCAAAGGACGCAAGAACATGCCACAAGTTCGTGTTGACTTGACGCATACAAGTTCATACTTACTCGCGAAATCCTTCGGCATTGAAATCATCTTGGATTCCGTTCCGCCAAAAGGAACCCTAAGGAGAACGGCCAACAGGGCGGATATTCCAGTCATCACCTACGAAGGCGGTGGCGCCGATACCTTGGGCGACCAATCGGTAAAGGTGGCCGTTCACGGTGTGATGAACGCTTTGCGTTCAATGCGCATGGTGCCTGGCAACCCGCAACGCCCGAAATTTCGTATCATGGCCAGCGGCTCAACGTGGCTTCGTGCCGGAGAAGGTGGCCTGTTGGACATGTTTGTCCAAGCGGGCAGCGTGATGCGGGAAGGCGAGGTTGTGGCGACGATTTCAGACCCTGCAACACCCGGAATGACCGTTGACATCGTGGCCCCAGAAGATGGCCTCATCATCGGTGCAGCGACCAATCCGTTCACGGCTGCAGGCATGCCCGTTGGGCATTTCCTCCCCATCTCCAAGCATTTTGGCTTGCTCGAAGAGCAAATCGATGAAAACGGCCAGTTCATCGTGAACGGAAGCCTCGAAGAACGTGTTTGGCGAGAAGAGCATGAGGTCAACGAAGTTTCGCTTGAAGGCGAATGGAGCGGTGGTACTGTCGACTCTGAATGGGTTGGCTCCAAGCCGACGAGTGATGAGCGCGACTTCGAAGAAGAAGGCGCCTGATCACGATGCCGTAAACGCAGCAACGGCCGCGTGAATCTCCTCATCCATCATGTTCCGCTTTTGGCCCTTGGCCACTTCGAAGAGATGGGCAACAAGGTCATCCTCGGGTTCAATACCTTGCTGTTCTAGCCACCAAATGATGTTGGAACGGCCGGACATGTGCCCAATTCGAATGACTTGCTTGAGTCCAAAATCACCGGCAGGCACACCGGAATAAACACGGTCAGCAAGCCAATCGTCGCCTTTTCGCATGGCCTTGATGACCGCAGAGGCGTGCACGCCCGTGCCCGTTTCAAAGGCGTCCTCGCCAAAGACCGGGTAGTTTCGTGGCAGCGGGACTTCGATGTATTCGTTGGCTTTCTGCATGTACGTGTCGAGCAAGGTCAAGTCATTGTCAATGACGCCCATGAGCTTGAGATTCACCAGCGTTTGGTCAAGCGGGGCATTGCCCGCACGCTCACCCACGCCCAGGGCTGTTCCGTGAATGACATCCGCACCTGCTTCAACAGCAGCGATGTTGTTGGCCACGCCCAACCCACGGTCTTGGTGACCGTGCCAGTTGACCTCAATGTCTCGGCGCTGATACCCAGCGTCCTTGATGACCTCTTCGTCAATGAAGGCGAGGAGTTTCTTGACGCCGTTTGGCGTGACGTGTCCGCAGGTATCGCAGACGCAAAGACGGCGAACCCCGAGTTCCATGGCTCGCTGGTAAATCATTTTCACATCTTCGGGATTTGAACGCGTGGTGTCTTCGGTCACGAACATGACCGGTACATCGTTTTCCACGGCAAAGGAGACCGCTTTTTCCATGGTGGTCATGAGTTTCTCCATCGTCCAACCTTCGGTATACTGTCGAATCGGGCTGGTACCGAGGAAGGCGGAGGCTTGGATTTCCATCTCATGCTTGGCCTGCATCTCAACCAGCGGTTCGATATCGCCCATGAGGGTCCGAACGGCCGCTCCGGGTCGAATGGCGTAGTCGTTTTCACGGATGTGGGTGAGCATGGCGTCGATGTGGGACCGGTGGAAAGGCCCGGCTCCTGGCAGACCCAAGTCAACCTTCTGGAGCCCGAGTTTTTCCATGTAGCTGAGTAACTCAATTTTTTGCTCGATGGTTGGGTTGCGTGCACTGGGGCTTTGCAGTCCGTCTCTCAAGGTTTCATCGTCAAACCAAACACCGTGCGGATGGTTGGATGCATCGCGCTTGAAGTCGTATTCAACCGTGTTCCAATCGTAAATCAAAGAACGCTCGTCCATCAATCTCACCGCCGGAGTGAAGACCCCCAGCACGCTTGAGAACATGCCTTCCCGTTTGAATGCGTCGCTTCCGGCTCCTGCGGAGGAGGGGTCGCCCTACCACGTCAAGCGTGGTTTCACTCTTCTTCGCTGAGCACCGCATCCTCTTCGGCTTCTTCATCGTCAACATCGAGAAGCGAGGCCGAAACGCGGGACGAGAAGATGATCTCATCGGTAAAGCCGCCCTTTTCCTTGTTGCGAAGTTCCATCACTCGGGTGCCTCGGGTGGATTTACCGCTGGTTTCCTTGGTTTGAGAGACTCGAATTCGAATCATCATGCCCGACTTGGTCAACAAGAAGAGATGGTCGTTGATGTCAGGAATGGTTCGGACGCTGATGATTGAATCGCTGTGCTCTTCGTCCAATTTCATCGTTCGAACACCCTTAGCGCCGGGCTTCGTTCGGCGGTATCCATCGGTCACCATCTTGGGTGAGCCATCATCCTCGACCTTGAGGTTGCCTTCGGCGTCCGTGTCCTGCTTCTTTTCCGCCGTTCCTAAACGACTTCGCTTGGCCATGCCGTACTTCGAGATGGTTAGAATGTGCTCATCTGCACTCAGCATCGCCACCATACCGGCCACAACACCGCCGCCAGAGCCTTTTCTATCGCCCACCTTGATGCCATACACACCACCGGAAACGCGACCAGAGGCCCGAATATCACCACAGTTGAAGCGTGAAGCATGGCCAGCCGTGGAGATCATGACGATGTCGTGCTCGTTGGTCGCTGAGCGAACGTTGACCAGCGAATCACCTTCAATCTTGAACCGAAGGGCATACTTTCCATTGCGGTTGATACGAACGTACTCCGAGAGGGCGGTTTTCTTGATGAGACCAAGACGTGTTGCAAACAGCAGGTAATGGTCTTCCGGCTCCTCGAGCAACTCTCGTGAGATAGGGAGAATGCTGACGATGTTCTCGTCTTCACGAAGGCTTTCCAAGAGATTGCGAATGTGGCTACCACGTGATTGTCGGCTGCCCAAGGGCGTTTCCCAAGCTTTGAGACCGTAGACACGACCTTGATCGGTAAAGATGAGCAAGCGGTCCTTGCTAAAACACGCCGTGATGAGTTGCGGTGTGTCTTCGCTCTTGGTGGTGACACCCTTCAGGCCACGACCGCCTCTGTTCTGCGTTCGGAAGGTCTCGACTGGTGTGTGCCGGACATAGTTATCCTCGCTGAGGGTGATCACGATCGCTCGCTCCTCAATCAAGTCCTCGCGGTCCATGGAAAGCGGCATGGGGTCGATAAAGGAACGGCGTTCATCGCCGTGTCGGTCGACCACCTCGGCCAGTTCTTCTTTCAAAATCGTCAAACGGCGAGGCCGTGATGCGAGGATATCCTCAAGGTCGGCGATGACGAGTTTCAATTCCTCGTGCTCGTCCTGAACCTTGGAAACATCCAAGCGACTCAGTTGGTAAAGACGACGTTCAGCGATGGCTTTGGCTTGTGCTTCGCTGAAGTCAAAGGGCGAGATGCCCGCCATGGTTTCATCGCCTCGAAGAACGGCCTCGAATTGTTCGCGGCTGGCGCTTGCCTTGCCCACGGCGACAACATCGTCAATTCGGTCTTGTGCCTTCACGAGCCCTTCGAGGATGTGAGCACGAGCCTGCGCTTTCTGCAAATCAAACGCAGCACGTCGTTCCACCACCGATTCCCGGTGAGAGACATAAGTGTGAATCATGGTCGAAAGGTTGAGCAAAACAGGGCGACCGTCCAAGATACCCATCATGTTGGCCGAATAGGATTCTTGGAGCCGACTGGACTTGAACAACTGGTTGAGCACAGCGTGTGGGTCGGCGTTGTTTTTGACCTCGATGACGACTCGGATGCCTTCTTTTGAAGACTCATCTCGTATGTCACGAATACCGATGACGACCTCTTTGTTCACGAGGTCGGCAATCTGAACGAGCATATCCGCCTTCTTGACCTGGTACGGAATCTCATGCACCACGATTCGCTTGCCCTTCTCATCATCAAAGACCTCGCACTTTGCACGCACGTGGAACCGTCCTTTGCCCGTAGCGTACATGTCGACGATACCGTCAATGCCGTGGATGGATGCGCCGGTGGGGAAGTCCGGACCTTTTACGTGTTGCATGTATTCTTCTATAGAGATGCTGGGCATACCTTCTGCGCCGGATTCAAGGATGGTATCGACGTGAAGGTTGACCGCACCCGCCACCTCCGTGAGGTTGTGGGGCGGAATACGCGTGGCCATACCGACCGCAATACCGTCGCTGCCGTTGAGCAACAAGTTGGGGAGCCGGGCTGGCAAAACAGAGGGCTCCTGCTCGGAATCATCGAAGTTGGGCTGGAAATCAACGGTGCTCTTGTTGATGTCATCAAGCATGTGCTTTGCAATCCGGTCCAGACGACTCTCGGTGTACCGCATAGCGGCCGGTGGGTCGCCGTCAATGGAACCAAAGTTACCTTGGCCGTCAACGAGGGGATAGCGCAAGGAAAATTCTTGGGCCATACGGACCATGGTGTCGTAAATTGACTGGTCACCGTGCGGGTGATATTTACCCATGACTTCACCCACAGAACGGGCGGATTTGCTGAACTTCTTATCAGCCGTGTGGCCGCCTTCGAACATGCCGTAGAGCACGCGACGGTGAACGGGCTTGAGGCCGTCCCTGGCGTCTGGCAAGGCACGCCCAATGATGACGGACATGGCGTAATTGATGTACGAATTCTTCATTTCTGTGTTCAACGAATGGTTCAGGATGATTTCTCCTGGACCTGCGTCGCCTTCGTCGCCTTGTTGCGTTTCGTCTTCAGATGTCAAGGTTGGTCACCTCCTTTGCGTGTCGCTCGATAAAGGCCCGACGTTCGGGGACGTCTTCGCCCATGAGCGTCTCAAACATGCGGTCGGTTTCTTCCGCTTCCTTCACCGTCACTTTGAGCATGGTACGAGTTTCTGGATTCATGGTGGTCTCCCAAAGCTGCTCAGGATTCATTTCACCAAGACCTTTGTAGCGCTGAACACCGATTTTGGCTGCAGGATTGTCGCCCTTGAGTTCATCGATGATCGCATCTCGCTCCTCATCACTGAACGCATAGCGGTTGATCTTGCCCTTGCTCAACTGGTAGAGCGGGGGCTGTGCGATGTAGACGTGGCCTTTCTCGATAGCTGGTCGCATGAAGCGCCACAGGAAGGTCAGCATCAGGGTTCGAATGTGAGCGCCGTCAACGTCAGCGTCCGTCATGATGATGAGTTTGTTGTAGCGCAATTTTTCGGTGTTGAAGGCGCCCTCGTCGTCTTCGTTATTGCCCACGCCTGCGCCGAAGGCCCGAATCATGGTTTGGATTTCGTTGTTCTGGAAAACCTTGGCGACGTTGTGCATTTGCCGCTCAACGTTGAGGATCTTTCCTCGAAGCGGCAGGATGGCTTGGGTGCGCCGATCTCGGCCGGTCTTGGCCGAGCCGCCTGCAGAATCACCCTCAACGAGGTAAATTTCGCACTCCTCTGGCTTTCGAGATTGACAGTCTGCAAGTTTTCCTGGCAGGCCGCCGCCTTCAAGGACACCTTTTCGGCGAGTTAAATCCCGTGCTTTACGGGCCGCTTCCCGAGCCTTTGATGCCAGAACAGCCTTATCGACGATGAGCTTTCCAACCGATGGGTTTTCTTCAAAGAACTCGTTCAATTTCTCATAGACGACGGTTTGAACAATTCCGGCAACCTCACTGCTGACCAGTTTATCCTTGGTTTGTGAGGAAAAAGAGGGGTCGGGGTGCTTGACGCTCACGATGGCGACGAGCCCTTCACGGACGTCATCACCCGAGAGGCCGTCATTCTTCAGCAAATTTTTCTTCTTTGCATAACCGTTAATGCAGCTGGTCAGGGCGCCTCGCAGCCCCGACATGTGCGTCCCGCCATCCTTGTTGCGAATGATGTTGGTGTAGCACTGGATGCTTTCGCTGAAGGCATCGGACCACTGAAGGGCAAGTTCCACAGTTACCGGGCCCTTCTCAATCTCTTTTTCACCGGCGATGAGGATGGGGTCGGGATGGAGCGTTTCTCGGCGTGCATTGAGTTGCTTAACGAATTCAGAAATCCCCCCTTCGTAATGGTGCTCAACTTGGTGCGCTTCGTCCCCTCGTTCGTCGGTGATGACGATTCGAAGGCCTGCGTTGAGGAAGGAGGTTTCCTTCAGCCTGCTATCGATTTGGTCAAAATCAAATTCAATGATGTTGGTGAAAATGGACAGGTCTGGCTTGAAGGTGATGGTGGTGCCCGTGTCATCGCACGTCCCGGTGGCCTCAAGGTCCGAAACTCGGACGCCCGCTTCAAAACGCTGCTTGTAGACGGTGCCATCACGATGGATCACCACCTCCATCCATTCAGAGACTGCGTTCACGGCCGAAACGCCGACGCCGTGCAAACCCCCACTCACCTTGTAGGAACTGTTGTCGAACTTGCCGCCTGCGTGAAGTTTTGTCATGATGACCTCGGCCGCTGAAATGCCGAATTCGTCGTGCTGGTCGACGGGGATGCCGCGACCATAATCTCGAACTGAGAGCGAATGATCGGGGTGCAAAACAACCTCCACCGTATCGTTGAATCCGGCCAGGTGTTCGTCAACGGAATTGTCGACAACTTCCCAGATGCAGTGATGGAGGGCAGAGCCGTCGTGCGGGTCGCCAAGGTACATCCCCGGGCGTTTTCGGACGGCTTCAAGGCCTTCGAGAACTTGGATGCTGCCAGCGTCGTAATCTTCGCTCATGAGTTCACCTTCATTTTGGTTGGAAATGGCGTGCTGCGGCTCGTTTTTGAAACGCGGACTTGCCTTTTTCCTCCCCTAATTTCTACTGCTCGTTACGGGGTATAAAGATACCCCAAATCGCACCACAAAAACGAGGTATTGCGGGCCATTTTTCACCCCCCAAGGCCGAACATAATCTGGCATTCACCCATGTCGCAGAACAACTGGTTTTTTCGGGCGCAAAATAAGGGCTTAGCAATGAAACCCTGTTGCCTCCCGATGCGTGAGCGTTAAGAAGAGGGCACAAATGGAGCGGTCATGGCTGACCCAAAAGTGTGCGTCTCGTTGGAAGGCACGACCGTGAAGGAAATGGCAGATGAAGCCGCACGAGCCAACTTGGCCGGTGCCGATTTTGTTGAAGTCCGCTTTGACCGGTTGTACCTCAAGAAACCTGAAGCAGAACCTGTGGAAGACGAAAACGGCGAGGTCAAGCACGTCATGCCACCTGACAACGAGTGGCCGGTTCGAGATATGGACAGCGTTGACGTTGATGAGTCCATTCAAAGCCTGAAAGAGAGCATTCCCCTCCCCGTCATTTTCACGGTTCGCCCCAAAGAAGAGGGAGGTCATTACCCAGGGGATGAAAGCCAACGAATCGCTGTTCTTGAGAAAGCCATTGCCTCCGGCGTGAATTCCGTTGACCTTGAACTCTCCATTGAGGGAGGGGCTCGCTCTTCTCTCGTAGAGAAGGCCACAACCGGCAAGGTCAGTATCATCTCCTCCATTCACAACACATCGACCACACCCAGTGCTGATGAATTGGTGAGCATGGTCAAAGAAAACGCCAAGGAGGGTGAAATTTTCAAGTTCTGCGGCACAGTGAACGACCACCAAGACGCCCTCCAAATCGTCGAAGCCAGCCACGAACTCAAGACCTCCTCTCACGCCTACGCCATGATGGCGCTTGGCAACGGCGGCGACTGGGCACGCCTTCACGCCCCTGTTTTGGGCCAGTCCCTTGTCTACGCCACCTTGCGTTCAGAGTTCAAACTTTCAAACAAAGGACTCGTGAACATCCGAGACCTGAAGAACGCCTGGACACTCATGGAGTACTGAGGTCGTCTTCGGCCACCGACTTCGCCTCTTGTTCAAGGAACGGAACGGATGCCTGTTGCGCAGGAGTCCCTTCACCCAAGCCAGTTTCCATGTAGCGTTTGTTCAACACCACCGGGACGACGATAACCGCAGCCAAAGCGACAAAAAGGGTGAGTGGCACAGTCCATGGCGGAAGAAGAGCCGTTCGCTCAACAGGGAGCACAGTTACATCAGCAACCAGAACGCCGTTTGTTGGACCTGCATCGCCATCGTTGGTGTTGTCCCATGCATCGATGACCAGGTAGAAATCTTGCCACTCTGAACCACCAAAGAGGGAATTGTACACCTCTGGTCCGTCCATAGCGATGGAAAAAGTTGCTTGCTGGGTGGATTCGTATTGGTGAACGTCCCGGTAGCTCTGCCA
Organism: Euryarchaeota archaeon UBA549; assembly: GCA_002495645.1. GTDB lineage: Archaea > Thermoplasmatota > Poseidoniia > Poseidoniales > Poseidoniaceae > Poseidonia. The sequence goes on from DAGF01000076.1 coordinate 22,357, forward strand.
TCCGAGCGGGTTGAAACTTCGCCACTCGGGTGGAACATCGCTCAAGAGGTTAGAATCGCCTCCAGCAACATCCCAATCTTGCCACCACCACCCCCCATGCATCATGCGATAGACCTCTTCGTAGGAATTGTACTGAGCGGTTGTCATGAGGTATACATCCGCCTGAACAGGTACCGTTTGATTGTCGACCAGTTCATACAGCGATACGCAGAACGTGGTTCGGTGGGCACTTGAAAGGTTGAAACGCAGCATGCCCGAACTGTCGTTGCCAATCTGCAAGGTCGCGTATTGCCCGGTGGTCAAGGGTTCAAGCACTGGTAACGGCCAAATTGGATTGTACATCCACTGCTCTTCGGGATGAAGCACTGGGTCCCATTCCTCGCCGTAGCCACTTTGTTGCTTGGCTTCGCCTTCGCCGTCTTCTTCGTAGTAGATTTCTTCGTACATGTACGGCCCAACCCAGTTGGAAAACGGTACGAGGGCCAGGCGTTGGGCCGTGGTGTTCCAATCGGGGACGGCTGCTTCGCCCTCGCAAGCGGATGCTGCTTGGACGGGTTGAACCGTGCCCATTGAGGACGAGAACACCGCGGTGATGAGGACCAACAACATCGCCTTGCTGCTCAGTTGCATGCCACCACCGAAGCCTTGTCGTTGCCGCCGGTTTTAGGACATTGCCTCAACGGCGACGGAGTGGACGAACGTAACCGCTGTCATCACTGCGCCGTTCTTCCTTTGACAGTATCTTCGGTGCGGGCGGGGGCATGTGATGGTCCATACCGAGCAAGCCGCCTTGGGTTTCAACGTGCTCGATGTCCGTGTAGGTCTCTGCTGCCTCCTTGGCTTCCTCTTCAAGTGAAGAGGGTTCTCGCATGACCAACCAGCCCAGCACGAGTGCAACGACGATCAGGGCGATGAACGTAGCCAATTCTGAGCCCGCATCGGCGAGCCAAGATTTCCATTCGTCTGCGCTGAAATCAGACAGCGAAGGCGGTCCTTCGGGCTCCGGCACAACCTCGATGTCCTCGGTCAATGTATCGCATTGGCCCATGCCGTCGCACACCTCAATGAGAATGGTGTAAAAGCCCGTGGCATCCCATGTGTTGATGGTTCGCACCGAAGAGCCAGCGATGGGTGTCAACCAATCGTTCATCGGGTCGCCGTCTTCGTCTGCATCCGTCTCGATGTCAAAGTCCCATCGAACAGTGACCTGCGTCAAGATGGTCTGGTTGCGGTCGGTGATGGAGCCGTCGTTGACGTCATTGTCTCGGTAAATCTCCATTTCACTGCCAGCTTCAGCATCAAAAACATCAGCGTCAAAAGAGATGGAAGAGCCAACAAAAATATTCTCTGGCACGTAGATTTCGCGAGCCTCGGGAGGATGGTCAACGATGACCGTGAAGGTCTCTCGGGACACATCCCCTGTTCCAAAGCCGTCTCTGACGGTCAACGACACTGTGTAGGTACCCGGCAGCGTGTAAGCGTGCCATGGCGTGGCTTCATGCACCAGCGGCGTTGCATCACCGAAGTCCCACGTGTATTGGACCAAACCGTTCCAATCGGGGGATTCCGTTTCAAACGGAACATATTTTCCTTCGAACTGACGATCACCATCTCGGGTCCCCGATGAATCGAAGTACAGCATTCGTTCAGGAGCCGTGACCACCGCACCGTCGTCGTTGAAGGTGTGGGACCAGTCATCCGGAACGGAGCCTTCGGGGAAGACCGAAGACGTGGTGATGGGCTCACCATCAAGGTAGCCATCCAAAATTCGAACTTGGATAATCGGTAGCGGGTTTGAAATCCGAACGGTCATGGTGCGGGGGAAGCTTTCTTCCCCGTCCTTGTCGGTAACCACCAAGGTCACGGTGTGAACACCGGGCGTGGTGAAGGTGTGCGTTGCTTGCGGACGGTCGCCGAATGTGCCATCGGAGAAGGTCCAATTCCAAACCTCAATGTCTGTGGAATCACCAACCGTGCCGTCAGGGTCCATGCTGTCAAGTCCGTCAAAGACATAGGCGGTGTCAACTTCACCATCCTCTTCTCTGAAATCAATTTCCCGGGACCCTGTTGGCGAAAGCGTTCGGACGTCAAAGGTTGCAACCGGCATCTGATTCAAAACCACGACGGTCAATACCGCCGTTGCTTGGCTACCGTCGTCGTCTGTCACCGTCAACGACACCGTTTTGTTGCCCGGAACATCCCATGCAACAATTGGATTGCCTGCGTTGCTCGTTATCACTGAGAAATCGTCGTTTCGCGTGGGCGTTCCCGTGCCCACACGAACACCGTCAGGGAACGACCATTCGTAGGTCAAAATCTCCCCGTCGTCGTCCACGAAAACATCTGGAAGGACCAAACTCGTGTAGGTCATGGTGGTCATCGTTTCGGCAAAAATTTGCACAGGAACGCGATTGTTGATGTGGACTTGGATGATTTTCACACCGTTGTTGATGCCATCAGAGACCGTCAAGGTCAGGTTGAAGATGGCGCTTTCTCCGCTGATGTCATCCCATTCGTGCTGTTGTGCATAGACGCCTTTTCCTCCACTCGCAGTACCGTCGCCCCAGTCCCATTGGAAGTCCAGGTGGTCAATCGGGACGTTGTCGATGGTTCGTCCTGCAGAGAAGAGGATGCGTTGGCCGGTCAAGAGCGAGATGTTATCCTCAATGACCACGTTGTTGACCGTGATGACGGGCATCGGCTCGGTATCATCGCTCACGTTGATGAGGTGGACCTGCGTTTCTGACCATGTACCTCCACGGTCTTGCACGCGCAGCGTGGCGTTGTATGAACCCACTTCGGTGTAGGAGCGAATGGGAGATTTCAGGTTCGAAGAACCGTTGTCGCCAAACACCCAGGCGTAGGCCGTTGGTGCGTCAAGGTAAGGCAGGCTGTTGTTGGACAACGAGAGGCCCCAGGCATCAAAGCCCGCTCCTTGGAACTGAATGTTCTCCCACGTTTGGACCTCGGTAAGGGAAACGCTGCCGTTGGCCACGGGCTTCATGTTGTTGAGCATCTGCGGGGAGGTTTGCAATGTATCAACAACATCGCCAAGCATGTCTTTCATGACCATTTCAAAGGCGTACTGGTCCGCCAAAGGCGCCGTGAAGTAGACCTGACCGTCCACCGCCACGCCACCACCAGCGGCAACACGGTCGGTGATGGTGTCAACGAGTTGCCCGCTGCTGTCTCGAACATTGATTTCAACATCCAAGTCTTCGAAGAATGCGTTGGAAAGAACACCGTAGTTGATGGCCACAGTATCGTCCATGCCGTCACCATCGCGGTCGGAAAGAACGGTGTTGTTCAGCGAAATCGTGGCTGGTGATGTGATACGAGCAGCCTCGATGTCAACGATGCCCTCAGGATAGGACGGTCCGCACGAGGTGTAGTCACAGTCCGCCACGGTTGAGGCGTACCATGTGATGACCCACACTTCGTCGGTCAGGTTCCCAAATCCGGGCACGAGTCCCGTGGCGACGTTGTTGGTAAAGTCGAGGTCAGTGACGCTCCAGAGGCCATCGGAAACGGCTTTTGTGACGATGACGCCGTCAAACAGGATTCTGTCGGCGGTCAATCGTAGTGTGAGCGGAGCAGGTGAAGCGCTGCCCGGCGTGAACTTGAACGAGCGAATGCCCCATCCTTCGAGGGTGTTGCCCGTGGAGGACCACGGCGTTGACCAGTCGCTGTTGATGTCGGTGGGCTGGGCTCGGCAGAAAGTTCCACCACTGCATTGTGGATTGAGTTCCAAATTGGGATAGCCGTAGATTCCTTGGTCAGAGTCAAGGGTTGCTGCAATGCTGAAGTTCGCAAAAATCTCGCCCATGGTTCTTCCGAGAAGACCGACTTGACCCGCTTGTGGAGATAGGGCGAGGTTCTCAACGCCCCGTCCACCCGTAGCGGTGTCTTGGACGAGTTGACGAACAGCAGGTCCGCCGCCGAGGTGTTCGGCGAGATACATGGTGAACATGTAGCCTGCTCCATAATCGGCAATGCGTTGGTTCCACCAACGCACCGATTGTTCGGGAGCACCCGTCCAGGCGTTGACGTGCCCGGTCAACGTGGAATCCGCTCCAAAGCAGAGGTAGATGGCGACATCGGCGTTTCCTTCATCGATCCAGAGGTTTTCGTAGGGGTCGAGGGCATTGTGCAACAGGTGTTCCAATTCGTGAGCGAGGATGGAACGCCCCCAAGAGAGCGTGATGTCAGCAAAGTCAACGAAAACCGCTTCTCTGGAGGAAGAGAAGGAGGGGGCGAAGTAACCGCCGGTGTTGTAGGCGCCATCGATATCGTAGATGACGATTTGGACCTGACAATTGTTGTCAACGTCGGGGGGTGCGAGGCCACGGCCGTCTTGGTAATCCTTGCCGTAGTAGGTGGTCATGGTGGGGTAGATGGTTGAATCCCAGGTGCTTGCAAGGTTGTTGAGAACCGTGGAGGACAAGGTGCGCCCGCTTTGGACGATGAACGCCACGGTGGTGGTGGTTTTTGCGACATAGGCTGAAATCGAACCGCCTGAAATGGGAACGGTCAAGGTGTCGCCCACCGAGTGCGGATTACAAGCCCGAGCGCCTGAACGGCCCATTGAGGGTTCAATGACCATGTCGTCAACACCGGGACGGCCGGCGTCAATCCATGCTTGCCGCATGAACTGTGTGGCTGAGACAACGGGTTCATCTTCGTGAATAAACAAATACTCACTTCCATCACTGGGGTCGAAATCATCGAGGTCACCGATGATGGTGCCACCGGCATTGTAGGCCGGCTCGGCAGAGGATTCTTCTCCCCCTTGGGCGGCGACAGAGAGCAACAACGGGGCCGTGCTCGAGAAGAGCATGAGGAGGATGAAGGCGATGGCTGGACTGGAGCGTCGTTCCGACATATGTATCACCTAGAAGAATCGTAGGACTGATTCCCAATTTCACGAGACGAAAGGAGGTATTTAAGAGTCCGTGGTGGAGGCATCATCATGCATCGTGAGGTTTCACCCCGCAAGACCTCCCGCACCGCTCTTTTCACGTGCCTCGCTCTTGTGATGGCCACCACCATGGTTCAGGGGACCTTGACCACATCCGATTCATACGAAAACACCGACCGCTGTTCATTTGTGGAGGCCTTGCAGTTTGACGGACAGGCAGCCAACGCTTCGGTTCAATGGCAAGTTGACCTCGGACCACGCCTCCCCGGTAGCGAGGTATCCGCAAACTTTCGCGAGGCTGTCACCGAGAATTTGACGGCTCTTGACTACGAAGTGAGCACCCAAGAGCACGAACGCTACGACATGAAGTTGACCAACCTGTTCGCAAAATGGAGCCCCAACGGAACCTCATCGGGCCTGCTGGTCCTTTCTGCGCATTACGATTCGAGGAACATCGCCGACCAGGACATCAACGAAAGCAACCAATCGCAACCCGTCCCGGGCGCAAACGACGCCGCCAGCGGAGTGGCCGTCCTGCTCGAGCTTGCGAAACACATTCCATCCATGGGCCTTAACCACGACGTCATCTTGTTCTTCAACGATGCCGAAGACCAAGACCAGCAGTACACCCTCGGTGCAGAGGCTTGGGCCGAGAATTTGACCGAAGAGGACGTGGCTTCCATCCACGCCTTTGTCTTGTTGGATATGGTCGGTGATGCCGACCTTCAACTGCACAACATCCTGCCGGGGAACGACACGCTGAAATCGCGAGTTGTCGACCTCGCAACGGACCTCGGCATGGTCAATGGCACCGTCGATTGCAGTGGGTCTGCTGGCGAAGACATCGTGCAATATGACACGCTCGTGGGTGTTCTGGACGACCATGTCCACCCCCACGAGCTCGGCATCCCGAGCATCGATATCATGGACACCTCGTACGGCGAGGCCAAGCCCTACACCTTCGGAAGTTATTGGCACACCATGGAAGACACACCCGACAAAGTCAGCGCTGAATCATTGGGCGCCGTGGGAAGGTTGGTTGAACTCGGCTTGCGCACCTACGCCTTTGTTGACATCACAGAGGACCAAGAAAGTGCCGAGAACACAACCGAACCCAACGAAAACCCAAGCAACACAGCATCTGAAGACGATAGGGGTTCAAAGAGCCTTGCCGTGTTGGCTGCTGTTGGGTTGTTTTCTGTTCTGGGACTGATTTTGGTCGTTGAGTGGAAGGGAAAACCCTGATGTATGTACGCGGTGGATAAGGAAAGAGGTCTTATCCGCGCACGCACTGGCCGTAACAGGAGGGCACCATGGACACTGAACGCGAACAGCGCATGGAAGCCCTTCGTGCGAGGGTGAAGGCGAAAAAAGAAGCCGCACTCGCCGGCGAGGTCGAGGACGAACTCGTGGTCAGCACGGCCGAACTTGAACCGGCCACCACCGAGGCGGAGGATGAATGGTACGCCATGATCGACCGGGACGCAGACCGGTGGAGAAACCTTGCAGCAGCACTCATCTTCATCGGCAGCCTTCTTGGAATGATGAGCGGGGCCTTGATTCTCCAAGGCAACCCCTCCGAACTGCTCAACACCTCGTTCTTTGCCGAAAGCGATACCGTGGACATCTCCGGTACTGCGCTTGAAGACGTCGATGGTAACGGTGTGGAAAACGTGTCCGTTGAACTCCTTGATGCGACCACAAAAGCTGTGCTCAACACCACCGCCACCGATGCCTTTGGCTATTTTTCGATGAGCAATGTGCAACAAGAAGTGCATATCATCGTGTTCTCCAAAGAGGGCTACACCACCGTGGAACGGACATTTGTCCCCGATAATGTTGGCCTCGACCCGGTCACCATGAAGCCGGGAAACGGAACAAGGCAAGAGAGTGACGACCAATCAATTTCAGGATGGACCCTTGACAACGCCGTCGGCCTCTCAACCATCATCGGCATATTGACCATTGGAACGGCCTTGTTGGGCGTGCAATCAGCCGCTGAAATCCGTCGAGGAAAGCACTACCGCCGAAGCCAATACTTGGCCGCAGGCGCTCTCTTCAGTCGTGGCCTCATCATCGTCGGACCGGCGCTCATTCTGTTTGGTATGATCGTCAATCTCTTTGCAAAAGAGGACTTTGAAGACCAGCGAGAGGACTGAGCATGTACCTCATCTGTGTCGAAGGTGGCGACGGGTCAGGGAAGGGCGAAGCCGCCAGAATCCTCGGCGAGTTGTTGAACGAGTTTCCCTTTCCTGAGGTCGTGATGACACACGAGCCCCGGCGGCACAGTGAACTTGGGAAGTTGGCGCTGCAATCGGTCAAACTCGGCAACAAAAC
>DAGF01000076.1:30031-41471 GCA_002495645.1 Euryarchaeota archaeon UBA549
GTGGTCATCTCCGATAGGAACATCCATTCTTCGCTCATCTACCAAGGGGTTGTGGGTGATTTGGGATTGGAAAAAGTAGCCAGCATGAACGCTGCAGCGATGATCCCCGATTTGGTTTTCTGGATTGATTGCGACCCCAAGAAAGCGATGAAACGAATCAAGTCGGGCACCTTGAGGATGACCAGCCAAAAGCAGGAATATTTCGAAACTCAAGAAATTCAAACCACCATACGCCAAGGTTTCCATGAATTGTTTGGAGACACGGGTGTTGTACCATCGCCCTTCAACCAGTGTTGCGTTGTTGGCCCCATCATGAACGAGGGCGGCCTTGATGAGTTGAAGACAAAATTACGAGCCGAACTCCGACGATTCTTCAACAAAAAGCCACTGCCACTGAACGTTGACAGGGACGAAGTGGACCGTAATTTGTTGAACGCCTTGGTTCGAGACGTGAAAAAACAACGACGACTGCCCGGCGCCCCGCAAGAAAAGACCGCCATTCACATCGGTTGGTTGGGTGGAAAATCACCAGCGCAGTGGATGGGGGAGGCCGAGGAAAATTGGCCGGTCGCCTCTGCACAAGAGCACGATGTTCCCGCATCACCGCTCGCTCATTCTTGCTGGTCCATCCTCGGCACGCTCTCGCTGATGGTGGGTTCGAGCGAAGTCCCCCGCCTTCACGCAGCACTGGGACCCGTGCGCATGGTCACTCAACGGCACACGCAACGACTCATCAAGTGGCTGCTGGCAGAAAACTGGGTGCACAAGCAACAAAATCATACGCCGTTCAGCGATGCTCAACTCTTCAAACTCCGAGAAGAACGCCTTGGTTTTGCACGCCTCACCCTCGCCATGTGGCCGCTTCGAACCCAACTCGCTTCCTGGCGGCGAGCCAACCAAGACAAAGCATGGACCGCTGCTTTAGAGGAAATCTTCCACGTCGAGGAAGGACGAGACCTCGCAACGCCGCTGAAGAAGGCCGTTCATGACATCAACCAAAGGTTGGCCATTCTCACCAGCGGGCACGATGGTTGTCCGTTGCCAAGCACGGCACGGGAACTCTGTGCGTGGTGGTCGCTTGAACCGCCGAATCACTCGGATTCTTGATCGCTCTTGCGAACCAATGAGAACGAGGCATTGCCTGGCAACAAGACTTGGCCTGCGCCCACAAAGGCTTCTGCACGAGCAGAAAACATGGAACACATCAGCACGCCAAGGCCAAGGCCGAAGGGAATGCCCGTCAAGACTCGCTTGAGGTTGGTGGACTCGTAGGACGTCAGCAGCTGAAGGAAGCCATCGGCGATGAGTGGGAGGCAAAGCAGCATACCGCAGGCCAGCCACAGCAGCGTGCGTTGATTCTTTGCGTAAACACTGTGCAACATCTTTTCGGGCAACAGGGAAAGGCAGGTGTCTCGAACCGTCCACCGGTTCCAACCCCGCTTTGAGAAGATGACACCGCCCATGAACAGACCGAAGAAAATGCCAACATCACGGGTACACACCGGAAGTTGGTTTTCGTTTACTTGCCACGAGCGTTCGTGTTTTTGATGGCAATTCACATCGCCAAAAGCGTAGATAAATGCAGCATAAGGATTCACATCCATCCACGAAAACAAGACGTGCGTGTGATTCCCTTCACCCTCATGTTCGTGAGGAACTTGGTTCTGATTTCCGTTGGACCCAAAGCCCTCCTCATCATAGAAATCTACGGCGTTCGCTCGTCCTTCAAGGGGGCCGACCGTCCCCCTTTCAAGCGTGAGGGGGGCCAAGAAAAAAGACACGAGGAAGAACAAGGAGACGCCCAAGACCCATTTGCCAACCTTTGCTTCTCGATTCCGGTCGAGAAGGCCATTGCGCTCCATGAAGAGAACAACCCTCCAAACCCTTTGATTCTTTTCACTGCCAAGCAAGCCTTCAATTCCCGAAAGCCCCCGAACCTGTACCATGGCCGAGGATGAGCGCCCCCGCATCGGCCTCAAAACAGGCCTCCAGGCCGGTGCCTTCATCGGTTTATTTCTCGGTTTTTCACTCGCCGTCGTCTCCGCCTTGACCCAGCCCGACGCCCTTGTTCAATTGGTGCAATTGATGTGCATCACCCCGGTGGTCTGCGCCATCTTTTTGGGACCTTTCCTTGGATTGCGGCGAGCCCCTCAAGTCTCCACCGAAGACCCTATTGACGCGCTTCGTGAATTACTGAAACCCTTCAATGAAGGTCAGGGTAAATGGAGGGTGCTCAGCCATGTACGAAGCGATGGCCGAACGGTTCGAATTGACCTTCACAATTCCACACAACCGCTGACCATCGTTGCCGCAACCTTGGAATTGACCAATGAGCACCCCATTCGGTACATCGTCGGCCGTGGTGAATCAAGAAGCAGGGACCCTGAACTTCGCGGCACGGTGCTGGCCTACATTGAACAGCATGTTGCGCTTAACCGTCGTCGACGAACCGCCTCGTCGATTGAAGTCTTACCACCGTCCATCATTGAACATATGGAAGCGACCCACCGAATGCATCGGCGTCTGTTCTACCTGCTGCCCATCATCCTGTTTTTTGCCTGGTTGGAAATGCGTTGAAGCCAACGCAACAGGCTATGAGGGAGGGGGCAGTCCCCGTATCATGGCGAACGATATCGGGCGAGCCATGGCCCGTCTCAAACACCGGGATGTTCGTACTCGCCGACGTGCTGTTCGTACCCTGTTTGAACAGGACGACCCGAGCGTCCTTGAAGCTTTCAAACCCCTCCTGGACGACGAGGATGGATGGTTTGTTTCCAAAGCCCTTGATGCGTACAGACAGTGGGCCGTTCACGCTGGACCAGAGGCCGTGTCAACCTTGCTCGAACACGCTTCACTCGATGTGCGAAGGGCCGGTGCAAATTTGTTGGTCCAGTTGGGACAACAGGGCAAGCAACTGGCTCTTTCAGCTCTTGAAGATGAAGACAGCGTGGTTCAGAAAAAGGCAGCCCGTGCACTTCTCCTGTTTGATGAGAGCAGCGTTGCTGAACAACTGTCAACTCACCCAAACGATGCGGTTCGCCTCATGGGAATGAAACACCCTTCGCTCACGACAGATGGCCTGAAATCTGCTCTAAAGGACAACAATGACGGCGTTCGTTCCGCAGCTTTGGACACGGTCTTGCGCAAGGGCATCAATGTGGAACTTGAAGCGCTCATCCCTTTTCTTCAAGCCAACCTCCAAACCGTCAACATTCTAGCATGGGTAGGCCAACATGCTCCAGAACGCTTAGCTGAATTCACGCCTCTCCTCAAGCGCCAGCACCTCAAAGCCATGAGCGACCACCTTCGCGAACATGCAAAGAGCAGTTCTGACCCCTTTCTGTCCAGTTTGATGGATTCGGGCATGCTGGAGCCGGTCGCACGTTGGGTCCTCAAGCAAGGTGCAGAGGAAGATGAACTTCGGTGGCAACTCATCAACGACGAGCGCCTTGACATCATTGAGCGGTCAAAACTCCTTGAACGCCTCATCGGGCGAGCACACGAGCCAAATGTCATCGAGCAGGCAGAGGCACTGTTGGCTTCCACGGGCGAGGAACTGCTGAAGGTAGCGTGCGAGAACCTATCAACCGCCGCATCCGAAGTTTCACCATGAGCGGAGAGGCCTCAGGGCTGACTTTCACTGCCGACGCCACCCAAGGTGCCCAACACCACTTGCGAGCAGGTCTGCGTATCGAGGGGCCGTTCACCTCCACACGCCTCGTGTTTCGGTTCCCTCGCTGGGTTCCAGGCTCGTATTTTCTACGGGAACCCATTCAACACATGTTCAACTTCTCAGCGGTGGACCAAGAAGGCCGAGAATTAACCTGGAAACGGGTCGGCGTGGACGGTGTTTCGGTCGCCCTTCGAAAAGGAAGCAGCGAAGTTTCCATTTCCTACACCTTGCTGGCCAAGGAATTGTCGGTACGCTCCAACCATCTCGACACCACTCATCTTCACCTGATGCCGCCCTTCACGTGGTTTTGGCCGGAGCGAGGCATCGACCCCCAACGCTTGAACATGCTTCACAGCGTTGAACTCCTTGCCCCGGGCTCATGGACGCCAGCCACACAATTGACGCTGGTCAACCAATCCAGGGTAGAGGAGAACGGACGATGGTCGTTCACGGCATTGGGCAGGGATTTCCTCTTGGACAGCATCATGGAGGTCAACCCAAACAAGGCCATCACCCACGACATCGATGGGAGAATGCACCACTTCAAGTGGTGGGACAGCGGTGGTCACCAACCGAACGCCGACCGCCTCCAAGCCTTCATCGACGACATGGAAAAAATCGCCAGAGAGCACCACGCCCTGTTCGGCGTGCCCGATTGGCCGGATTACACCACGGTTCTGCACTTGACGGACACCGGACGAGGTGGATTGGAGCACATGAATTCACAAACGTCCATGATGCCCAGGGCCTGTCTCTTCCCCGAGCATGATGACGAATACCGAGACCTCGTCAGCCTGTTCTCGCATGAATACCTTCATCAGTGGAACGTCAAACGCCTTCGGCCGAAGTGTTTCCTCGACTACGACCTCCAAAGCGAAGGCCACACCGACCTGCTGTGGTGGTTTGAAGGAGGAACATCCTGGTTGGGCGACATGATCTGTGTGCGCAGTGGAGCATGGTCAGAAAAGGATTGGCGACTGGATTTCGAACGAAAGATGAAGCGGCACACCACCAGCAACGGTATGCATCGTGAATCCTTGGCTGAATCAAGCCATGATGCGTGGATACACCTCTATAGAAGCGGCCCTTACACGAGAGAGAGTCAAATTTCATACTACCTTGAGGGTGAGTTGGCCATGATGTGCCTCGACGTTGAATTGCGCCGTCGAAACAACAACACCTTCGGTGCCTGCGATTTGATGGCCGAACTCGTTCGCCGTTTCTCCATCGAATCTGAAGAAACAGACGACCCTGGTGTGGACTACAACGACATTCGCACCACCCTCAAAGCGTGCCCCGGCGGGCGTTCAATGGGGCCCTTCCTCGACCGCCTCGTGCGTCAACGCGCCCTACCGAATGTGCAACGAGCCCTGTCCTCCTTCCGCCTCAAATTGGTCCCTCATGCCAACGACAAAGAAGGCAAGGCTTGGCTGGGTGTCAACCTACGCGAAACGGCCGGCAGGGTGCTCATCAGCAGTTATCACGCCGGCTCGCCGCTGCGAGAATGCACGCAGGTTGGGGACGAACTGGTCGCCGTGGACGGTGTGCGAATCAAGTCGACAGCGCACCTCAAGAAACTCATCGTTGGTCGGACCGGTGATGAGGTGAACCTCGGAATCGTCCACGAAGGTATCGTTTCAAGCGTGTCGGTTACGCTTCCTCCATCCCCACAACACGGCGTGACGCTCAGCGGCAAAGGCAATGCACGTTGGAAGGAATGGATCACAACGCGTCAGACGAACTGAGATCCGAAAACGTCTCCAGCGTGGCCAGAGGAACAAAAATCGGCGGCGAGTGGTCAGAAAGCGTATGCCGGCTCGTTTTGGGAGGGAAGCACCCCCCCGAAAGCGCCATTTCAATGACCTCGGCCTTCGTCAAAGCATCACGGCCACACCCCGGCCAAACTTCCAAGGTGATGGAGTCATCGTTGAGGTAATCCACACAGAGTGCAGGCACCTGTTTGAGTTGAAGCACTTTTGCGATTGAATAACGATGATGGCCATCGAGAATGGTCCCCGTTTGCTTGTCCACCAGCAAAGGTTTGGTGTAGCCACCCCATCGCTTGGTCATTTCGAGCAATTTATCGCGGTTCTTTTCCTTGATTTCCTCGTGAGGTTTCAGCCATGCCACAGGAACGAGCATGACATCCTCTTCGTTCCACGACATTGGCCTCGGGAGAGCCCCGTGTCACATAATGCTTTTTCACAGTCAGCCGAACAGAAGGAGAAGAGGGGAGGCATGGTGGAGGGTCCGACACTGACCAAAGGCCTTCCTGCCGACCTCGAAGGGGAACCTTGTCCACCTCAATTGGTGCGTTGGCTTGCAACCCTCAACAACGACCTTCTGTCCATCCTTGAAACGATCGCCGAGGAAGGTGAAGGCGTCTGGCTGGTGGGAGGTTGTGTGCGTGACGCATGGTTGGGCGCCCCATCAACCGATGTTGACCTTTGCACGACCTCTACGCCCGACCGTTTACTCACCCTTTTTGGCGACCGTGCCATCCCGACAGGCGTGGATTTTGGCACGGTCACGGTCAAAGGAAACGATGGCCATTTTGAGATCACCACGTTGCGTACAGAATCGCTCTACAGGGACGGGCGAAGACCTGAACAGGTGAACTGGGGGGCCTCACTGAGCGAAGATTTGAGCCGTAGGGATTTCACCTTCAACAGCATGGCCGTTGACGTCGCACGTCAGCTCCTTTACGACCCGTATAATGGCCTCAGTGACTTGAGGGGGAGAACGGTTCGGGCCGTGGGAGATGCTGGCCTTCGTTGTGAAGAAGACGCACTGCGAATTTTGCGAGCCTACCGTTTCATGAGAAGGGATGACGGACCCTTGTGGGCATTGGAACCAACGCTGCATGCAGCCATCCTCGAACATCGGGGACGACTGAACATGGTGGCGATTGAACGCCGATGGATGGAACTGCAAAAAATTGTCAGCGCTTCACGCCCCGGCGAGGTCCTCGACCGCATGCAAAACGACGGTGTGTTGCGGTTTGTCTTCACAGACTTGACCGTACTCAACCCCGTGTTGTTCCACCTCATCGACCAACCAGCCTTCGCTCCAATGGACCTCAATCAACGCCTGGCCATTTTGATGTGTGAACATGCAACTAAGGATGCTGTAGCACAATTGCAAGCGCTGCGCACCTCCAAAGAGTTGCAACGCTCCATGGCCATGTTTCACGAGCAACTCGGGTTTCTGCCGGAGCCGAGAAAAGCCGCAATTCGGGTGTTCAATCATGTCATGGGTTCGGCAGCAGAACACCATTTGGCCGCTCACGAGACCATGGCAGACCACAGCGTGAACCTTCACACCGGCCTCGAAACCAATCTGCAGGACATCATCGCAGTCAAACGGTTGTGGAACCAAATTGAACGACCCATGGAGGCGCAACCCTGTTTGGTGGATGGGCACTGGATCATGGCGAGGACTGGAGCGGTGGAAGGCATGCGTTTGGGGCGCCTCAAACAGTGGTTGCACCGCATCCAAATTGAAGAAGGGTTGACCACCCTCACTGAAATGGAAGCGGCCTTGAGTAAACTGCCCTACGAACACGGTGATTTTGAGGCGTGGCCAACCCCCTCGTTCCCATGATGGTCGGCATCACTTTCATGTGCGCTGAGGTCCTCGGATGTTCATGGCGACCTTGGAATTCCGCGACAAAGAGAACTTCATGCAACGAGCAGCGGCCATCAATCGAAGAGTGGAGGGTATCACTCGCAGCAACACCATGGCAGGTCTGCTCAACAACAATTTCAAGAAGTGGTTGGCCAATTCTGCCATGTCGCCCATCCAACTCACCGAAGAGCTTGACACCGACAAGGACGGTATCATCTCGGGCGACGAATTCGCAACGTTGCTCGGGAAAATGACCGGTGAGCGCCCGCCGGAATGGGTGGTGGAACTGGTCTTTTCCTTTGTCAACGCCAACGTCAACGACGGGATTCCTGTTCGAGACTGGATGGCATTTTTGGCCGCCAGTGGGATGGAATTCCCTGACGAATTGTTTGAGGAAAAAATTGAGGTCTCTGGTAACATCGCCATCCTTGAAGACTCCATCCTCGCTGGTGATGCGTTTTCGGTCACCGTTTCCTTCAACACCGATGTCGTCGCTTACGAGTTTGTTGTCGTGGAGCAAACCACCTCAAATATCCTTGACAGCATGCTCACGCCCGTTGTCGCCATGGACCAACCTGACTTTGATGAGTTCACCCTTGAAATCGACGAGCCAGGCACCTACATGGCAGAATTGAAACACCTCGGTGTTCGTTTGGATGCCCAAAGTTTCACCGTATTGCCCAAGCCATCCACGGAAGAGCCCGTGGCTGATGAAACGGTTGAAGAAGCGCACGAAGAAGAGACCGAACTTCACGTGGAAGTTGATGTTGAAGACGGGTTCCAAGGCTTTGTGACCTCGGTTGAAACAGCCAAACTCCGAAGCGATGCACAAGCGATGATTGCAGAAGCCCCCCCCTATGCTGTCCATAGCCACATCAACGCCGTTTCCCGAACCTTGCTCGGCGAGGGTCAGTACAGAAACGGCATCACCTTGCACTGCACCGATGACGGTGGAGCAAAGTTCAGGGTCATGCTCAGACCAAGAGAAATTGAGCCTCAAGTCGGTGAACGATTTGAGCAAAACGTGGTCTTGCACGATTGGGACATCGCCCTCAAGCAACTGGTTTGCCGTGAACTCTAATCACTTCAAGGCACGAGCGATAACAATGCGCTGCACTTCTTGCGTACCTTCGTAAATTTGCGTGATCTTTGCATCTCGGAAGAAACGCTCAACGGGGAATTCCTTGGTATAGCCATAACCGCCCAGGACTTGGATAGCACGTTCTGAAACCCACATGGCGGTGTCGCCAGCGAACAACTTCGCCATGCTCGCTTCCTTGGAATGACGAGGACCATCGGCATGGTAGTGTTGTTCCTTGGTCCAGGCTGCTTTGTAGACGAGAAGGCGAGCAGCTTCGATTTGCGTGGCCATGTCCGCAAGGTAGGCCATGATCATCTGGTGGTAGGCGATTGGCTTGCCGAAGGCCTCTCGCTCGTGAGCGTATTGCAAGGCGGACTCGTACGCGCCCTGGGCGATACCGAGGGCTTGGGCGGCGATACCGATGCGGCTGTTGTCAAGAGCGTTCATTGCGATAGGGAACCCGTTGCCAACGCCCTTGATGACGTTCTCAACGGGCACTTTGCAGTCGTTGAGCACAAGGGTGCAGGTATCGGAGGAACGGATGCCGAGTTTGTCTTCCTTCTTTCCGACAGAATAGCCTTCGTAGTCAGCATCGACAATGAAGGCCGTGGTGCCACCGTGCTTCTTGCTGCCGTAGTCGGGGTGGTCGACATCCTTGGCGAAGAGAACGAGAATCTGGGCTTGTGCGCCGTTGGTCACCCACATCTTCTCGCCGTTCAGGACGTAATGAGTGCCGTCTTCGGAGAGTTTGGCTTTGCAGGACATGGCAGCAGCGTCGGTTCCCGCACCAGCTTCTGAAAGTGAGTAGGCGCCTACTTCGCCCGCTGCGAGGCGTGGGAGGAATGTTTTCTTCTGGTATTCATCACCGTGAAGAGCGATGGTCATGGAGCAAAGGCCAACATGGACGCAGTACATGACGGCGAAGGAAGGGTCCACCCGAGCCAGTTCCTCGATGATGATGGCTTCGGATACATCATCGATGGGCGATCCGCCATACTCCTCGGGAATTGTGATGCCGTGCAATCCGTATTCAAGGAAGGTTTGCCACTCTTCGGACGGAGGGATTTGGTTTTGGTCACGGTGCTCAACCGTTGGAGCAAGCACCGTTTCGGCAAAGTCTCTCACCAGTTCACGAATCATTTGTTGCTCGTCGGTTTCGCCGAAGTTCATGCCCTCACCAATCCTCCCAACATGAGGAGTTTCTTAACCCGTTTGATTGGTTGAAAATACAATTTTTTCCTATGTCTTCATATACCACCTGTGGAAGCCGCGTGTTGAGGCTGATAACATGGATGACGACATCATCGAATTTGTGATTGCTCAAGACCGAAAATACTCCATGGACCACCTGTGGTTTCAGCAAAAGGACCAGAAACTCATGATTGGCGTGAGCGAGTTCATGCGCGTCGAAATTGGCGATATCCTTCGCGTGATTCTTCCTCAAGCGGAAACCGAAGTCGATGAGGGGGGCAGCCTGTTCTCCCTTTGGACCGCCGACGAGAAAGTCTCGCTGACATCTCCGTTTTCAGGCGTGATTTCCGATGTGAACGGCGAGGTTGAGATCAGCCCTGACCTTGTCAACGATTCCGCCTACAACGACGGCTGGATCATCCTTCTCGAGCCCCACGAATTGCAACTCAACCCCGACGACAAGCAACTGCTTGAGAACCTCATGGAGCACGACGAATACGTCGAGTACCTTGCCGAACTGTGAAAACACTGCGCTCCAAGGGTGTCTTCTCCTCCCCAAGGATGATGAACTCACAACCCAACCCGTCCTTATGACCGACGCCATGGAGCAACTCAAGGCCAGTTTGCAAAACGCTCCGGTCATCTGGAAAGGTGATTACCCCTACTTCATTCACCCCGTGACGGACGGTGTTCCTCGTATGGACCCGAGCGTCCTCCACGCCATCACGGAACTTGCGTTGGACCGGGTTGATTGGAAAGGCATTGATTTGCTCCTTGGCATTGAAGCGATGGGTTTGCCCCTCACCGCTCCCTTGAGCATGGCCACGGGTGTTCCTTTGGTCATCGCACGAAAGCGCTCCTACGGCCTTGATGGCGAGGTGGAAATCGACCAGTCCACGGGCTACTCAAAGGGCGCCATGTACCTCAATGACCTGCGAGAGGGTGAGCGCATTGCCATCGTCGACGATGTCCTCTCAACTGGGGGCACCCTTGAAGCGGTTATCGAAGGCGTGCGACGGGCAAAAGCCAACGTAACCGATATCATCGCCGTCGTCGAAAAGGGCGAAGGGCTGAAGCGCCTCCAGGGCCTTTATCCTGACATCCGAATTCAGTCGCTGGTGCGCTTGGTGATGGACGGTGATGCCATCATTCTCCTCGATGAATGAACGGCCTGTAAAGAATGGGTGGCTTCATGAGGGAGAGGCCACGCCCTTGCAGTGAGGGGAAGCATGGACCTTGACCGCCACGACTTCGAACTGGACGAGTTGATGGAGCGCATCCGCGCCAATGACAACCGTTTGATTGCCCTTCAAGTGCCAGAAGGCCTCAAGATGCAGGCCCTTGAGATGATGGACACCATCGAAACCGAAACCAGCGCCCAAGTGGTCTTGGCCGCTGACCCTTGCTACGGTGCATGCGACCTCGTGCACGACAAGATGCAGCTCATGGGTGTGGAGTTGGTCGCCCACATGGGTCATTCTCAGATGAACATCGATTCCGGTATGCCCACGCAATTCATCAACGTCACCTACGACGGCGACCCCGAACTCAGCCCCGTCCTTCCGTGGCTTGAACAGCACCGCGCCATGGCTCAAGCACGTCTGGCCGACCAAGGGCAAACGTCCGAGTTGAGCGAGGAAGAAGCACAGGAGAAATTCATGGATGCCGTCGGGCGTATGGCGCCCCTGACCGATACCAAACTCGGCCTCGTCGGTTCCATTCAGCACCTCCATCTCCTGCCCGATTTCCACGACCGTTTGGAGAAGGCTGGCTTTGATGTCACCATTCCCATCGGCGGCGCTCGCCTCTCCTTCCCCGGCCAGGTGCTGGGTTGCAACTACTCTGGCGACGACCCTTCCATTGGCCAC
>DAGF01000035.1:0-2985 GCA_002495645.1 Euryarchaeota archaeon UBA549
CGTTCTTGGCATCACGGGTGACCAAGCGTTGCCAAATCTTGTGGCGCACCTTCACTTCAGGCGTGTCTTCCGCAGAGTAAATCTTCACGTTGTGGTCAATAAATGGCAGGATGGCGTTGAGGGTCGTGGTCTTACCTGATGCCGTTTCCCCTGACACCAGAACCGACATACCGTACTCGAGGCAAATCCAGATGTAGGCGGCTTGTTGAGCCGACATGGTGCCCCATTTGATGAGCTGAATCACCGAGATGGTCTCTTCAGCGAACTTACGAATGGTGAACGACGGTCCGAGCATGGAAACGTCGTCTGAGAAAATGATGTTGATACGGGAGCCGTCAAGAAGCACCCCGTCAATGATGGGTTTGTTGTCCGAGACTGGACGGCCGATACGCTCGGACATGGCGCGCAAATAACGTGAGAGAAGTTCGCGCTCACGGAATCGTATGTTGGAGGTGACCATGCCGAACACCTTGTGGTCCATGTGGATGTGCTTGAGCCCCACCGAGTGGATATCTTCCAGCATCTCGTCGGAAAGCAGCGGTTCAAGCGGTCCGTTTCGAATGAGGTCACGAATCACGACATAGTTGAGGCGTTCTCGTTGAGCTTGTGTCACCGTCAGACGCTTGTCGTCCATGCCGATCATCTCCCACAAACGTCCTTGCCGACGAACGAGGTTGTTGGCTTCAGAGTCAAGAATCGTGTAACGCTCAATCATCTGCTGAAGGATGTTCTCAAACTCGTTATCCGTGGTGAACGAAGGTGCTGTGGGCGCCTCCTGGAGCAGCGTTTCAACAAGTTCTCGACGAATGTTCTCCTCCTCTTCGGTGAGTTGAGGCTCCAAACCAAACCAGAGAATGGTTCCGCCGCCGTCATCGTCCGCTGGGGGCTCGTAAATGTGAACGAAAATGGGTTCGCGGGTGACGTAAATCAAATTGAGCGGGCGCTGCTTTTTGGCGTCTCGGTCAAGAGGGCCGTAATACATGGGCCGTGAACCGTAGCGCATTTCGAAATCCCTCACCCACTCCGCAACGTGCGGGTAGGCGGCCATGACGCCGTTGAGGTCGCCCTTGGCAAATCGAGGTTCGTCGCTCATGCTTCTCCACTCCTCAACTCACGGCCGTGATGTCCACGATGAAGCCCATACCCGGCTCAACTCGCCATCCAACGGATGTTTGAATCGGCCCTGCTGCCCGAAGGAAGCGGGTGATGATGATGTTGCGCTTGAGTTCTCCACCGATCATGGCGTTTTCCAAATCGAGCACCACTTCGGCTGATGCACGTAGGGTGTGGAGAAGCGAGTGGTCCATTTCTTCGGGGTCTGCACAAAGCATGAATGAACGACCGTCTGAAGCGATTTTTCGGAGTTGTTGTATCAACGCAAAGTGGTCGGCCTTCGTGCCTTCCTCGGGCATCAACGAACTGGCTGAATCCAAGACGATGACGTCGGCTGCAGGGATGGCAGGACTGCTCAACACCTCCTGAAGGCTGACGTCTTGGCGGGAGTCGGCGATGGTACCGTACCTGCTCAGGACCATCACCTGGCCCTTGCGCATGGCTTCGGTCATACCGTATCCAATGCTCTCCATCTGCTCAACCCAGCCACGGGTGGTCAATTCTGTCGTGATGACCAAGACCTTGACGCCGTTGTGAACCATGCCGTGAATGAGGCGTTGGGCGATGAGGGATTTCCCCGCACCGACCTTTCCTTGAAGCAAGTACAACGAACGGTTTGGCAAACGTAGTCCCATGGAGTCCGCAAGCGAATCCGTTTCCACTTCAAAGGGGAAACCGTCCTCCACCGGCTTGTGGGCCGTCATAAACGGGTTGTCATCAAACGACATTCAACCTCACCTCCGCACTGGTCGATGCTGAGTGGGTGTAACCTGCCACGCGCTCAGATAAACCAACAAAGTACACCGAGATGTCTTCGCCGTCCAAAAATGTCCACGAACCATTGGTGAGCACCACCTGAAGCAGGTCTCCTGGGTTCCATTCGGTTCCGCTGGGTAGCACGCTTTCAGAACTGGAGGTCGGTGCGTCGCCGTTGACCAAAACCTCGTACGTCGTGGTGTCCAAATCGTAGGCACCGGTGTTGAGGAAGTACAGCGTGATGGTGTTTGCAGAGTTGTTGTAGGCCACCATGGCGGGATCCCCCGCCAGGGCAACGCTAACATCGTCCCTATCGGCCGATGCACGCTCGTTGGTTTGTACAACCCGAACTGCATTGCTCCATTCGGAGATAAGCACCGCACTGGCTCCGCCTGAAATCAGCAAGGCCGTGATGAGCATGATCATCGAAGAAGCACCTCCATCTGCCATACCATCACCACAATCCTGTTCCGACGGTGGTTGGGCCCACCGTCAGTGTCATTCGTTCGTCGCCCGGCAATCCGGTGTCAAACCAGTTCAGGAACAACGTTTCTCCCGAGAACCACAAATTGGTCCGAGGTGGATTGTAAACGCTCGAAAACTGAGTCGCATTCTGACCGTCAAGGAACATCCAAACATCATCGTGGGCGATGGTGGTGGAGCCCGTGTTGGTTAGGTTGGCGTAGAGCACATTGCCGCGTACTGCGGTCAGGCTGGCTGCTGAAGTCGGTGTTCCGCCACCGTTGACGACCAAGGTCGGGAGCGAGGAATAATTTCCGTGGCTGGTGACCACCACGGAGGTGATGGCTCCCGTTACGTTCGTCGTATAGGTGGCAGAAAATCCGCCGTTTCCGCTGGAGGCTTCAATCGTGCCTCCGCTGCTGTAGCCTGCGCCGCCGTCAACGATGGTGACATCAACTATTGCGCCGGTGAAGATCACTGCATCGTCAATGCTGAAGGTCGGTATGGGTTCGTCTGCATCTTCAATCCGATCAACACCGGATTCAATTTGCAACGAGATGGCCTGATAGGCCATGGAGAACACCACCAGCATCGAAATGCCGATAATGAGCCCCCCTACACCGACCGAAGCACCCATGTCACTCTTCACCTCGA
>DAGF01000035.1:3371-4109 GCA_002495645.1 Euryarchaeota archaeon UBA549
CGGTGTGGCAAATGGTCTTCAAGCGCTGTTTCCGGGTCACCGGGTTCTGCCAACTGAACGATGGCAAGAACGGCGTCGCCTTCTTCTTGGGTCAGCATGCCAGATTCCATGGCCTTCTGCGTGAAACTCACGGCGGCCATGCCGGACATGTGGTCAAGAAGCAGAGCAGCGACCGTGGGCGCGCCTGTGCTGGACTGGTTGCTGGACCCGCTTGAACGAGGGGCGACGAGGAACGGGTTGGCTGCCAAGGCTTGCGCCTCGTACAACTCAACCAGTTGACCCTGGTCGTCTTCCATCATGCGAGACGACCCGCCGACTTCCACCACTTCACCGCTGGCGGTGATGATGCGGTCGCCGGTTGCGCCGTCAGCGTCGTCCTCGGATGCTTCGCCGTCGAAACCTTCGCCGTCGCCACCGGTTTCTGTGTTAACAGAAACGCCTTCATCGAGGCGGTGTTCCACCATGCGCAGAACGTCTTCAACCATGTCAAGACGGCTGCTGATGAGGCGTTCAAGGCCAGAGGTGTCCACCGTGGCAGGGGCTGCTGGCACCGGCGTGGGCGCTGGTGCAAGTGAAGCCGCCACGTTTGGGACGCTTTGTTGGCTGTTAATGCGAGCTCGTGTTGGTCCGGGGGAAATCGTCCACGCATCCTCTTCTGTGAGCATTCCCTGTTCGGGAAACGGCACCTGTTCAATGGCCACGTTGGCCAATATCTTCAGGCGCTCTTCGCTCAAGTTT
>DAGF01000021.1:0-158 GCA_002495645.1 Euryarchaeota archaeon UBA549
TCGGCCATTTCAAAAGCACGGGGAAGGAGGGATTCTCGAATCACCACCGGTTGGTTTCCGGTCACAACAAAAGAGGGTTCAAGCGCCATTTCACGAAGGTCTCGGAGCGAACCGAGTTTGTAGAATTCATCGACATTGCTCTCGTCTCTTCGGTCCAT
>DAGF01000021.1:578-13728 GCA_002495645.1 Euryarchaeota archaeon UBA549
GAAGAAGTGGAGGTAGTAGCGGCAGCCCAAGACGTATTCTTGGATGGTGAATTCTTCCTCAATGTCGACGTTGCGTCGGAAATCACGGTAATCTCTTGCGATAAAGTAGCCACGACCACCTTTGGCTCCTGCATACTTCACGATCACAGGGCCGTCGATGTTGTGCGGGTCTTCAACCACCTTGGGCATGGTGCATCCACCGTCCTCAAGCCATTGGCGTTGCAGGGCCCGACTGCTTTCCCAGTGCAGAATGTTTCTGTTGCCAAAGGTGGGAACTTCGAGATTCCTGAAATTATTGGCGCCCAAATACTCGACCAGGGAACCATGGGGGACGATGATGACGTTCTTTTCCCGGAACCACTCTGCATAATCCAACATCTCACGGTAATCGTCCAGCATCAACCACTCGTCGGGGTCTGCACCGGGGAAGGCCTTGTAGAACCGTCGTCGGTTCTCGCCCACGGCGATGCCCAGCGTTCGGAAGCCTTCTTGACGAGCCCCGTGAAGGATTTGGAGCGAGGAGTGTGAGGCTACAACGCCTACGGTGATGGCGTCTTTGTCGTAGCCCTGAAGCCATTCCTGCACCGTGGAGAGAGGTACGCCCATATGGAGGGGTTTCGTAATCGCTCTATGAGTATTATGTCAGGGAAGAATGTAGAAACCCACTCATGGGCACACTCGATACTCGCCGGCTTAGATGGAACCAAACGGGTTAATCCCAATGAAGTGAAGGTTTCATGGAGTTGTTGCGTTTGGTACGTGCATGGCCACCGATGGACCCACCTCACGAATCACCTACGGGGGCTATCTTCGCTTGGAGGAACTCCTCGCACTTCAAGATGGACCAGAAGGGTACACGCCTCCTCCCTCAAACGACGAATTGCATTTCATCATCGTCCACCAAACGTTTGAATTGTGGTTCAAATTGATTTTGCGTGAACTCAAAGAAGCACGCCAACTGATGAACCAAGAACGCATTGAGGAAGCCACCATCCCCCAAGTTGTCCATCACTTGGAGCGTGTCAGTGAAATTTTCCGATTGCTCGCAGACCAGTGGAAGGTGATGGAAACGCTCTCACCACAAGACTTCTTGGCATTCAGGGACCGTTTGGGAACCTCCTCTGGTTTTGAGTCATGGCAAATGCGTGAGCTCGAAGTTTTGCTGGGCTTGGAAAACGAGCAGCGAGTCGGCGGCATGGACCCGTTGAACCACATGAAGCAACTTGCCCAGCAGGGGAAGGTTCCCGCACAAGCACTGGCTGATTTTGAGGCCACCGTGGCCGAACCCTCTCTCAACGATGTTCTCAACGCATGGTTGGCGAGAACGCCCATTCACGGGTCTTCACCCGGTTCCGAAGGCGACGCATCGGTGGTGCGGTCCTACGTTGATGACCATCTCAACGCCATGCGAGCGCATGGCGAGCAAGTGATTCAACACATGGTGGCGATTGGGCACGGTGAGGAAAGCACCATCCGTCCCCGTATTGAAGCCGGCGTCATGGGTGCAGAACAGTTCCTTCTCAAGGAGGGCGAGCCAGTTCGTAGCCGAGCAGGGCTGCTGTTTATAGAATCGTACCGGGAACTTCCTCTGCTCTCATGGCCTCGGAGATTGGTTGACAGTTTTGTTGAATTGGAACAGGCCATGTTGCTCTTCAGAACCCATCATGCTCGGATGGTTGAGCGAATGATCGGTCGTCGAATGGGCACTGGCGGCTCAAGCGGTGTTGATTATCTGGACGCCACCACGAAATACCGTGTCTTCGTGGATTTGTGGGCGGTGCGCACCTTGTTGGTCAAACGAGATGCGTTGCCGACATTGAACGATGCCGAATTTTACGGCTTCAGCACGAACTTGACTCACTCGTGAGGGTCAATGTCGATGGGAATCAGGTGGTTCTCGTACTCGTAGAGAGCGATCTTCAACGGGTCAAGAACAAAACGGATGCTGGCCTCTTCAAGGCCGTAGAGTGAAACGAGTTCTTCCTTGAATTGGTCTCGGAGGACTTCCTCGGTGGCGTAAAGTGGGGCGCCCATTCCGATTTGGAGTGCACGAGCACCAATGATTCGAGCGCGTTCAAAGCGGGTGTGTTGGCGTGCGGGCTTGACCATGGACAATCAACTGCGAGAGATTCGCATACCGCCGACATGGCAACTCTTTTTGAACCTAACTCACTCTTCTTCGTCGTTCATTGAGACCTTCTGTTCCCTGCTGCCCGTCATGAGTTCACGATGGATAACAAAAGCCGGTGCCAAGGATAACACCAACACCATGCCGACGACCAGAGCGAAATCCCGGTCAAACATCGTGCTGATGGGCGTGGTTGCAACCTCTTGCCCGTCGCTGACATCCACGAGGCCTGTGGGGGCCAACGAGGCCACGGTCAAGTTTCGTCGACCGGGTTGTTCCAGGAGGACCACAAACGAGGAGTTCTCGCGGATTTGCTCCTCGTTCAATGCCAGTGAACCTTCGGTGGCGTTGACGGCCATATGCTTGTAAGCCACGGCAGGGTGAATCTTTCCAGATGTTTGGTGGGCGGTGGGTGCGAGCATCCACACTGAAACGATGCCAGTGTTGGTGTCGTTCCAAACCAAGGTGCTGTTTTCCACACGAAGGGATTCCAACCCCGACCATGTCGGTGTTTCATTTTCCATCACATTGGACAGGTCCAGCGCTTGGCGACTTCCGGTAAGGAGGTGTTTCCCGTCGACCACGATGGAGGGGTAGAAGAGGAGTCTGAAATCCTGGTCGTACTTGATTTTTGAATCGGGCAGGTACGTCGCGTCTTGAGGTGAAGAGTGGTGCTGAAGAACCACCGCTTCATCACCGCTCACATTGCTTAATTGTTCACCCACTTGCACGCATGGCTCGCACCAATCGGCGCTGAAGTACTCGATGAGGTGAGGGGGTTGCGTTGGTTCGCACGAGACGTTTTCTAAACATTCCAGCGAGAACACACGAACATCGAGCAATGCCCCCTCCTCGGTGCTCGTATTCGCTTGGACCCCAGTCGCAACGCCTGTGTTGAGGACCAAAACAACCAGCACGAGAGCCGGCCATGATGGGGAAGCCATGCACGGGGGTGGAGGCATTTGTTCAAAAGGGGTCTGCTCTCACCCCGAATCATGGAACCCCCGTGGTGGCGCCGTCCATCCACCCTTCCGTTGATGCTGGCCGTGCTGGCTTTGCTCATCGTCATCGTCGGTGGTTCGATTCGAATCAACGACGCTGGTGAATCCTGCCCAGAATGGCCAACATGCTTTGGAACCTGGCATTTTGCGGTTTCTGAAGCCGAGCAAGCAGCCTACTGGGAGGCCAACCCCGACCAAATCGACTCTCGTGGGGAGGACCACCGCTACACGGTGTTCCAAATCTTTGTTGAGTGGTTCCACCGCATGCTGGTTGGCGTCATCGCCATCCCAATCGTGCTCAATGTCTTGGTAGCGCGCAAACAGCGGGAACACTACGGGACGCCCGTGGAACGGGCAGCCCAATTTTCTGCCATCCTCCTCATCGTTCAAGCAACAGCAGGCTACATCACGGTTCGGTACGATAACGCGGATTGGACGGTCGCTCTGCACCTTTCCCTTGCGTGCATCTTCACGGCCGGCTTGCTCTGGCAATACATGTCAATGAAGATCACCGAAGGGGCGTCGTGGACTTTTCTTCAAGCCCCACCGTCCTTTGTTGACCTCCATTCAAAACGTATTCACTCCATGACCGCAGCCGTCGGTTTACTCTTGGTGCTCGGTGCGTGGGTCTCTTCCTCAGCAGGAGGGCAGTACAACCAAAGTTGCTCGGTCGGCTTCCCCAACGGTTGGCCAAAGTGCCAGGGCTCCATTCTTCCTTCGCTGGACGGACCGGGCGTCTTCATTCAGATGATTCACCGATTTGGAGCCCTCTTGGTGGGCCTTGTGTTGGTGCTCGGTGTGAGCAACCTGCGCATGTCGGCCGAGCAAACGCC
Source organism: Euryarchaeota archaeon UBA549 (assembly GCA_002495645.1). GTDB lineage: Archaea > Thermoplasmatota > Poseidoniia > Poseidoniales > Poseidoniaceae > Poseidonia. The sequence goes on from DAGF01000021.1 coordinate 4,541, forward strand.
AGGCAGTGCTGAGCTTGTCCGTTTTGCCGAAATCACCACCGGCGTTTGGCTTCTCAACGTAATGGTGGGCGGTTCCTACATCGTGTTTGCAAAGGTTGGAGATTTCCCCGAATGGCTTTCCCTCCTCCATTTGGTGGTGGGTGTAGCGGCGTTTCTTTCCGCCGTCGTGCTGATGTTTGCCATGCGCTTTAGTCGAGCGCAACCCAAGGTGGCCCAAGGTTCCGGTGAGGCCGAATGAGCGCCCTATCCGACGCTTCTGCCTCCCAGCACCCGGGGATGTTCAAGGTCATGATGCAGCTCATGAAGTTGCGCGTCATCGCGTTGTTGCAAATCACGGCCATCTGTGCGATTTTGGTTCACGATACGCTCGCACGTTACGGTGTGATGGACCTGGAGCGAACATGGACCGATACCTTTGTCGCGATGCTCATCACGGTGGTCGGCGGCACCCTTTCTGCTGGAGGTTCAAATTCCATCAACATGTGGTACGACGCCGACATTGATCCTCACATGCGCCGGACGATGAACCGACCCGTGCCGTTGGGCCATGCAACCCCTCGTTTTGCACTGGTGTTTGGCTCCCTCATCGCCTTGGTTGGTTCGGCGTTGTTTTTGCTCATCAGCGTGAAAGCGGCCTTTTGGTCGGCTTTTTCCGTGTTGTTTTACGTTCTGGTGTATTCGATATGGCTTAAGCGACGGACCCCTCAAAACATCGTCATCGGCGGCATTGCCGGTTCAACCCCGCCGCTCATTGGTTGGGCTGCAGCGGCAGGTGATAGCATCGCTGGTTCGAACATGTTGGATTTGGGTTCTCCCGTTCCCTGGATGCTCTTCTTTCTCATCTTCCTATGGACGCCCCCTCACTTTTGGGCTCTAGCGCTGTACCGTTCGGGAGAATACGGGAAGGTCAACATCCCCATGATGAACGAAGTGAAAGGTGCTCAACACACGGTATTTCAATCCAAAATTTACTGCGTCTTGCTCTTTCTATTGGGCTCTGTGCCCTGCTTTTGGCCAGAATCGGGCTTGCCGTTGCTCTGGGCGTTTGTCTCGGGTGGTTTGACCCTGTGGTACGCTGCCTCAGTTTGGGCCATTGACCCCGATGAGCCCTTTGACGAGAACGGCCGGATGCCCAAAGCAGCGAAGTCCTTTTTCAGAAGCCTGTTTTACCTCGGCTGGATGTTCCTTTCCTTGGTCATCATTTCCTTCATACCACCTTCATGGCTCGGAATCTTGGGTCCGCTGTGAATCAAATCTCGCTGTGTTGTGAGCGCAGGCCCTCACCGTCATCTTCATGAGAAGGCCGAAGGTGGGCGGGGTGCGAGCGGCAGTCGCATAGCCTGGCCATTGCGCTGGATTGCTAATCCAGTGGTGTCTCACCTCGGGAGTTCGAATCTCCCCTGCCGCGCCAATCACTCAAAGAAGTCGTCAAATTCGTTCATTGCAGCGACGCTGTTGCGCTTTCGTGCTTCAAGAACTCGCTTGAGTCGCTTTCGTCGCTTGAGCAGGAGCGGTAGGAGCAAGAAGTTGAGCACGATGGTGGCGAGCAGAACAAATCCAGCGGTTTGGAATTCAGACACTTGTGTCGCATCGTTCAGTTTTTGCAACCAAGGGATGCCCAGCGGTGGTTCGGGGGGTTCAGGCTCAGGTGGAATGAGGTGCTGGTTGTACGCCCACCAGTCGTCGTTGATGTGCATGCGCTCAATGTTCGGATTCTCTGCATTTGGATTAGGGTCGTAGTTGGCGACCATCAACTCATTGCCCACGCTGTCTATTGGGGCGAAGATGTAGTAGTAGGTCCGGTAGGGCTGGATGCCGTCCCGATCTAGGCCCGTTTGAACCAGTGTTCCCGTCTGCCCGGGTACGCCTTCGAGGCCTTCAATCATCGGCTCGATGAATTTCAGGTCAACGTTGTTTGGTTGTGTTTCAACACGGTAGATGTTCCATGTCACGTTGCCCTGAACCTCATGGGCGGGCCACGTCCACGTCAGTTCAGCCGTGTAGCAGACCGACCAATCTTGTTGCTCTTCGAAACAATCCGAGTTGTTGGTGAACGCCCACGTGTGCGAGAGGTCTTCCAAGGTAATCGATGGTGGAATGGCGTCGCCGCAGAGTTGACCTGCAACGCCGTTGACTCGGGTGATGTTGGCCATTTGGAGGTTCGGATTTCCTTCACGGTCCATGGGGATGATGGCGTAGGAAGCGCATATGCCCGTTTCAAGGCGGTCCGGGTCAAGCCAGCTTTGGGAGGAGAGGGGAAGGGTGGCAACATGACTTTCAAAGGTTAATTCCTCCCAAATGTTCTCGTTCACGCCGTTCGCCGTTTCAGGGAACACTGTGGTTCCTGAAATTCCTTGGATTTTGTAAACATTCCATCCGCCGACATAGGGGTTGGTGGTGTCACCATTGGGCGTCCAGTCAAGTTGGATTTGGCCGCCCTCAAGTTGGGTCCATTCTACGTTTTCAGCAGATACATTGGTCGGTGGAAGTACGCCAATCAGCAAGATAACACCGTCCTTGGTCATGGAGATGTCCACCTCTTCGAAATCAGGTCCGAAGGTGTAACTGTTCACGCCGTCCAGGAATTCCCATGCCACGCTCTCGGTGGAGGGAAGGTACCGGATGTCGAGGGTGGTCAAGTCAATGCTCTCAGGCAAAAGAGCGGTCAGATTGAGGGTCATGTCCAGGCTTCGCATCCCTTCGTCCTGAGCCGTCAGCGGTTGGACATCAACCGAGACCATCATGAGGGGCGAATCGCCTCCTCCAATACCGTAGTTCTTCCCGAGGTGAGGCAGGAGGATGTTGTGTGTAAACGAGGCTTGTTCCTCCGTGATGGCGATGCCGGTGAGGTAGGGTTCTACCGTCAAGTCAATGGAGTTGAGGACATCAAATTCCACATAGGCGTATTCGGTTTCTCCCCACGGGTCAGTGACCTGCAGCGTAATGTTGTGGTGGCCAAGTCCGAAGGCTTCTCCTGTTCTGTTCAGGACTTGTCCATGGCCCCAGACATAGAAGCCTTCACGCCAAGTGTAGTTGAGCGGTTGGGAAGCGATGGCGTTGAAACGGCCCACCAGTTCCACATCATCGCTGGAGAGGAACACGTTGTTCTCAGAGTTGGTTTGGACGGAGGGGTTGATGGCGCCAACCTGGACATCGGCGTTGAGTGAATACAGGTTGTCACTCATGCGCACGTCTTCTCCGTTTTGGTAAATGGTGGGCAGTTGAACACGAATCAACCGATTGTTTCCCGTGGTGGTCATGTTGAAGGTGCAACTGGCCGTATCGCTGGGGTGCATGACGGCAATATCGCAACTGTCCTCGACTTCGAGTTCGTATTGCGTGTTGTACACTTGATACGAGACCGTTATGTTCTCAACCGACATGTTGCCGAGGTTCGCAAAGGTGGAAATCACGCGCTCATTTCCGTAATAGAATTGTGTGGATTGTGCGTTGTGGCTGGGATAAACGTCCATCACCTTGATGTCAATGCTGTCGTTGAGGACGATTTCGAACGTGGCGAGGTTGTTGGACGGATTGAGGTCGGCATAGGGGTTGCCTGCGCTGCTAAAGAGTCCAAATTTCAGCATGTAGCGTCCTTCTTGACCGAAGTTGAAGGCGGGGAGGTTGATGTTGTAGGGGTCGTAACCGCCCCAGGCAGGAAGGTTTTCGACCGTCTTGTAGGCTTCCTTGAGCATCATGGTTTCATCTACATCCCAAAGTTGCCATCCGAAATCACCGGAAAACGTGCACAAACCGCACAGGGTGGATTGTCCCTTTGCCTTGAAAACATAGTCCGTGTCGGTGTTGAGGACGCTCTCGTCATCGTAAACTGCGAGGTTCGGTAGATGTTCGATGGGGTTATGGGTCGTATCGGCGATGACGTCGACGAAATCATTGGTCAAATTGATGGTGAACAGGTACTCGTCATCGGCGGGGACCTGGTCGTTCTGACTAAAGGTGTAGAGGATGGTGAAGATGCCCTCTGCACTTTGCCCTGGGACCCAGCTCTCGGATGATACGACGCCTTCGGTGGTTTGTCCGGGTATGTTGCCCATGTTGAACTGCCCAGTTTCCTCGTAGACGGATTTGCAGGCTGACGATGTCACTTCGCCGTCGCAAGCGTACCATGTGAGGGTTCGAGCAGAACCGGATGGGCTGGCGTAGTAGTTTGTTACCTCGGCTTCGAAGTTGATGGTATCAAAGGAGGAAAACCAAGCACCTGGGGTTGGTGACGCACTCCCCGAAATGCCAATTGAACCTGTTAGGTTTGCACTGGAGGCGGGGACGGTTGCGAGCACCCCCAACGTGGAAAAAAGGAGCATAACCACGAACCCAAGACTGGTTCTGCGTTGGGTAATCTCGCGTTGCTTTCGCTCGGTCATCGTAACCTCCTTCCATCCGTGATTCAAAGACTCATCGCTTCCAAGCGGCCTAAATCGCCCGTTTGATGCCACCCAGAGAAACGGCAACTGTGGGCCAGTTGGGCGAGTTGGGATGGTTTCATGCGGCAACCTCTTGAATTGCGCAGCCATGGTGAGGCCATGCGGCGAACCCTCTCCCATCGTGAGCGCGATGAAGGGGGCTTGACGGCCGTGATTGAATTTCTTTCAGCGTTCACGTTGTTCTTGATGATTCTAACCGCCTTTCTCTCGCTCGCTCAACTGCAAATGGGTTCCAATGACCCAAACGTTGACCGACTCGACCGAGCCGCTTCTTTGGGCCTTGACCGGCTCACGTCCGGTGAGGGATGGTTCGTTCCCGATGCCGATGGTTTGGATTACGCCAACGCCACCGCCGATTGGCACGTGGCGACGGCTGATGCTCTTCACGAGGGACGGGTTCAGCCAGGGCTGGTGTTGAATCAGCGGTTGGACATGGACCGGGTTGAGGCGCTTCACAATGTCACCGAAGACGGCATGGCAGCCGGACTTGGCCTCGACGGCGACATGAGCCTCCATTTGACCATCATGGTCGCGGAAAGCACGCAAGAAGGACGGGCTTCAACCGTTCTCTTTGAAGGCGGTACTGAGCGGGGCACGGCGCCATCATCCTCAACCTCCTATCGCTCCTTCCAGCAAGACGGGGAATTGATTCGGGTGATTTTGGAAGTTCACGACGGCGGTCGAAAGAACAACATCCTTCACATCACAGAGGTCATGGCTCGCCCCTCTTCAAGTGGCCCGGAATGGATTGAGGTCGAGAACCCCAACGACTTCGCCGTCGCTCTGAAGGGTTGGTCTTTCAATCACACCTCGGGGAGCAGTTCCACCAACCTTCTCCTGCAGTCAGGTGTCCTCTCAGGCCAATCCCTCTCGCTGTTCACCGGCGATGTTTCTTCGCAAACCGTTGGCAACGCCACCCATGTCATCGATCTCGGGTCGCTCGGTTTCTTGGGCGTGGGGCAGTTGGACGGCTTGGCCAACGGTCAAGGCAAATTGAGCCTTCGGTACACCCAACTGGATGAAATCACACCGGCTGATGTCATGCGGGTTGAGTGGGGTGGAAACACCCAGTTGTTCATGGTGACCGGCCAATCCTTGGTTTGGGACGAAGAAGACCGCTTTGCTTCAGCATCGTGGGCTTTGGAGGATTCACCAACTCCGGGCGAAGAGAATGGCTGAATCGGTCCAGACTCGTCGTCTGCTTTCCGCACACTTCATCAACCCAAGCCTGTTCCTTCCGCTTGGTCCCCATGCAACCGACGAGCGTTTACACCCGAGACCGATGCGTGACGGGCATCCACGGATTGGATGAGATTCTCCGCGGTGGCATCCCCTACGGTTCAACCGTGTTGGCCGCAGGAACCTGTGGTTCAGGAAAGACCACGCTCGGCATGGAATTCCTGGTCCGTGGTGCTTTGGCGGGCGAGGCGTGCGCTCACTTTACGGCAACTGAGCCTTCTGTGAAACTGCTCGAGAACATCCGCCAATACGCCTTCTTTGACATGAATATGGTGGACTCGGGGCTCATCAACGTCTTTGACATGGACGTTCTCTACTCGTGGTTGGGTTTGGAAAAAGCCTCTTTTGACCTCGATGACGTTCACGCCCTCATCAAGTCCATTGTGGACATTGTCAACACCATCGGTGTAACCCGTTTGGTCATCGATTCGGTCACCACACTGTGTTACAAGATCAAGTCGGAGCAGTTGATTCGTGACTTTTTGTTCACCCTTGGAAAGAAGTTGGCCACCCTTGGTTGCACCACCATCTTGATTTCAGAAATCACCTCGGCCACCGAAAACGCCCACTGGTCATCGTTTGGTGTTGAGGAGGCCATCGCCGACGGCATCATCGTCATGGGGGATTCAGAGCGAATGGGCCACCTGCTGCGATTCTTGCAGGTCGTGAAAATGCGAGGTACATCTCACAGTCGGGCAAAGCATGCCATTGAACTCACACCACTTGGCGTTATGCTCATTCCGATGCTCAAATGGGGCGCTTCAGCCGATAAAACATCCAGATGGGGGCAATGAAGATGTTTGAACTTGACCAACAGATTGCTGAACAACTGACCCAGGTTTCACTGGGAAGTTCGGTTCAAGTCCGAATGAGTGCCACCAACTCCTTTGCCGTCACGGCAAGCACCATGATCCCTCTCATGCAAATGTTCGAGATGGGGGGCGTCTACATTTCCGCCAGCCGAGGTGCGGTGGAGATTATCCAAGCTTTCGAGTCAATTGGCGTGGATGTTTCCGGCATCCATTTCCTCGATTTGGTGTCGTCTGGCGTGCTGGGTGGGACCGACGTGCCCTATTCCAACATCACATTCATCGACAGCCCCATCATGCTGGAGAGTATTTTGTTGCGCACGCTTTACACGCTAAGAACGGTTACCAATGCTCGAAATTTTGTCTTCCTTGACAGTGTGAATGCATTGGCCATTTACAACGATGACAGGATGCTCGCCGAGTACCTTCACACCTTCATCAACACCTTCCGACAGCGTGAGGTGCTTTCGGTCATGCTCAACGTACCCGACCAAACACCGCCGCTCGTGCTCGCAAATTTGGACACGTACTGTACGGATTTGGTTGACCGTGGACAGGTGGTCCTCCTCTGAGGTGATGATGCATGGCTCGAAAAATGACATTTGACCCAGAAGACGAGGAGTTCTTCGGTTCCGTTGGCTCCTTTGGTGTGCCGAAATTTGACAACGAAATGCGGGGCGGTGTGCCACGAGGCTTCACCATGATCGCCTTCACTGAAACGGGTTCAGGAAGTGAACTGTTTGCGAAGCAATTTACATCTCCTGCCGAGGAGCCCGAAAACACCCTCTACATTGCGACCGATGAAGGTCAGCAAGAAATCATTCGAATTTTCAAGAAATACGACTGGCCACTGGACATCAATGTCCGCACCATCGGTGAAGAATACAACGCCAACGTCTTGGAACGAGAGTTGCTCGCCAGCCGTTATCGCCTTGAGGGCTTTCAGCTGGCCGATATCCAGCGACTCGCTCAAACTCGGTTTGTCGATGACAGCAGCCAAGATTACCTGACCGAAGTCACCAACGAAATCATGGGTCTTGGTCCCTACTTCCGGGCTGTTTTGGACAACCTCGATTTCTTTTTGCAGCGAGAAGACCCCGCACGGGTCATTTCCATGGTCCGTATGCTTCAGGCCCACGCTCAAATGGTGCGAGGCCTGCTCATGATCTCGGTCTCAACCGACGGTCTGGACCCTGCCATTAAGCAGGAATTGTCGTCCATCGCTGACATGGTCCTCTCGTTCAAGGTTCGAACCATCGGTACGGACTTTGAAAACTCCATGATCGTCTCAAAATTCAGAAACGCTCCAGAGAACCTCAAAATTCTCGTGTTCCGAGTGACGCCCGAAGAAGGCATCACGCCAGAAACCGTGGAACGCATCGCTTGATACGCCCTGTGGGGCAAACGACATGTCCAAAACAGTCGGGCGTGCGCCATCCACCATGGGGAAGCGCGCTGCGACCGGAGGATACGACCCGTCCGGTATTGATTCAGACGCTTGGGAAGAGCTTGAGGGGCAACTCGAAGCGACCATCCCCAATTACGACCGGGTCAACAAATGGATGACCTTTGGTCAGGACAAGCGCTGGCGTCGAAACGTCCGAAACCATGCAACGCCCGGTATGAAGGTCCTCGAGGTTGGGTGCGGTCCCGGTTCATTTGCTGAGGACCTGGTCGGCATGGACCTGACGTGCCTTGACCCATCTCCGGAAATGTTGGCCACCGCCCAGCCAAGGGTTGACGGCGCCCGCGCCAAGCGAGGGGAGGCGCCAGCAACCTATGTTGAAGCCATTGCCGAAGACATTCCGTTACCCGATGACGCCTTTGACATGGTCTTCTGCCTCTTCTCCTTCCGTGATTTCAAGGACAAAGAGCAGGGCCTCCGTGAAATTTACCGCGTGCTGAAGCCAGGCGGCCGATTGGTGATTTGTGATGCGGGCAAAGCCAACAAACTCCACGGTTTCTTTGGGTATCTTTGGATGAACAGCGTGGTGCAGGTGATGGCGAGAATCATCACGAAAGAAAAGGACCATCCTTGGAAAGGTCTCGCTCGGAGTTACACACACTACGGAACCAACGGTTACTATCGGAAGATGATGGCTCGTGTTGGTTTTCAAAACGTTCAGGGGCGCCTTCTCTACCCGTTTGGGATGGCCAGTCGATTTCGTGGCACCAAGCCCAAAAATTGAGGCCAACAACGCACCCCGTTAGACTCTTAAACCCCCTTTTGCTGGGATTTTCAACAGGTGTTCTACATGGGTATGTCTGAGGTCCTCCGAAGCATCAAAACCGCTGAGCAAGACGCCGAAAAGCGCCTTACTGAAGCCCAAGAAGAAGCCTCGAAAATCGTGGCTGATGCCCGCCGAAAATCATCCGAGATGGTTCAGAACGCTGCCGACGAAACGGTGGCCATGACGCAGAAAATCTTGGACGAGGCCCGAAACAAGGCCCAAGGCGAAGCAGACGAGGTCAAGGCGGCCGGTTCCAAAGAAGTCGCCAGCATTGAATCCAGTTCCACGAGCAACCAAGACTCGGCCGTCGAAATGGTCGTCAACGCACTGTCATCCGAATGAGGCGATTTGATGTTTGACACCGTCGCCATGTCCCGTCTTACGGTCGCAGCACCTGTTGGCCGTATGAGCGATGTGTTGCGAACCTGCACGGAGCTTGGTTGTGTTCACATTGAATCCTACACCAA
>DAGF01000038.1 GCA_002495645.1 Euryarchaeota archaeon UBA549
TGTGCCTGTCCTGAGCGGTGGCGTAGCCGACAACTGGTCGATTGAACCTGCGCTGCCACCCGGTTTGACCTTCGTGAACGGCTACATCGTCGGCGTGGCGACGACCAATCTCTCCCAAACGACCTACACCGTATGGGCTAACAACTCGGGCGGTGTGGCCCTTGCAACGTTCAACTTGACCGTGAATCAGCCCACCTATTACGCTCGATACCCCGAAACTCGCATCGTGCTGGAGGTCAACCAAACGATGCCGAAGTTAACGCCGATTTATTACTTCGGCGATAACCAAAACCCCGTTTGGTCCATCGCTCCAACCTTGCCCGAAGGCCTCACGTTTGATTACGGTCGAATTTCCGGTACGCCAACAGAAGCATCCAACGAGACGAACTACACCATCACGGTGCTCGGTGAGATGGTGCCGGTCGAACTCTTCGTCATCATCGAGGTACGAGAAGCAGCCAACAACATCGTGGAATCGGTGCGCAACGAAACGGAGGTTGAGCAGTTCGTCTTACCTGACCCTCCAAAAGAAGAATCCTTTGACATGTACTGGATTTGCTTCCCGCTGTTGCTCTTCTTGACCTTGCTGGGCGTCGCTGCCATCAACAATTTCCTCGCTCTTACTGCCAAGGACGAAGATGATGAAGACGACGCCGATAGCGAGGGTAAGGACGGCGACGTCAACAACGGCTGACCCCTCTAACACCTGCAACTCGTCCTGCTCTTCTCACCGAAAGTCATAGAGAAGGCCACCACCTCGGAAGGGTTGGAGGGCGACCTGTGTACACCATGGAAGACCTGAAAACAAACCGTGATGCACAAATCACGGTCGGCAGCATCGTCTTCTTCTTGCTGGCTTTCCCGATTTACTTCGGCTATGCAGCCAGCACTGCTACCGGAAGCCTCGGTGGTGGCGTGGCGGATTACCAAGTGAACGGGGAGATCACCTACGTTGAACTCGAATCCGGGTTGCAAGGTATCGCTGACGGTGAAACATGGTCAAAGATTTACAACACAGATGCCGTGAACAATGCCGATGATCTCAATATTGTCGGCGTCATGGTCAGCATGTCCTATGGCGAAGACGAGACATCATCTGGTCTCGGGTGTGTTGGTTCTGCTGCTGCTGACACCATCACTGGAACTGCCAGCCACCTTGAATTCACGGGTTCGGCCGATGGACAGAATAACGGCGGCTCAGGTTCACACGAAGCCATGGCGACCTGGTACAATGAATCCATGGTCGGTGCCGTCGTATCTGGACTCACCATGGACGAAATCAAAGCCCAGATTGATTCGATGGGAGCGGGCCTAGGCGACCACGCAGTTTCAATTACTGTTGACGCAAATGCAGGTAATGAGCCAGTGCCAACATGTTCCCGCTCTGACGGTGGCGAGGAAGTCACCTACACAGTGAGCCTCATGGTGCTTGAATACACCATTGCGCCTTTCATTGACACCAGCGATATCTGAGCAGGCGCTCAGAGAACGTGCGGACGCAAAGCATCGTGAAGGCGGTTCATGTCAGCCACCATGGTATCGGCCCATTCCTGCCAACGGTCAACATCCTCCAGCCTGAAATCATCGTAATCACATTGAATGCTGTAGGCGGTTTTTCGCTGGCCATGATTCCAATTCAGTGGTGAACCAAAGGCGTCTTCGATAGCGTCGCGATGTTGAAGGAAATGCTGGTGGATGGATTTTGCTTCGTCAACCTGATGTGGTTTTGGACCGCGATAAATCCACATTTCAACCCGAGCGGTGGTCTTGCGGACCACATAAATCATCGAGACACCGGTTGAGACGGTTTGTTTGATGGTTTTGACTTTCCCAAGACGCCCGGTGATCTCACTTCGGGCATCCTTGTGGTTCACGATGTTTCGCAAAAAGGCGGTGTGCAAAGGTTCACTCATGTTCATTCCTCAGGCATTGAGCATCTTTTCGATGTTGATGATCTCGCTCACTCGCTCGTCAGCGATGGCTTTCATGGTGGCGAGTTGTTCTTCTGTGGTCGCTTCCATTCTCATCACGAGCACCGGCTCGGTGTTGGACTTGCGAGCCAGGTACCAGCCGACGTATTCGTCGTCCTCGTTGTTGAAGCGCACGCGGACACCGTCCACGGTGGAGCATTCCATGTCCTCAAAGGCTTCTGTAATGGCCGCAACAACCTCGAGTTTGCGCTCTTCTGGACACGGCACTTTGACCTCACCGGTGGTGGGTAAGGGGGGCGCAAGCCGGTCGAGTTCGCTCGAAAAGGTCGGGCCGCCTTCGCTGGCAGGGCTGTGGCGGGACCACAGCTCAATGAGGCGTGCAGCGTTGTAGAGCGAGCAATCAAAGCCGTACCATCCACGGTCGGCGAGGAAGATGTGGCCGCTCATTTCCGCTGCCATTTTGCACTTGGGCATGCTGGCGAGCACCCGCTTCATGAACGAATGGCCAGTGCGGGCCATGACAGGCCGTCCGCCGGCTTCGAAGATGGCTTGTTCCACGTTCATGGAACATTTCACGTCGTAGACGATGCGAATGTGTTCGTCGTCAGCGGCGTCTTCTGGAAGTTCGTCTTCATCGGCCAACAAGTCGTTCGCCAGTAGAGCGATGAGTCGGTCAGGATAGATGAACCGACCTTCTTCGTCAACCGCTCCAATGCGGTCGCCGTCGCCGTCAGCCCCCATGCCGAATTCGCAGTTGTGCTCCAAGACGGCCTTTCCGAGGTCGACCATGTTCTTCGGTCGGGTTGGGTCGGCACCGTGGTTGGGTTCGGTCGCGTCCCAGTCGCAGTAGAGGTCAACGTGCTCTACACCCATCTTGTCCAAGAGTTGGCTCATGAACGGACCGGGAACGGCGTTGCCACAGTCCACGGCGACCTTGACGTTGCGAGCCAGCGGGCCAGTGGATTCGATGATGGCATCGAGGTAATTGTCCATATGCGGGTGGTCAATCACCTCGCCGGCGCCTTCTCGGAAGTCGCCCTTGAGGAAGACGTCTTTGAGTTCCTGAATCTCCTCACCGGCCAGCGGCAAGGTGCCTCGGCACATCTTGAAGCCGTTGTGCGTGGGCATGGGCAAATGACTGGCGGTGACCATCACGCCACCGTTCACGGGCAGCGTCCAGCAGGCGTGGTAGACGCACCCGGTGGAGACGATGCCCAAATCCAACACCTTGACGCCACCGTCGGCCAGACCGGCCATGAGTTGCGTGGCGAGCGCAGGCGAAGAGTCGCGGATGTCCCGCCCAACGGCGTAGGATTCGCATTCGAGATAGGTCGCCAGGGCGCGGCCGAGTCGATAGGCAAACTCAGGGGTTAATTCTCCCGTCCCGTCTCCGTTGGCAAGTCCGCGAATATCGTAGGCTTTGAAGCAGGCCTCGGGCCATGTTTCCATGGTGGACGCAGGGGGTTTGAGGCTTTGAAGGCTGGCCATCCATGCGATGAGTAATAATTCAATGACTTGGGATTATTAGTGCCGTTCAAATACGTAGTAAAAGTCGCGGAATTAGGTGAACACGTGAGTGCTGCAATCGAAACCGACAACCGGATCCCCGTGACCGTTTTGACAGGATTCTTGGGTTCAGGAAAAACCACCCTGTTGAATCACATTCTCACCAGCATGGACCACAAGAAGAAGTTCGCCGTGATCGAAAACGAGTTCGGCGAAGTGGGCATTGAC
>DAGF01000082.1 GCA_002495645.1 Euryarchaeota archaeon UBA549
GGACTGGAACGAAACACGGCCTGCCGGTACCAGCATTTCCGTGAACGTCGGCTACAAGGCCAGTTCATCGCTCTGCAGCAACGGTAACTCTGGCGTGCAAACCTACACCTCTCCCAATACGACGAAATCCATGACCGGGTCGTCGTACTATTTCTGTGTCCGCATCATGCTCTCCACCTCCTCCACCGGGGCCACGCCGACCATCACCGACTTGTCCATTGCTCTGCACTCCAATGCCCCCAGTCAACCAGGATTGACCATTGACGGGCAATCCGCCTACAAGCGCTCTGCTCAAGACGGCGCCCTCATTGGACCGCTTTCTGTTTCCGGCAACGCCATCGTGAATGCGCTCAACGACGCCATTCCGGACACCGGCTCGGGGACGGTGGATATTCCGATTGAATTGACCTCCGAATCAGCAGGAAAACTGTCCATCACCTCGTTTGAAATCACCTACATTATGCAGACGGTCAACCTCGATTTGAACATCCCAGAGGACGAAATTCTTCACGAGCGCATCACGCCTTACGAAATCGTATCTCGCCACGTCATCGGCGAATCAGCTAACTCGATGGTCAGCGCAGACCTCACGCTCATGACGGCGGGAAGTGCGGCCAACTGGCCCGTCATTACGTGGCAGTACGGCGACGTCTTCCCCGACCCGAACGATCCCGCACAATACATTGAGGTCGACCCCTCTTCCTACTCGGTGGAGAGCAACGGCATACTCGAGATTCATTGGAAGTTCTTTGTCACCAGCGAGATGCCCGACCAAGACAACGTCCGCTTCCGCGTCGGCTGTCTGGACGACAGCGGCACGGCCGGTTTCGCACCAGAGCCACTCGTCTCCGAAGACGGGCTCCGAGTGAACCGCTCCTTTGGCCTTGGATGGTTGAACGTCCGAGACAACGATGGTGAGTTGACCTCCATGGACGTTGAAGACGGCTCGTGGGTCGCTGCGGGTGAACAACTTCACTTCGTGGGCGCCATGTGGTTCCAGGACACCGACGATGCTCCCAAAGACAGCGCCTTTGACGTTCGTATTTCCCGAAACGGCTACGTTGAATCCTCGGCAAGGGACACGACCAACAACAACGGCTCGTTCTTTGTCTCCATCGACCTGCCCAACATCGACGTGCCCGACGGTTTGACCTACGAGGTACAGACCTACAACGAGCGCAACCCCGACCACGTTCAGCAACCCAACACCGAATGGCGCCGCACCTACCTCGTGGATGCTACGCATCCTGAACGACTCCAAGTCGCACCGGTCGAAGACGCCTATGAGGCAGCGACCAACGAGCAAATGGTTCAGGTGCTCGTCGAAGATAAGGTCGGCCATCCCATGGAGTTGGAACTCAACTACTGGGTGGAGGCTGACCACGACGCCAACCGCAACGGTGAGGCCGACCCCGAGGAATACGTGAGCAAGGTTGTCACCAACACCACGGAGGCCCGCGCGAAGTGGTTCATCACGACCATCGACACCTCTCGAAACCCCAACATGGGTCGTGTTTCGTACTTCTGGGACGGAGGTGACCAAGCAGGAAATCCGCTTCACTTCAAGGTCATGAACGACGATGATGAATTCATCTCCTTTGAATCCGCAGAAGGCTTCCTGTATGACGACGCCACCTTCCGAACTCGCAAGGACTCCTCCGCCATCTTCACCGGCCTCGAATGGTTTGGCCACGAGGACAACGAAGCGGTCTACGCCGGCATGGAACAGACGATTTCCTTGGGCTTCATTGACGCCAACACGGCTATTGACTTCGAGTTCATTTCGCTGGTGTTTGATTTTGAAGGACCCAACCCTGCGCGAGACGCTCAAGCCATCTCCTATTCGGGGACCAACAACACCTTCTGGTCGGACTCCCCTTACATCCACCTCTTGCCAACCAGCAAGATGACACAAACCACCAACGAATCGGGTCTACCGTGGATCATGCTTGATTTCCACTTCAAGTTCAGTTGGGATTGGCCCGACGAAGAGATGGGTGATGTTGCCTTGCTCTACAAGGAGTTGGGCAGTTCAGACCCTTCGCGCATCCTCTTGCTCGAACACACCTTCCGCGTTGAGAACGACCTCATGCTCTCCCCGACGGACTTCAAGGTGGAGGACATCAGTGAACCCAGAACCGGTCCAGTCGCTGACGGCAGCCGTGTGCGCAAGGACGACCGCTTGGCCTTCACGGGTCGTGTGGTCTACGAAGGAAGCCAGGTGCCAGCACCCCGAGACGTCGGTATTCTCGTGGAGGTCTTCGACGGTGAGAAATTGTGGTCCGACGGGTCGCTGACTTCTGAAGGCGATTACGCCGTTGAAGTACCGCTGTCCTCGGCCCTAACGCTGCAGTCTTCGCCATCTCGTACCTGCTTGATTTCCATCACGAACATTCCCGGACGAGGGGAAGACATGACGGGCACCTTGGTCTCGACCACGCTCCAAGTCGTTGTTGACGACGCAGCACCACGTGTCACTCGCCGTATCGCTCCGCTCAACGTCATCGATATTTCCGCCAACAACGATTTGACCCAAATTGAAGTTGAATTCCAGGGCACCGAAGACGCCGACCTGACCGGCTCAAAGCAAATCGTCCACTGGGTGATGCGCGACGCTACCCGAACCATGACCATCGGTGCAGGCTCAACCCTGCTTGGCATGCAGCAAGACGGACAGAACGTGATGTGGACGGGTGTTGTTGACATCACGGCTGGCGGAACGGTGATTCCCAAGGCCGGCGACTTCGTTGGTTTCTACGTGACCGGCTATGACGCCGCAGGCAACCAGTTCCCTGTGGTCTCAAACTCCGAAGCCAGTCCAATTCCCGAGCTCGCCTCGGACGACACGGACTTTGAACGCCAATGGGTTCGCCTGGGCGCTGTTGGTCCCGAGTTGCGCGTCAAGAACATCGTGATGAGCGACGACCACATTGCGCCCGGTGCCAAAATCGACATCACGGCGACGATTTACAATGCGGGAGGCAACACCACTTCGCAGTTCAAGGTCGCGTTCTACGCTGGTTCAAGCGATGAGCCCTTTGATGTGGTTCGTGTGAACGGCATTGACGCTGGCGAACTTTACCCCGTGAGCATCGTTTGGGAATCCGAAGACGTCGACCGTATCCGTGTCGTGGTCGATGCCGAAAACGAGGTGCCTGAAGCCAACGATGACGACAACTCGGCTGAACACGCCGTGACCATTGCGTACGGGCAATACCTCGGTTGGTTTGACTCGGTTCGCGAACAGCCACTGGCGTGGATGTTTGCCATCCTCAGCATCTTGACCTTGGCGATCGTCTTCACCGTCGCTACCAAGACCTCCATTGACTATGGCGAGGGTGCCTTTGACGAAGACGAGGCCGATTGGGAAGATGAGGACGAGGACGAAGACGATGAGTTTGACGAAGGGGACGATTGACCCCTGTTAACAGCGTCATGATTCCAGCCAAATCCTCAAATGCAGTGGGTTGAGCCATTCTCCACGAGGGTGGGGAGAGTATGTCACGCGTTTTCTCCCGACTTCACCCATCGCTGTCCAAAGCGCTTGATGAAAAAGGCTGGAACGCCACGCCCGTGCAAGAGCGCGTCATCCCCGATATCATGGAAGGCAAGGACCGATTGGTCATCGCTCCCACCGGTTCAGGCAAGACCATGGCGGGTATCCTTCCGCTGTTTCACCGATGCCTTTCAGAAGAGTGGCCGTCCCTCTCGATGGTGTACATCACGCCCTTACGAGCCCTCAACAGGGACGTTGACCGAAGGCTGAGGGAATTGGCTGCTGCTGTGGGCTTGCGGGTCGATGTCCGCCACGGCGACACCAGTCAGGCCCAACGAGCGAAGCAAACGCGAAACCCGCCCAACCTTCTCGTGACCACACCCGAAACCTTCCAACTCATGTTCAGCGGCAAGAACCTCAGGGCCATGCTCAGCACGGTGCAAGCGGTGGTCGTTGACGAGGTTCACGACCTCGCCGCTTCCGAACGCGGCTGGCAACTCGGGGTCGGACTGACCCGTCTTGAAGCGTGGACCGGCCATGCTGTTCAGCGCCTCGGTCTTTCAGCGACCGTTGGCAACCCCGAGGCCGTCGCCCATTGGCTTTCACCCGGCAAGGCTCAACCGCTCATCACCACGGGCCATCGCGCCACCGAATTGACGGTGGAATCGCCCTACCCGACCCCCGAAGACGAAATCAACAGCGTAGAAAGTGCGCTGAGCCCGAAGCAACACGCGTCCTATCGCCATCTTTGCGACATCCTGCGAACGCAAGCACCGTGTTTGGTGTTCGTCAACAGCCGAAGCGACGCGGAGACACTTTCCACTCGCCTGCAAAGCATGGCACCCGACCTCAAAATCGGTGTTCATCACGGTTCCCTCGCCGCTGAAACGCGCCAGCAGATGGAGGACGAACTGCGAGACGGGACCCTTGCAGGCTTGGTCTGCACGTCCAGTCTTGAACTCGGCATCGATGTCGGCAGTGTGCGGCGAATCGTACAGGTTCACTCGCCCAAATCGGTGGACCGCATGTTGCAGCGCGTGGGCCGAGCCGACCACCGCCTCGGTGGTGTTGGTCGTGGCCATGTCATCTCGTGGGATGTTGACCATTTGCTGGAATCAGCGGTGGTCGCCCAACGCGCCATGAACGGCGACATCGAGCCCGTGGTGTGGCGAAAGCGTCCGGGCGTCATCGCCGCCAATCAATTGGTGCTCATGGCCCATTGTTTCAAAGCGGTCAGTATCGATGAAGCGACCCGCCTCATCGCCGCAGCGCCGCAATTTGAGGGATGGGAACGGCCGGATACCGAGGCGCTCTTGCACGTTTTAGCCGAACGATGGGTGCTCCGTTTCACGCCAAAGCCCGCCGAGTTACCGTGGTACCGGTGGCCAAAAGCGATCTACGCCGAGGCTCGTGAGGCCGCAGCAGCGCGCGGAGAAAACCTGCCAGAGGACCTTCCGTTGTACTCCACGCCCGATGAAGAGCTTCCCCGCATCTACACTGAACGTACCGTTGACGTTCCCAAGCGGTTCGCCAAGGGCTGGTTTTCAACCGCTGGAAAAACGCGTGAGTGGGTCTCCAATCATCTGTCCATGATTCCCGACAAGAAGACGTATCGGGTTCGGGATGCAGTCACACGGCGAAGCCTCGGCAACGTGGATGAAGCCTTCGTTCTCAGCCTCAACGATGCTGGCGAGGACGACGACGGGACGCCTCGTCGTTTCGTTATCGCAGGTCGCACTTGGCTCATCGTCGACGCCGACCCTGAGCAGTCCGAACTGCTCGTCGCTCCGGTCAACGACCACGGGAAAGCACCGCAGTGGTTGGGTGAACTGCCTCCCGTCCCAGAATCGGTGGCCAGGGACGTCGGTTATCTTCGCCACCTCATCGCGCACGACTTGGGCTTGCTCGAAGCACCCGAACCACCTTCTTTGGACCCGCTCGCTCTCATTCCTTCCCGTACCACAACACTGGCTGATTACCCTCTGGACGATGAAGCCCGAAGCATGCTCGCTGAGACGGTTGCCGCCCACGTGGACGCGACCGGTACCTTGCCAACCGACCGTGTGATGACCCTTGAAGAGCGAGACGACGCCTTCGTGCTGAATTGCTGTCAGGGCTCCAAAATCAACGAAGCCCTCGGCAATTTTTTGCTCGCCATGGCCTCCACCAAATCAGGAAGTTGGGGGCGCCTCATCGTTGAACCGACCCGAATCGCTCTGCAGGTTGGCGGTGTTCGCCCCGAAGACATCGTCGGATGGCTCATGGAAACGCCACCCGACGCCATTGAGCAATTGTTGAGCATCACCGTTCCGAATTCCCGACAGGTTCGCTGGCGCTTTGCGCAGGTCGCGAAAATTTTCGGCATCTTACGCCACGGTGTTGACCCCCGGCGCATCAACCTCCAAGCCTTGCTTCGCAAGTACCGAGGGACCGTCGTGATGGAGGAAGTTCTCTCGAAATTATTCCACGAACGCATGGATGTTCAGGGGGCTGCTGATGTGTTGCGCGGTTTGCAATCCGGTGTCCTGTCGCTCTCCATCACCGCCCAAGGCCCGCTCGGTCTCTCCAACCGCACCCAAGACGACATGCTGCTGCCCAATTGGGACAACGCCGCCCTTCGGGAACGTCTGCGAGGCCGTTTGACCAATGAACGGGCCGTGCTTTGTTGTCTTCGGTGTAATGCTGTCCGCCGCTTCAGGGTCGCTCGCTTTGAGGCGATGGAGCGTCCGGGAACCTGTTTGAAGTGCGGTGGCAAACGGCTCGCTTGTGCCCGTGAGGGCCTTCAGGACATGCTCGAGGGCTGGGTGAAATCCGAGGACCAGAAGGACCAGGACCGGATGATGAAGAACGCGGATTTGGTCGCCAACCGTGGTCTTGAAGCCATCATGTGCTTGATGGGGCGAGGCATCGCTGAGGCCACTGCGAATCGGTTGCTGGTCAAAGTTTCACCCGGTGACACCGACGGTCTGCTCCAAGCCATTCACCGGGCCGAAGTCGAGTACGCTCGTACCCGTCGCTTCTGGGGATGATGACCCCAAAGAAGGTGGTCAACCAAGGCGGTTGAAACTGCCATCGGGCATCATCTGCCAGCGAACACCGTCGGTTTGGACATAAATCGTCTGGCCCGTTGAGGTGTCGTATTGGCCGCCCGGTGGGAGCCCGGTGTAATCAGCGACCGTGGTCGGCTGAGCGGGGGGCGGTGGAGCCGTAGCTGCTTGGGGAGGAGCGGGAGCGGTCATGACCGGTTGGACGGGTTGTTGTGCCACGGGTTGTTGTGCCACAGGTTGCTGCATCATTGGCTGCGTTGCTTGCATGCCCATGCCGGGTTGGGCCATGGGTTGTGCGGCTCCTTCGGTCCACATTTGTTGACTGAAATCCTTGTTTTCGCCACCGCCTCGTCCTCGAAGCACGACCACACCAACACCGATGGCTACACCCAACACGCCGATGGCCGAGCCTGCGATGAGCATGGTGTTGGAGGATTGGGAATCGCTTTCTTCGTCGTCGTTGGTTTCGCCACCCTCGTTGTTTCCACCGTTGCTGTCGTCGTTGGTTTCGCCACCCACGTCCTCAACGGCCGTGTCTTTACCGTCGTGCTGCGAGGTGTCGCCAGAAACAACCACGTCACCTTCTGCTGCCACAGCGGTTCCATCGAGCGTGGACGATTCGGTAACAAAGGCCACCGAGGCCGAATGGGCAATGCCACCGTCCAACGACACCACGTTGAGTTGAATGGTGTATTCGTGAAGCGGAATGTCTTCATCGATGTCAAAGGTCACCGAAAAGGTCAGGTCGCCGTTGGCGTCAATATCGCCCCAGGTGATGACGGCGCTATCGATGAGCGCTTGGTTGTAAGGCTCAACGATGATGTCGAGCATGCCACCCATGCTCAAATCCAATCCGTTGTGGGCATCAATCGCCCCCGAAATGGCCATCTCGCCTTCCTCTATGAGTTGTTCACGGTTGTCGATGTCGAGCGAGAACTCGGGAAGCGATGTGATACTGAAGGTGATTTCGTCGGAACGAATCGTCTCTCCAGCGGTGCCGGAAATAACCACGGTGTAATCGCCTTCGGTCAGGTTGTCGGCAAGGGTCAAGGTCAGGACGGCCATGAACGGGGCTTTGCCTTGACCGAAGTCGAGTTCAGCCGTCACGCCGTCCGGTACCACAACCGACAGGCTGACATCGGCTCCAAAGCCGTTCACGGGTTCAATGAAGATGGGTGTTGGAACGACCCAAGGAACGCCGCCTGGAAGGACGATCCACGGGTCCATCGTTTGGATCTCAAAGTCGGGCGTGTTATCCACCGTGAACGGGACGGTGACCGAGCGGTCTCGTCCGTCGTGCGTGCCGGTGATGGTCAATTCGTATTCACCACTTGTGAGGTTCGTCGTGTCCACGACCACCGCACCGAGGTCGTCGATGGTCAACTGCTGGTTATCGTACGTCAACGGGGCGTTCTGCGCGTTCACCGTGGCGCTGATGTCCACGGTGCTGTTGAATTCGTTGAAACCGACCACGTTTACCCACGCAGCAAACGGCAGTCCGTACTTGGCCACGTTATCGGGCACGCTGGGCAAGATGGTGAAGTCGGGCGTGGCCCAATCGTTGTTGCCTTCTCGTCCTGCAAAGGATTGAATGCCGTTGGCGGTCACTTGGTTGCCGTTTACGTCAAAGGATTGCGTGCCAAGGTGTCGGTAGTTGAGAGGAAGCGCTCCCGAGTCGGTGAAGGTGATGTCGAGCATGGTGCAACCGCCCATCACGACCTGCATGGACAATGTACCGCTGCCTTCAGCGGCTTCACTCCAAACTTTGCCTTCGGTCAAGGGGAAGTTGAGTTCGTTCATGCCGTTGGCGTAGGTCAAATCCATCTTCATGGTCGTCGACTGGTCAGCACCCATCGGAATACAGCCATCCGCAATGGTGCCGCCATTACCGGAGCCGCCACCGCCCATGCCACCGTCGCCGCCGCCACCAGAGCCGCCGCCACCAGAGCCGCCGCCATTACCGCCACCGCCGTTCTGACTGTCGCTGCAACCAAAGAAGTCAACGGATTCACCGGCAGGCGTGTTTGGACAGTTGTCCTCATCGTCGTTCACGCCGTCGCTGTCGGCGTCAGCCGTTCCGCTACCGCCGCCATTACCGCCACCGCCATTGTCGTCGGGGCAACCGTCGCCGTCAGCGTCGTTTTCTGAGGTGGATGCCTCGTTGGGGCACGCATCGTTTGAATCGGGAATGCCGTCGCCATCGGCGTCATCGCTCCCGCCGCCGCCGGAGCCGCCGCCGCTGTTCTGTTCATCTGAACAACCCCAAGCGTCCACTTCTGCTCCTGGTGCAGTGTTTGGACAATCATCAAAGAAATCATCAACGCCATCGCAGTCTTGGTCCTCAGCACATTCTCGGCCCGAGGTGTCACTGTTGGCGCCAAAGCCGCTCATTTCCATCGAGCTGGTGTGGGTGAGGTTCTCGTGAACAAGGGACAGGGTATCCTTGGCGAAGCACGCCTCCCCCGTCTCCTCGTCGACGGTCTTCGTCGTCATGCCCATCAGGCTCATTTCGAGCGTAGCCTTTCCTGCAATGTCAACACGGTAGCACTCTTTTCCTGAAACCGTATCCACGCCGGTGACGGTCATTTGGTGGTACTCGTCGTAGGTTACGCCCATCATGGAGGGCATGGAGATGGAGAAGTTCCAGTAGTCGCCGTTGGTCCACACCGGTGCGCTCTGTGTGTCCGTGGAAGCGGCGTTTGCGAATTGGAAGGAAGAAAGCGTGGAGGTGTACATGATGTTGCCTTTGGCGTCGTAGGTGTCGGCAGCGACGTACCAGCCGGCGGTAGGTGCGTACCACTGGACCTCGTACCCAGCATCGATCTCAAGGACATAGGCGCCACCACCGGCTTCGGTCATGGTGGCGTTCACGGCCACGCTGTAGACGCCGCCGACTTCGGTTTTCTCTTCATCGAGGAAGATGGTGTCCCGTGTCTTTCCTGGGTTGGAGGTGGCGTGATGGGTGTTTTCTTCGTCCCATACGGCCATGGACACGCCATCACCGGAAGCGTGAGAGAGCGTGAGCAAGAGGGTTTGACCAGGCTCAAGCCAGACCGAATACCAGTCGTGCTTGTCGTCCCACATGTCAACGGCGCCTCGCACCACATCGCCGGGGTAAACCTCCTGTCCAGAGGTGTTTGCGTTGTTCGGCTCAACCTCGTTGATGACTTCGACGCCCGCTGCTCCGGTAAACCACGTTGTTGAATCTTCATCCAGAGCGTGGGGGGTGAGCATGGGGTTCATGGCGGCGAACACGAGCAGGGCAACGATAGCAAAGCGCATAAAAACCCTAACAATTTGATGCATATCAACAAACCGTCACAATGCTGTTACTTGACGCCATGATGCGAATTCAGAACGCTGACCTAGCGCTCGCCGTTGAAGGCAGGGGCGTATTTCTTGAGAAAGGCCATGACCTCAGCCGGGAAATTATCAGAGACGCGGACCACATCATTGGGGTCGTAGGACCAGACGATTTCCATGTCGTCCTTGTGGAGTCTCCACTCGGTTCGTTGGGCGTCAAGCGCTGTTTCTTCGTCTTCTTCGGACGGGGCTTCAGCACCCGGCTCGTCGGTCAAGTAGGCGAGGTAGGCGTCGATGAGAGATTGGACGTCTGGGTCCTCAGAATCCCATTGGGGAAGCGCCTCAAAATTCCAATCCTGTTCATCCACAAGTCGTTCAATGGCTTCGCCAAAAAAATAGTGGTAATCGTCTGCATGTGCTTCGTTGATGTCGATGAATCCGGCCATACCTTCAACGGTTCTCGACTCTATTTGAGGATGAGCGGTTCCTCGGGGCGAACAGAGCGAATATTAGCCGATAAATTTATATATGTGCACTATTATTAAGTAATTGTGATTTTCAAAAGAAAAACAAAACCCTGGCCAAAGATGGACAGTTGCGGTGATGTTCAGAACTTCATCGATACGATGTGCGATGCCTATGGCGTCCCACCCATCAAGGTCATCGTGAAATCATCGTCGTGGGTGCAATGGTTTGCAGGAGACGGCGTCTCAGCCTGCGCTTTTTGGCCCAACGAGGGCGAAGAGGACGCCGGCTTTGGCAGGTACATCGTCTTCGACGGTCAAACGTGCAGAATTTCAGGGAAGGAAAGGTCCGTTCCCATCAAAGTGGATTCCGTCAAAGCGGTCGTTGAGAGGTTCCATACCGTCATTCACGAATTCATTCACCATTTCTTCCATCACCATTTCGGCATCAACACCGACGACCACGGCGCGTTGTTTAGGGCGATGGAGAAGAGCATCAACGCTCAGTACGGCATTTACTACATCTACGCCACGAACAGATACGCCACCATGTTCCATACCTTTTGGGGCAGGCCTTTCGGAAAGAGAAGGCCAACGCCTGAAGAAAGGGGGTGGAAAGAAAGGTGAACACATGAAGAATAACGAGAACGAAGAAGAATGGATTGAGATAACGGTGGAGTGCCCTGACTGCACCAGAGGAAGGGTGGCCCACTGGAAAAAAAGCAGAGAAGGCAAGCATCCTTGGAGGTACCACCTCCCCTGCGAGACGTGCAAAGGAAACTATGCGACCACGAGATGGCAGCCAAAATTCTGTCAAATCGAGGGGTGCGAAGAGCCGGCCAGCCACAAGTGCTCCGGCGTTTTCTGCACGGCCAACGGTTGGGTGTGCAAAGAGCACTGGAAAGAGGAGAACATCGGCTATTCCGATGGGGGTTTTGTCTGCATCAACTGTTGGCATGAAGTCGGTTCGGGCGGTCATTGACCGCTACGTTCCTGGTGATTGAGGCCTGAGTGCATCAACAATCGCTATGTACGGTTGGATTCTAGCAGGCGTATGATAGAACTCGATGTGATTTCATTTTCTTTGATTTTGATCATCATTGTGGGTTTGTTTTACCTGATGCTGAGGAAAATCATCGCCTTGCATCGAGAAGTTTCGAACCTGAACATCGAGATATCGGACCATGAGCGGCAGCTGGTTGAAGCAGCAAAAAAGGCGAGGGATGATTCAAAGAAACGCCAGCGAGCCATTCTCAAGGGAGATATTTCCGAGATCATTGCGCCGTGGGCGCTTGAAGGTGTGAACAGCGTGAAGGAACTACGATTCCTGGGCAGCCCCATCGATTTCATCGGCTTCAATGGCTTGGACGTTGAGGGCGAAATCAACATCAAGTTCATCGAGATAAAAACGGGCAAATCCCGATTGACGAAGGACGAGAAGCGAATCAAAGAAGCGGTGGAAGCGAAACGAGTTGAGTGGCAAACCATCGAAATCAAGTCCCTTCCTGAAGCCGTTGTCAAGTGAGTCGTACACGTGGGGTTCCCTCGTGCATGCGGGCAAACACGACGCTACCCTCGTTGCTGTATGCGGCTACAACGGGGGCCCTAGTATATCCTGAATTCAATATCCACACTACTTTGCAACCAGTCTCGATCATCGTCGTTGTAATTTATAAAACAAGAATACTTAGCAACATTATGTCTAAAGCCATTTCAAAGGAGTTGCCCGCAGTAAAATCATGGGTCGCAAAACTTTCCCAGAGCAGTAAAGATATGCCCAGAATGCTACTAGAAGATATCATTTCTTTGATCGAATTCCACCTTGGAATTACCGAATATGTTGACGATGGTAGCGACTATCACCCCAACCCGCGTTATGCAGTCTGCTGGCTTTGGCCCCTTCTTTGCATCGAGATTAAAAAAATTGTAGAAGATTCCAGTGATAATTACCAACCGCCTTGGTGGTGAATTACCATCCAGCCGATTTCCGTTTATTTTTAGGACGCCCTAAATTTATCAAGTATAGCCCCTCGACCCAAAACATGGGCCAGTCGTCAGACCGAGTGCTTACTGTGGTTGGTGTTGTCTCCACCATTGTTTTGCTATCGAGTTTAACCTATGAGTTCCTTCTTCATGATGAGGAAGAGGTGGCCTTTACAATCGATGATTCAGGAATGATGGAGGATGTATCGAGCATCGCCTCGTTTGGACCGAGGGTTGCAGGTTCAATTGAAGAGTCGCTTGCTTCAGACTACATCAGTCAGCGTTTCACGGAAATCGGCTTGGAGAATGTCAAAGTAGAGGAATTTCAAGTGACAGGAGCATGGTTTGTTGACGCTGAGCCAGAAGACCATCAAATTTTGATGCATGCACAATTGGAGCAGGGCGTGCAAAATGCCCCTGGGTTGCCGGATGGTTCCGCGGGCACGGGTCGGATTGCAATTGATGAAACGGGGGAATTGAATCACGTTGAGAGTTTCACTTTCATGGGATATTCGGGTTCAATTCACAAGCACGACAACATGCTCACCTTCATTGGAAATGGATCGGCTGAGAATTTTGACAATATTGGTGATATGACCGACCTTGCCGTGATGATTAACTATGACAATACCCGTAGTCTCGCTGAGATCTACAAAGATGCCATTGATAGAAATGCGGGCGTTGTCATGATCTACACAGAGGGCGTCGAGACACCTCCCTTTCGCTCCGTTACGGTGCAAGAAAACGGCGCTACAGTCCCATTCCCTGATGCCTATGGCGGTCAATACGCTGATGCATTGATTCCTTACATCTACATCGCTGAAAGCGTTGCAACGAAGTTCCATGATTACATCGAACAAGCTGCAGGCGACCCCACATTGTATGCCTCTCTGGACGGATTCTGGGAAGGAAATAACGTTGGTATGAGAAGCGTGAAAGTGGTGACGGGGGAACTCCTGGGCCACGGGGATGGAGAGATATTGGTTGGCGCGCATCATGATTCAGTATACATCAGTCCTGGCGCCGTAGACAACGCCGTCGGTGTGGCCCAACTTTTCGAGGTTGCCACTCAATTGAGTGAACTCAATCTTGAATCAACCGTCACCTTTGCCACATGGGGCGGTGAAGAGTTAGGGTTATTGGGGAGTCAAGCCTACATACAATCCTATACCGAGAAAGTTGACAACCTTGACCTGTACATCAACCTCGATTCAACGAATCTCAATCCCTCAATAGGACTTGGAACGCTCGGCATTGAAACCTCAGATCAAAATCTCGTCGAATCGATTTCCAAGATTCAACGCTCGGTGTTGGGAGATGAAGTTTGGGTGGATTACGAGACCAACGTTCTACTGAACGAATTTGGTGGAAACAGCGACCACCGCTCGTTTAACCAACACGGGACCACAACCGTCGGGTTTTACGGGTGGGAATACGAACAGTACCATCGTCCAACCGACGTTCCGGATGTTGTTCACCAAGACGGATTAGCGTTGAC
>DAGF01000011.1:0-759 GCA_002495645.1 Euryarchaeota archaeon UBA549
GTGATGTCCGTCCAAGCCACGCCCTTTGGAAACATCACGTTCCCGGAAAAACTCAGCAAAAAACGCCGTTCTGCTATTCTCCGAGCCCTTGCATGGTGCGAACAACTGGCCAGAGAATCGGGGGCGTGGACCGTTCAGCAATCCTCCCACGGTGAGCGGCTGGTGCGAACCGTGAACGGTCACGAGCTCGCTGTGTTTCCCATGGTCGCTGCAAATCTTGACGCTGGATGCGCAGCAGGTGGCCGGTTTGAGGCCCGTCATTTGCCCGTGGAGGTCAACGGAATTCGCGTCTGCGTCGCTCCCCAAGAGGGCCCAAGCAGTGTGCTTCACACCGATTTTGTTGCCTGTTTTCTCTTGCTGTGCGGCGGCGAAGAGGTGCCGGAAAAAAGCCTCCCTCACACCCTCCAGCGAAGCCTCTTCCCCGAGAAATACTGGGGCCGGGGTCGTTCACGTTTCAACCCTGTTCTTGACCAACGCCGTCGTGATATACAAGCTGCTTTTTTGACCAGCGTTCGAGTCCCTGAGGAAGCGGTTGAGCATGCGCTTGACACGCTTTACGAAGAGGATTGGGTCCTTCTTCGAGATTCCTTCCGCTGGCCGTTTTACCCACAGGCGGCCCGTGCCATCGCCCAGCGCATTCTCGGAGAGCACGCCCAGCGGGACGAGAACGACATCATTTGGGCGATGGCTCAGATCGGTGAAGGCGGCGAGGGCGTCGTTCTCGACATGATTCGTAACCTCGTGGCGACATCGAACAAC
>DAGF01000011.1:1155-23333 GCA_002495645.1 Euryarchaeota archaeon UBA549
GCATGGAACGATCTCAATGAGTTGCTCGACCATCCCATTCAGACGTTGGGATGGGCGGTCCACGAGCGCTTGGCTCGATTTGAGGAACTTGAGGAGCGGTTGATTGAGCGAAGCGATATCCTGCTTGAGGACGACCCAGGTACATGGTTGGAGCGTAAACTCGTCATTTGGCTTTCCCATCGTCAAAACATGGACGTTTGGGTGCGACGCATTCTCGAGGAGTTGCCCCAACACGAATTGGGGCACTTCCTCCAACGGATCAGAACCTACGGTTCGTGGTTTGAGCGATGGGCCAAAGAAAAGTTGTCCTCACCGTTGGAAGGTGTTCAAATCGGTATCGTCGAAGCCTCAAAGCGAAACATGGCGGTGAACCACGGTCAACTTTGGCTTCCGCTCATGAGGAACGGTTCGGGTGAAGTGAACCGTGTTGTCCTGTCCGGCATGCGCGACATCAACGACGAGGACGCCTACCTCTTGGTGGACGAAGTCTGGCATTCACCTTGGCGCTTTGTCTTGCGAGCAGCCTACTTGCTTGTCCCGCACAATTTCCCAAACTATCCAAGAATGCGCCAGATGTTTGAGGCGGGTCTAAATTCGCCGCATGCCCGTATTCGAATAACGGCACAGAAGCGACTCGACGCCATGGACGAAGCGAGCGGTCAGGCGAACCACTCGTAAACTCCAGTCAACGGGTACTCAACCCATTTGGGCGTTGCCGAAGGTGTAGACTTGCATACCGTTGTCCTGGTAGATTTTCGGCATCTGACCGTCCTTCGCAAAGCGGTACAGTGCAACCACAGCGACCTGCTCGGCGGCGTTGGTCCAAGCGATAAGAAGGCCGATGGCGATGGCGCCGAAGAAAAGGCCAACGGGGCCAGCGACCACTGTGAGCCCCAGGGTCACCGCAACGAGCGGAACAGCGATGAGGAAGCCGATGAGGCCAATGCCAAGACCGGAGGTGATGTTTTCGCCCCACGTGGAGGAGAAGGTCTTCCTGCTGGACTTGAGGGCGTCGCCGACGCTTTGACCTTCCAAAATCAGGTGCGGGATCATGAAGAAGGTCATGACCCACCAAGCGAAGCCACCAAGGAAGTGAATGATTGAGGCGAGCGCACGCATGGCGTCGTTATCGCTGCTGCGTGCGGCTCCTTCAAGGGCTTTGAGCAAGAGGCCGACGGTGCCGGCGATGATGCCCCAGACGATGATGATGGGCAGGCGCTTGAGGGCAGCGTTCACGCCATCGGCAAACTTGGGGTCGCCGCCCGTCAAACGAATGTTGGCGTTGGCGATGATGGCGCAATTCCAGAACACCACGATGATGCTGAGCACCATGTAGGCCACGAAGGTGAAACCGAGGTAGGCGCCGGTGAAGGAGCCGTCTGGATTCACCGCCCATTCCATTTCGAGGAACTGCGGGATGTTCATGCCGATAAGGCAAGCAAGGCTCATGACACCAGCGATGATCATGTAGACCACCAGTTCCGGGTCTTTCTTGACCACTGCCATGCTCAACTTACTCATTTCCCAGCCGCGTCCGATGGTTGCAAAGAAACCCATGGAAACGGCTCAAATTCGCCGCTTTAATTCAGTTTCCCCGAGATTCCCGCTGGCGAAGGGCTTCCACGGCCAACACACTGACGGCCACTTGAAGGTTGTACGACGGAACAAAACCATCCATCGGCAGGCGAACCACCCCGTCCGCTGCCTCCAACACCTCCGGGCTCACGCCGTCACGTTCAGCGCCGACAACCAGCAGCACGTTTCCCGTCAAGTCCTCATCCCACGGGCCGTTGACGCCGACGTCCTCGGCGGCGATGATACGGAAGCCGTTGGCCGCTGCTGCTTCCAAAATGGCGGCCGTTGTGGTGTAAACGACGGGAATAAATCGGTCGGCTCGCATGCTCGCCCGACGAATCGTACGCCGTTCTTCGTGCGTTTTTGACACGTTGAGCAGAACGGCGTCAGCACCCGAAACTTCAGCGGTTCTGATGGCAAATCCGAGGTTCGTGGAATACTCCACGCCGTCAAAGAGCCACACGCACCCGCCACCGGCCATGACCGCCTCAAGCGTCTCGTGCTGGGCGCGACCGGTCAGGGCCAGAGCGACCTGCGCGCCGTCGGCTGACATGCGCCAAAGGTCGTTGGTCGAGCCTTCTTCGAGTGGGATATCGGCGGCTTCGCACAGAGCGCGCAGGGCCGAAGTATCGTGGTCTCGGTCCACGAGCACCCGGTCGATGGCGACGCCGCTTCGGAGCGCCTCCATGACGGCCTCGAGGCCCGTGATCTGCCCTGCCATGCTGGCGGCTGGGGCGATGTGCTCAAGAGGCTAACCCATCTGCGAAATCCATGCCCAAGAAGCACAGCCCGCGGTTCCTTGCCATCGTTGAGGCCGCTCGCAGCGAAATCGGTGAATGCGAAGCGCCTGAGTTGCGTGCCATGTTGGACGACGGTGAACCCTTGGTGGTTATCGACGTGCGGGAACGCCATGAATTTGAGGCCGGCCATTTACAGGGCGCAGTCCACATCGGCAAGGGCGTGCTTGAGCGGGACATTGAGAAGCAGGAATTGGCCGATGACATGCGCATCGTGCTCTACTGCGGTGGAGGTTTCAGAAGCGCCATCGCCGCGAAATCTCTACAGGACATGGGTTGGACCAACGTGAAGTCCTTGTGGGGTGGATGGCGTGGTATTCAATCGGAAGGCCTGCCGATATGGACGCCTTGAGGGCTCTCAAACCGCGTGGGCAGGCTCATAAAGGGGAGATTGGTCGGCGAGATGCTGAGAAGCAGAGGTGAACTCCATGGCACAAGGATTGTACCAACACGTTCGTGAGACCTGGCGACGTCCAAAAGACGCACTGCCCCACATGTACCGCCAGCAACGCATGGCTCAGTGGCGCCGTGAACCCGTTAACTGTCGCATTGACCGTCCAACCCGTCTCGACGCTGCTCGCCGCATGGGCTACAAGGCCAAGCAAGGGGTTGTCCTCATCCGCACCCGTGTTCGCCGCGGTGGCCTTCGCAAGGGCAAGATCCACATGAAGCGCAAGCCGTCCAAGGCCGGTATCTCCAAGATCACCATGGCCAAGAACACGCAGCGCATCGCCGAAGAGCGTGTCAACCGCCACTTCCCCAACTTGGAAGTGCTCAACTCCTACTGGGTCGGCCAAGATGGTAAGCACAAGTACTACGAAGTCATCATGATCGACACCCACCACCCTGCCATCATCAACGACAAGCAGCTCGGTGTGTTCTCCAAGGCCAACGGCAAGCGAGCCCACCGTGGACGAGCCTACCGTGGCAAGACCTCCGCTGGAAAGCGCGGTCGTGGCCTGCACAACAAGGGTAAGGGCGCTGAGAAGTTGCGACCTTCGCTCCGTGCGAACCTGAACCGTGGCAAGTGAGTTCCTCCACAGGGGCCCACATTGGCGACATTTTCACTTGCTTGAGCCGTGGCTTTATTGAGTCTCAGCGGAAGCGGCCCTTATGGTCCAAGGCGTTGAGGTCATGTCCCACTGGACGGGGCTTGATGTCTACCTCCCTGACGGGCGCAAACTCGGCGAGGTCCACGACGCCGTCATCGACGCCGAATCGCTTCACTGCACCCACCTCTTTGTTCGCAACACCCCCGAGGATTTGGTGGAAGGTTCTCTTCCGTTGGCCGTTCCGTGGCGATGGATTCGCGCCATCAACGACATCGTCGTCCTGCGCTGGTTCCCTCCGACGCCCATCCCGCTCCAATCCTGAGGTGACGACATGACGCTTGATGTCCACGTTCTCGGAACAGCCTCAGCCCGCCCCACCCCTGAACGAGCGGTCAGCGGCAGCCTGGTCAAAGGGCCGGACGGCATTGCCGTCGTGGATTGCGGGGAAGGTTTCCAGACTCGCTATGCGCTCCAGCGACGGCGACTAAAGCGCCATTCGGTCGGCGAGACGCTCAAGCCCAGCGCCGTTGATGTGCTGGCCTTCACCCACGGTCATCTCGACCACACTTGGGGCGCGCTGCCTTGGTTGCAGTCCATGGATTTGGAGAACCGGCAACAACCACTGCTCGTGATTGGGCCAACCTCCGCCGAAGCAATGGATGCGCTCCTCAACGATGAGCCGCTGCCCGAAGGTATCCCCCCGGCCGACCTCACCCGGCAATGGATGGCGTGGTACGAGTTGGGTGGCGACATGATTCAATTTCCCATCCGTTGGGTTTTGGGTGATGTGAACGCCGACCGATGGATGGAAATCAACCCCGACACCGGCGCCGCCGCCCTGCTTGACGGGATGCCACAGCCTTCGGGCTGGAACAACAGCACCTTGCGCCCCGTGCCCACAGAGCACAGCGTTCCTTCGTGTGGGTGGATGGTTCAGCAACACGCCATGGCCGGTAAATTTGACCGAGCGAGGGCAGAGGAAATGCAACTCACGACCAAGCAGCGAGCCATGGTCGCCAGGGGCGAGAACATCACCGACGTCAACGGCGAGACCATCGCAGCCTCCTGGTTCCGAGGTGGTGAGCGAGCGGCGGTCAGTGTCCTCATCTCTGGTGATACAGCCGCCACGCCCGAGGCATGGGAGGCTTCAATTGCACCCACGCTCCTGATTCACGAGGCCACCTATCTTCAACAGCAACAGGAGAAGGCTGAGGAGCACATGCATTCAACGGCCACGGGGGCGGTCACTTCGGCTCATGCCGTCGGCGCCACCTACCTCGCGCTGACGCACTACAGCAATCGCATCAAAGACGCCTCGATGTCCGTAGGTGAGGCCAAGGCAGCCGCTGAAGGTGTGGCCGTGGTGGCGCTGAACGATAACGACCGTTTGGTGGTTGACGACGACGGAGGCTTGACCCATTTGGTATGGGAACGCGAGGGGTGGGCGCCGAAGAGCATTCCACCCAATCGTTGAAATGAACGAGGAGGATGGAGAATCCATGCGTTGGCTGACGGCATGGGCGCTCGTGCTGCTTTTGTTCGCCGCCCCCATGGGTGTTCAAGCCGACCAAGGACGAGCAGCCCCTTCCTGTCTCACGCAAGACGGCACCAGCCTTCCTCCGACCATCGATATCGACCCCGATGTGTGCGTCATCGTCGACCTTGGCGTCCTGCAACCGGGCGATGTGTACGAGATGAGCATCATCGTGGTTGACGACGCCATCGACCTGCTCTTCTTTGATGAGAACAGCATTCAGCCCTACGAACTCGGTCAATCCTACCGTTCCGTCATGGCGCAACCCGCCAGTACCGAATCGGCCTTGGGCGCCTTTGAATTTCACTGGAAGGTCCCACCCTCCATCAGCGGCAAGCGCTGGTTCATGGTGTTGGATAACAGCGCTCATGACGGTGATGCGGGCCAAGGCGACCAAGGGGGGCTTCGCAGCACGGTTTCCGCCTCGGTCACCCAACTCACCCAAGCCTACTGGACGCCGTACAACGACATGTTGGCCGTGGATGCAGGCGCCTACGAAGTGCTCCTTTCCGGCGATGACCTGCGCTTGGACGCTGGCACCACCGTGGTGCTTTCGGCCTGGGACCTGACCTTTGTGGGCGATGTCTACCTTCAGACCCGAACCATGCACGACCGCTACGCCTCTGGTGGTATCGGCGTGCAGTTCATCGATGGCGGTGCTCTTCAAGCGGTTGAATCTCCTCAATCCTTGACCTGGCAAATTCCCTCCACACTCGAGGGCGAAGAATTGCTCCTTGTTGTTGACAACACCGACAGCCCGCTGGGCGGTGGAAACGGGACCGAAACGCTTCGAATGACGGTGAGATTGGAACTCGCGCCTCCGCTTACACCAACGGTCACGGACCAGCAGATGGCCACCGTTTCCATCGGCGAAACCATCACCTTGGACGCCTCCTCCACGCCCAACCGGCTCAACCAACAGGGCACGTTCACCTGGGACCTCGACGCCAGCGTCGATGCCAACGACGACGGCAACCCCACCAACGATCCCGACACCAGCGGGCTCAGTGTCGATGCGTCCTGGTCAACACCCGGCACCAAAACGGTCACCGTGAAGATGACCGCTCCGTCAGGCGAAGAAGCGGCCGCCACCTACACCGTAACCGTTCAAGACACCGTTGCGCCCACCGCCGGCATTCAAGCGAGCGGAACCAACGTCTCACTGATTTCGGAAGGCTGGCGCGTGAACGTCGGCAACACCATCGAAATGACATGCTCCAGCAGTGCCGATGATCACCAAGTTGCAAGCTGCGATTGGACGGTGGACGGGGAAGCGAGTGAGAACACGTCAATAATTTCCTTCGCGCCCAACGAAATTCGGGATTACAACGTCGTGCTCACGGTCACCGATGCAAGTGGCAATACGGGCAACGCCACAGCCGTGGTGAAATCCGTTGACCCGACCCTTCCTACCTTCGACCTCTCCCTTTTGGCCGCCTTCCCAACCGTGGCCACAGCAGGTGATGCGCTGGAATTCCAAGTCGCTGTCAGCGATACGTTTGACCCCGATTCGGCTCTCCGTGTTCATTGGGATTTGCAACCCTCCAAGGACACCGATGGAAACGGCAACGCCAAGGACGACCCCGACCGTGTTGGCTTGAAACCAAGCATCACATTTGACAGTCCGGGTTTGAAAGAAATCGTGGTCACCGTCTTCGACGGCTCAAACAACAGCGCCAACTACGCCTTCTCGGTCAGCATCGCTGCGGCTCCAGAGGACGCAGCATCCTACATGGGTGGCATCATGGTGGTTGGCGTTTTGCTCATCCTCGGGAGCGGTGGGTTGGCCTTCAACCGAGCAGCTCAGCGAAACCGAGCCTTCAACCTCCTCATCGAGCGCGGCCTCAACAGGGAAGAGGCCAGAGCGCACATGGCGATGACGGCTCAGCGAACCAAACTCTCCATCTTTTCGAAGGCCGCCGATTACGCTGGGTTGGATTTGGGTGAAGTGATTCCAGAAGAGCAGCGCGCAGCGGCCGAAAAACAGGCCGAAATGGAGGCGATTTACGGGTCGTCCAACACCGTTGACCCGAACGCCGGCTTCGCGCAGGCTGCCTATGCGCAACCGTCCATGTCCCAGGCCAGTCAGCAAGCCGCTTCGGAGGCGGCGGCTTTGCTGTCCGATGATGAATCCAGCATGACCATGGGCGACTCTCTTGATGACTTGGTTGAAGAAATCGCCGGGGCTTCAGCGGTCGCTGCTGAGGCGCCATCAGCCGTTTCAATGCCGGAAGAGCAGACACTTGACCCAGCACCAGCTGCGGCTCTTCCTTCCGTTGAGATGCCTGAAATGAACGGCTCAGCCTCTGCCGTTGCTTTGCCAGTGGAAGAGGTCGCCCATCACGAAACGCCTCCCTCTTCTGCTGTTGAGATTCCAGAGATGGCAGCACCTGCCTCCGCCCATGCCCCTGCGTCTCTGCCTGCTG
This sequence comes from Euryarchaeota archaeon UBA549, assembly GCA_002495645.1. Lineage (GTDB taxonomy): Archaea > Thermoplasmatota > Poseidoniia > Poseidoniales > Poseidoniaceae > Poseidonia. The sequence continues at coordinate 8,540 of DAGF01000011.1, forward strand.
CGACACCTCCACCCACGCCGGCCCCCACGGTTGTTCAACACACCTGCACCAACTGTCAAGCCGTGTTTGAACTCGACATGCCAGCGGGCATCCATCAAGCGGTGGTGGCGTGCCCTGCCTGTGGCGTGGACCAAAACATCAGCACCGATGGTTGAATTTCGGGCTTGAACGGCCGTTTCAATGAACACAACGGCGAATGCTTCTCAAAGGATGAGGGCTGAGCATTAAGCATGGATGAGCCTGCGCTACGCCTTTTGCGTGCTGGGCTGCGCCAGCCCAATCGGCGAGGCCGCACGGCGGTCATGCTCGTGGCGGTCATGATGCTCTCGTTGATGCCACCTGTTTCAGGGGACGTAACCGTGGCACGAGATGACTTCGGTGTCCTTGATGCCTTTGCCTCAACGCTCGCCGACCGTGCAGCGGAAGGTGAATCACTCGTCGCCCTCCAAGGCGCCCAGTCTTCCTTTGCTTTGTTGGACGCCTCAAAGCGTTCCGTTCAATCGGGCGATGCGTTGGCCGACGCTGAGAACGTGCTGAATCAGGTGGAACTCCGGGATACGTCGCCATTTGAAGAAGACCATCCACGCCCTTACGAGTTCCTGACCGATGTTGCTACGCACCCGGATGCGTGGCCGTACAACCTCTGGGAAACTCTGTTTTCAATTGAGAACCTCGGCTTGGACAACCTTCTCGGTATCGGCATCAACACCTACGCCGTGTACGTGAATTTCTCGTCAAGGAACAACGGACCTTCCTACGAGGCGTGGGACCAAGGGACCTTCACGGGGGAATTATTGGTCGGCACCGATTTGGTCCTGTTCGAGAATTACATCGACATCGATGGGGATGGCACGGACGACCTTTCCGTGGGCCTGACCTTGGAAGGATTGACCACGTTGGGTGAAGGCTTTGGCATTGAGACCAGCGACAACCCCATTCCGGGTGTACCGGGTGTTCCTACGGAGTTGTGGATCCGTCCGACCTTCCAGTGGGCCGTCAGCGCCTTGAACATCAACGACCCCTTGTGGGACGAACTTGAACACCTTGAGGTCTCGCTGATGAAGGGACTGGCGTTTGATATCACGCTGTCCAACTCGGAATCCTACGCCATCGTGGTTGACACCCGATTCACCCAACCTCCCTCCGACGTAACCTTAGGGGTCGGCATTGAACGCATTTCCTTCGATATCACCAGCGCCATCGCCCTCCCACAGCAATTCATCACCTCGCTCTTGTTGGGCACCGTCAACTCAAGTGACCTTGCACTCACGGGGATCACCGCTCCTTACGCCGTGCGCTTGTCCAACCCGAATGCACCCGGTGGATTTGACCAAACAGACTGCAGCGAGACCCTGAACTACGACCCCGTAACGGATTACATTGCGAAGAGCCGTGAGCACAAGTGTGGCATCGGCATCGGCGTGGGCTACGTGCACTTTGGCGAAGTCCAACCCGACCAATCGATTGACATCCTCGAATACGCCTACCTGGATGTTGGTTTCCACCCAGAGGAAGGAAAAACCATCATTCCAAGCGAGGTTGACTTGACGCTGCGTAACGACAACATCGGTGAGAACACCTTTGATACCATCGAAATCTACTCCGATGTTGGCACGGATGTTTACATTCATTATTTCGAGGACAGGTCCAACGTCCCCGAAGGCGACAGTCCCTTTGGAAACATAACGGATTCACGCTTGTGGATTCGTGGTCTGCCATCGGGCACGCTCCACGACGATGAAATCGCTGCCATCTTCACCACCATCGGCGAGGCGCCGGGCTCGGTCAACCTCCCGGGCGATGTCCCTGAACGCCTCTCGCTGATGATCGCCATCAAGAATTTCTCTGGTGACAGCACGACCAACGTTGACGACTCGACGCTGCCCGTGAACCCCGCTCAACCGCCCAACACGCTGTTGCTCATCGCTGGCACATCCTCCATCAAGGAGTTCAACTACGCCTCCACGTTCAAGCGAGGCGGCTACGCCAGTGACAGTTCGTCCATGCTCGTCGAAATGGACGACCTTCCCCGGGTTATCGTGATCCAAGGGAGCTTCCTCCTCTCTTCTTCGGGGGTGAACCGGGTCAACTTCGACAACCCGAACCTGAACACCATCGCCCAGTTCTTTGACAATGCGCTGCTCAGTGTTGTCGAGATTGTTCTTGACATTGGCACCATCCTCAACGGGCTTCCCACCGCCGTTGTGGGTACCGCCGGCTCAACGGGTGGTGTTATTGATATTCAGTGCTTCAACCAAGTGAAGAAGAGCCTACCCACGAGTAACCGGGAGACCATGGAAATTGAGCACATGCTCTTTGCTTTGGCCAGCAGCCCGCAACCGTGGCTACCGAAAATGGATCACATTTTGCTCTCCGAAGACACGAACATCGCGGTTGTGGACGGTCGTCTGGGCCCGGTTGACCCCTTGGTGCCGGTGGCGATGAGCATGCGGATTGGTGGCATCTCGAGTGTACGACACGCCTTTGACCCCATCAACGAAGTTCGCGACATGCAACTGGACGGTTCGGCCAGCGGCTCCCTCCTCATTGGCCACATCCGACACGACGATGGCGACCTGTCCAACGCCATCAAGCAGTCGGCCATGGTGTCAAACCGTCCTGCTCAATTCAACATCCTGCAGCAGGCTGAATCGCTGCAATACGAAGCCAGTGAACCGATTGGCACCATTACCTACGGCGGCCAATCGGGCGAACAACGCAACGCCATTCGTCTAGCAGGCCTGCCTTCTTCGTTTGAACTTGTCTTGGGAGATACCGTTGGCTATGTCGCCGACGGGCCGATGGAGAGCATTCAGGTGCAGATGACCAACGCCACCACGCCGCTGACGATGGACGGCGACCACGTGCGCTTTTGGGTCAACGAAGATTCTGCTGAAGCAAGTCTCAGCCTCAAACTCTCTGACATCACCTCCATTGAGCGCCTCAGCCCCTTGGTTCCGGGCTCACTCGGTCCCGAAGGCAATTCTGAGGTTCGTTTGGTCCGAAGCACCTCTTCGCCGTTCGGCGTCTCCTTTGAGGACGAATCCACCCACGACAACCCGTTCCTCGGCCTCAACGGGCAGGTGTATTTTGACCCCTTGCCCGCAAATATCTCCCTGACACTGCCTTCGGATGTGGATTCTGATGGTCTTGAACTTCCAACCTTTGGTGAGGAAGAAGGCATCGAGGGCCTTTCGTTTTTCTTGGGCGACCTGGTTGATTTCGGGAGCGTCGTCAACGATTTCGTTCACGCCTTGACGGTGAACGTCGGCGGTGATATTGGTGAGAGCGAGAACATGAGCTTGGGGCTGGATTTGTTCACCGGTGAAGCCTTCAACATGACCGTGGACATGAAGAAAGGGTCGAACCTTGAGGCCGAACCTGCCTGGATGCACGGTCTTGGCATGGAAGCGCTCGAGCAAACTCGCCTGGAATCCAACCTGTCTCGGATGCCGGCCTTTACCGCCACCAGCCGAGGACCAATGGAAGAAATCCTCGCCGATGGTCGCATTGATGAATCCGAACGGGTTCAGGCCCTGACGATCCTTGAAGCGATCAACATCACAGAAGCCGAAGCCTTGGTTGACGCGCTTGAAGACGGGCGGGTGTCGGACGATGAGAGGGTCGCGATGAACCTAACCGAATTGGAGGAGGAAGGCATCACCCTCCACGACACGAGGGCATGGCACTTGCGAGCATGGTTGCCTTCACTGCCCGCCGGTACCATCGAGTTGGTGTACGATTTCAGAATGCTCGCTGGAGTGCCCACCTACGAAGTGGACCTCAAAATGTCCCAATGGCAGCCAAAATACCCGCAGATGACCATCATCGCCAACGGCCTTGAGGGTCAAGATTTGGAACTCTTCATCGATGGTTTGGACACCACCACGCCTCGCAACGTCGAGGTCAACGCCTTGTTCTCCACCCAAGAAAACTTGACCGTTCCGAGGGTTTCGGTCGACATGCATTACGATGCGGGCGTTCGTCTCAAATCGGCCCACGCCATTCTCATTGACCACGAGGCCTTGACCCGCGTTGAAGCCCTCGTTGTGGGCATTCCCCAATCCACGGATGTTTCAGCCGTCATCGGTGACGTGTTGATTCTCGACCTCGTGGTGCCTGAAATTCACCGCACGAGCAACGGGCACTCTGCCGATTCCCTCATGCTCAAGCAACTCCGCTACGTCGATGGTTTCTGGTACCCCTCCACGGCGTTTATGCGAGACTTGCCCGGTGAAATGCACCTTTCCACCGAACCCGATACCCGGTTTGACATTCGGGAACAAACGGCGTTCCAAGGCATGCGAACCCTGGATTATTCCTCCAACACCGACGACATGGACCTCTACCTCGAAGCGAGCGGAAGGGCCATTGAAGCCAAGGGCGATGTTCTGATGCTGGCCGAGGATTTGCCGACCCGGTTTGTCTTGTCGTTGACCGATGATTTCGGCATGCGCGTGGACTCCTCGGGTTCGGGGGTGAAGAAGGTCTACGTTCGACAAACGGACGTCCCTGCCACCCCGGGCGTGACCATTGAACGGGTGGAAGTCGTCGGTCAGAACCTGAAGGGCGCCACGATTCGAATTTACTCTGGACCGGGTGAATACCCGCTCATCGTCATCGACGACATCACCGACGGCCGGTTGGTTGCGACAGCAGAAGCCTATGTCCAACCCGGCCTGGTGGAGCCGTGGTTGAAACCCGTCTTCGGCGACTTCGAGATGGAAGGTCGGGCGGTGCTGCTCGATGCTCAGTTTACGGGCATCGTCCCAACGGCGTCTTCGGTCGGCGTCAACGGTATTGTTACGGATCTTTCCTTGGTGGGCTCTCTCACGGGTGAGTTTGTTGAAACTCGCCACATCATGGTGATTGACCCCATCGGTTCTGCGCTTGCCAGCGGATTGGCCATGTTGTTTGGGTGATGAAGCATGACGGAACCATCGGCTGAGGACCTACGTCGGGGCGGCTCTCCTATGGAGGGTGACGAACTCGAAGATTGGGAGGCCGCTCAAGAAGCAGCGAAGTTACTCACCACCCTCAAGCGGGAGGTCACGCCCACCCGTGTCGCCATGGCCGGTGCCGTGCTCTTCATGCTCATCATCATGGCCCTGAGCGGTTGGTATTGGGTGCTCCCGAGGGATGCGGTCACGGTCGAAACGCATTACATGCAACGGGGTGGCCACCTCATGATGACCGAACTGCACAACGACGGAAGTCGGGACATCACGGACATCGTCCTGGAAATTGAATTCCAAACGCTGGAGGGCGAAGTCATCGACCGGATGTCGCTCGAGCTGGGTGTCTTGGAAGGCCATTCATCCATCTCTGGCGACGATTTGGAAATGATGGTCATCGGCTACACGGTGTGGGACCAGTACAACCTCGTGGTCGAACTCGAGTACCGAGATTACACCGGTCAACTTCGCCAGCCGGCCCCGTTCACCCATCAGGTGGGCGATTGGTCGCAGGAGATTTTCATGGACAAAGCCGAACGACACTTTTGGCCCATTGATTGAGCACTGTTTAGACAAGCAGACCGAACCGATAAAGGACAGGAGCCTAAGGCCAAACCATGGCTGGAGTTTCCAACCGCCTCACTGCAGGTGTGTTCGTCCTCCTCCTCGTCTTTTCCACCACGAGCTCCATCCTGCTTCCTCAAGACACAGACCAAGATGAGTTGACCACCTTCAATCCCGAATGGGTTCGCTTTGACGTTCGTGAAGGCGTCTACAACGACGCCATGGGTCTTCTTGACGAAGGCCTGACCGCTGAAGAGCGAGCGCCGCTCGCCGTTTCCACCTTCGGCACCTTTGACGCCCATGGCCTTGAACTTCTGCGTCCGGTTCCAGCCGAATACATGGAACCGCGTTTTGACACCCTCATGCTGGTCGTTTCAAACGACATGCGCTTCCACGATGTGCGCCATGAACTCAGCGATTTGCCAGGCTTGGCGGTTCGGGAATTCATCGCCCCGTCAGGACTGCTGGTCCAAGGAACGCCAGCGGCCCTCGCACAGGCTGGAGAACACCCAGCCGTCATGACCGCTCACGCCGTTCCAATCGGGATGTTCCTGCACAAGGATTTGATGGACGTCCTCCTCCTTGAGACCGGAGAAACAGCCCTGCAGGGCAACCTGCTGCGCATGGATGGATGGCGAGATGACACCGGTCCACTGGACACCGTTTCGCTGACCGATGACACGGGCGTCACACTTTCTCAGAACCTCGGTGAGGTTGCGGCAGAGGTCTTTGACCAGTGGCGTGCTTGGGATAGCGGCCGCTACGAAGGCACCCTCGATGAGGTTGACCTGCCAACGCTGCTGCGTCAACCCTCGCTCATGCAGTTGCGACCCGATCCTGCGTTTGCAGCCTTCAACGACCAGTCCCGCAACCACATGAAAACCAACACCATGACCACCTACTTCACCACTGATTTGGACGGTTCTGGTCAAATCGTCGGCGTGGCTGATTCAGGCTTGGACGAGGATCACGGCGATTATGGCACCCGCGTGGTCGGAAATTTCGACGTCATCGGCGACGGCTCCACGGCGGACAAGCATTCGGGCCACGGCACGCACGTTTCTTGCACGGTGCTCGGCGATGGCTACCGTGGAGGCTACGGCGGTGTAGCGCGTTCCGCCGAATTGTATTTCCAAGCGATGGAAAACGACAACACGGGGAACTTCCAATCTCCTTCGCTGAACAATTTACTGAACACAGCCTACAACGCTGGTGCTCGCACCCACACCAATTCGTGGGGCTCTTCAGCCGCCAGTGAGCAATCCAAATACAATTCAGAGACCGAAGATGTCGACGACCGAGCGCATTATTACGACCGATATTACAGCGGCACAGCTGGTTTGACCATCCTCTTTGCAGCCGGAAACGACGGCCCAAATTCAGGCACTGTCTCGCCCCCAGCGACGGCAAAGAACGTGATCTCGGTGGGCAACCACCAGAACCGATACAACGGAGCACCGGACTCCATGATGAGCGGCTCATCTCGCGGCCCAACCGAGGACGGTCGAATCAAGCCGGATTTGGTTGCGCCCGGTGGCTATGTTCGTTCGTGCCGTGCTCAAGAGGCAACGGATACCGGTAGCGCCACATGGAACAACAACTACTACCTCGAATACACGGGTACATCGATGGCGACACCCAACGCTGCGGGTGCGGCCGTGATGGTTCGGGAATACCTCATTGAAATTGCACAGCGTCCGTCACCTCAAGGTGCGTTGGTCAAGGCCCTCCTGGTCCTCGGTGCGCAAGATATCGGGACGAGGGACATACCCAATGACAACGAGGGCTGGGGGCGTATCAACCTCAAAAACAGCCTTGCTCCTTCCGGAGGAAAGGGGATTTGGGTCGACGACCGTTCGGTCATGTCGGGAACAGGAAACAGCAAATCCTACCCCTTCAACATCTCACAGGCTAACGGTCTGTTCAAAGTCGTACTGACGTGGTCGGATGAGCGTGGCTCACGTTTTTCCTCGGCCCAGTTGGTGAACGATTTGGATTTGGAGGTCACCGCTCCCGATGGAACGGTCTACCTCGGCAATGACTTTTCCAACGGACGGTCGGTCACTGGCGGCGCTCGCGACAGCGTGAACAACCTTGAGGTCGTGCTCATCGACATCGCCGCCACTGGAACTTGGACGGTCAAGGTCAAGGACGCTCAACACAGCGGTTCACGAGCGCAACCCTATGCGCTTGCAGTGGTGGGTTATGGTGTCAACGATTTGCGCCCGGACCCCCTGGTGGTTCCCGAAGACTTCCAGATGGATGTCGCCATTCCGCAAGTTGACGACCCGGTTCAGCTCACCACTTCCTTCTTCAATTTCGGAAACGTGGAAGCCGAATCCCTTCCCATCGCCTTTGAGGTCAACGGCATAGAGCAAGCGAGGAATACCATCACGCTCGGGGCCGGTGCGTCCAGAGTCGTCGTGTGGCCGTGGACGCCAGCAGCAGCGGGAGCGACCACGCTCTCGTTCATCGTCGACCCCGACGACTCAATTGAAGAAATCCGAGAGGACAACAACCGGCACGACGTTCAGGTCAATGTCACCGCCCCCGGGGTCAAACTCGAAACGGCCACGCAGGTTATCACCCTTGATTCGAGTGAAACCACCGCCACCTCGTGGAACATCTCGCTGACCAACACGGCGCTGATTCCAACCAACGCTTCGATGCAAACCGGTGAGGTCGTTCACCTTGAGAGCGGGCAGACCGTGTCTTGGTACATCGGGAGCACCGATTCCAATTTCAGCATGGACGGACAAGCCTCCGAATCCATCACCGTCACTTTGGTCCATCCGGCTCCGCCAGCACCGGGGACGTACCGCATAGACCTGCTAGCTTTGGACATCGACAACGGGGTTGATTACCCATTGGACATTGATTTGGTCGTTCCGGATTTGCCCGAGGCTGCCCTTGAATTTGATTACCAGGTGGTTCCTGTTCACCCCGTCCAACCCACGAACATGACCGTGCGGTTCTACAACAACGGCAACGCACCGATTGGCTACGATCTCTTTTTGGAACCCCCTACGGGTTGGAAAGCTGGTTTCACCAACCTCGGCAGCGAGGCAGGTGCCTCCTCCGGGTCCACCGGGCTCATCAACAGCGAAGCCTACCGTGCGGTTGGTTTGGTCTTCACGCCGCCTCAAATCATGACGGCCGCCGGTGCAGAGCGCGTGGTCAAATTGACCGCTTACAGTCAAACGGAGGAGCAGGAGAAGGCCGTCTTTGAGATTCCCATTCAGGTGATGACCGTTCGTGAACTCTTCATTGACCTTGATTCGTCCATTGGAACCTTGCGTCCCGACACCAGCATCAGCATGCGCTATTCGTTGGAACACAGAGGCAACGTTGACTTCAACCTCACGCCATCGTTTGAACTCCCCCCCGGTTGGAGCGTCTCCTCCTCCATGGAGGTCATCGACATGCCGTGGGCGAGCAGCAAAAACTTGCTCTACACGCTTGAGGCTGGAAGCAACGCTCGCACGGGGACCATCAAATTCCACCTTGACGACGGCTCGGACCGTTTTACTTGGCAGAAGACCATCAATGTGGAGATCCCTCCTGAACCAACCCTGACCTTTGTTGGTCTTGAACTCCAAGATGGCACGTCGTTCGGTACACCCCAAGGGGCAGGGTCTCATCCCTCGGGAGAGTCGCTGAAATTCACATGGCTGTTGGGCAACGATGCGGAGACGGTTTGGAGCCCAAGCGCCAGTCTTCAGTTGGACCCAGGTCTCTTTGGCGAGTGCAATCCTGTTGAACCGGTTGCCATGGGTGCCGTCTCTCCCGTGGTGTGCAACCTGCTCATCGCAGCCAACATGGCGCCCATGAGCGAACCTTCGTTCACCTTGGTGCTCAACGGCGATGGGGTTGAGCGAACCACGACGGTCGGCCTCCTCGTTGCGCCCAACGAACAGGTGTCATGGGACATTGGTTCGGTGCCCCTGCTCACCACCGGCCAAGAGCGGCAGGTGACGGTTGAAATCACCAACACAGGAAACACAGCGCTTCAGCGTCAAGTCTTGGTTGAGGCTCCCTCAAAATGGGTCGCCTCTGTCGACGGGAACGATATTCTCGACCTTGAAGTCGGGCAGTCCGTTCTGGTTCGTTTGAACATACGGGCCGATATCCCCGGTTCAGCCTCCATCGTCGTGAACTTGGCGCAAAGCACCGCAAGCGACTCCAGTTTCAGTTTCGTTGCAACCTCAACGGGTGAACCCATCGGCACATCGGGCGAGAGTGGTTTGGATTCGACCCTCGCCGTTGCCCTGCTCGTGGCTATTTTGCTGGTCGCCTTTGCAACCCTCGGGGTCGGAGCGCTTCGAAGGCGCAGCGACCCGAAGGCAGGGCAAATGGTCGCACCGCTTCCCACGGTGATGCCGAGGCAAGCACCCGCCGCCGTGACTACTCCAATGCCGGTTGCCACAGCAACCCCGGCCCCATCGGTTGCGACCACGACCCGAAACGGTTCTGGTGCAACCCCTGCACCGATGTGCTGGGCCTGTCGCCAACCAATCACCACGGCCATGTTGGGTTGTCCCGGTTGTGGGGCGAGGTACCACGCAGACGAGGTCGGCGGTTGCACGGCTTCCTCCATCGAAACCTGCGTGAATTGTGGAGGCCCATCCAGTGCCTTTGTTCGGGCCTAACCATCGTGCTGTTTTGATGCACAAGAAGCATAGGGTTTTGATAGGAGAACACCGAGCGCAAGCCATGAAGCCTACGGCAAGCGAGTTGAAGGCTTCCCGGCGCACGGCACTCTTCCTCGTCGTTGTCATGTGCACGGCTCTTCTTCCTTTGATGGCGCCAGCCGTGAGCGCAGACGGCGGGCGTGCCGCTTCCATTACGGTGACAGGAATACCCGGCAGCCTTGAGGTCAACCCCGGTGAGGCGGGCGAATACACGGTCCGTGTTCGAAACACGGGTTCTGACCCCGTCACGGTTCAACTCTCTTCTTCTCAGGAAGCCACCGAAGACTGCAACGGTTTCTCTTCCACCGTGACTCAAATTCCAGGCCAAATTGACGGCGGCAGTTATGAGGAGGCTGCCATGAACGTCAGCGTCGCTCAAACGGTGGAAGCCAACACCGCCTGCGACACCACCATCACCGCCACCATCACGGCCGTTGTCGGGGCTCCAACAGCCGAGATTCCCGAACCTTCAACCGATGTCGTGACCACGACTGCAGCCGATGGCTCGGGCAGTGCCCTCTTTGGCGTCGACCTCACCATCAGTGAATCGGACCGAAGCGTCGAATGGGAAGGCGAAGAGCAAATCGAGTATCGAATTGAGGTGGAAAACACGGGCCAAAGCAACGCCACGGTCAACCTGGCCGTTAGCCAACTATCTGACAGCGGTTGTGCTTCCGAATCGCTTACCGCCTCCCTCAGTGAAACCACGGTCCAACTTGATTCTGAGGATTCGGAGGTTGTTTTCGCGACCGTAGAGGTTCCCAGTGGGGCTGCGGCGAAAACATATTGCTGGGAAGTCACGGGGGAGGTCGCTAACGATCCGGCGCAGGAAGCCAAGGATACCGTGGACTTTGAATTGGTCATACCCGAACTCAAGGAATGCCTCGTCTCGTTGAGCAAGAGCTCCGTCAGCGTGAACCCTGGTGACGACACCAAAATAACCGCCACCTACAGCAACGACGGCAACGCCGAGTGGACCGTTTACGCCTCGGCGGTCGGTAGCAAGTCCTCGTGGGTTCAGGTGGACGGCGCCTCTTCAGGCCTCTTGCCCTATGAAGGCGGCAACGGAGAGCGAGCGTTCGATTTCATTATCTCGCCGGACGATTCGGTGAATGCCGGCTCGGAAACGGTTGTGCAAATCGTCGGGAAGGATGGCAATAACGGCGCTGTCAAGTGCCAAGTTGAACTCCGCGTGATCGTGGGGCAATCCCGAGGGGCCAGCATTTCGCTTGCCACGGGTTTGCTGTCAAACATTGAACCCGGCAGCAACAAATCGACCACCATCACCATCACCAACCAAGGCAATGGCCTTGACAACCTTCGTGTTGCATCGTCCATCGCTCCCACCGGTTGGGCGGTCCAACTTGACGCATCAACGGTTTCCGTTGGCTCCAAACACGGCAACGAAAAAACAGCCACCGTCGGCGTAACCGTGCGTGTGCCCGCCAATGCACTGGCCATCGAGGAGATCATCACCTTCAGCGTCTTGCCAAAATCTGGCGGGACGGCTTACGACACGATTGACCTCAGGGTCACCGTCGCTGCGGTCCACGGATTGGACATCGACACGCCAGCGACCGACCAAACCGGCCGTTCCGGCACCGAAGTTCGTTTCCCCATTGACCTCATCAACGAAGGTAACATCCGAGACACCATCGGCCTCTCTGTTGTTTCCCAGACCGCCAGCCCCGCATGGGGTTCCTCGTTTGAAAATGAAGACGGGACGCCCATCATTGACATCGACATCGAGCCTCAGTCCACCACGACGGTTTATCTCGTGGTGAGCATTGACGGTGAAGAAGAACTTGAGAGCAGTCGCCTCACGGTTCGTGTGCGAAACAAGGACGACCCCAACAGCCAAGACGCTGACGGCGACGGCATACCCGACAACCAACGAGAAGGTCAATTCCTGGCCGTGCTGTCTGACCGAAACTTCTCCATGGACCTGCGCCTTGAGGGCACCGACACGGCCACCTCCGCTTCGGTGGTGCTCCCTCCAAACGGGCAGGAGACCATCGGTATGTGGGTTCGAAACACCGGGGATGGCACCGATGATGCCGTGTTCACCCTTGGCGGCCTTGAGGGCATCGCCACACGCTCCATCACGGCCTTTGGACTCCCCGTGGAGGGCGAACTCACCGTGCCCAAAGGCTTCGGTATCTGGGACATCAAGAACAGCACCTACCTGCTTCAAGACGATGGCCAACCCTACCTGGCCGTGGACAAGGACGCCGCCGAACTCAAGATTCTTCAGCTCGAACTGTCGTTTGACGACTACAGCGCGCAACCCTACGAGGTTTTCGTTGAACTGACCCTAAGCGTGAATCCCGGCGCACAAACCGGTCAGGGTGGGCTATTGGAAGTCCTCGTCACCAGCGTTTCCAACGCCGCAGACCGCTCGGGTTTGGTGTCGGTCTCGCTCGAGGTCAGCATCATTCACGAAATTGAATTCACGGAAGCGGGTGCTCGCCAAGAACTGGATGTTGTCTACGGACAACCCGCCGCCACCCAAGAAATCAGTATCCTCAACACAGGAAACGTCCGAACCGAAATCCGAGTCTTTACCTCGGAGAACTTGCGAGGATGGTCGGTGGTTCTCGACAGCGATAACCCGACGTGCCTTCAGGAAAACAGCGACCTCGTTTGTGATGTCGACGAGGGTGAATTGCTCAACGTGACCGTCACCGTTCGTGCACCTTACGGGGCTGAGATGGATGACACGTACAAGTTCACGGTGTCAGCAGAACCGACCGAGACCGGTGTCTTGGACCGACAGAACATCGAATTCGCCGCTATCGGCACCGCTCCTGAAGGCGTGTTTGGCCTCTCCACAACCCAAGTCGCTCAGATGGCGGGCGTCGTCCTCGTGCTCCTCCTCATCGGCGCTGTTTTGAGCCGTCGCCGATGAGCCTGTGGGCCTTTGATGGTCTTCAACAAAAACGGGGCCCTGCGGCCACATGAGATGGTGCTTGACGACCCCTTGCGCACACAGTCTGTTGACAACGCTTATTGAGGGGCCTCAAGTCGCTTAGAGCAGAGAGCGTATGCGTTCTCTGTGGGTGAACCTATGTCGGGACTTGAATCCGTGCCAAGCGCTTACCTCTCCATCGGATTTTTGACCGTTGTCGGCATCATCATGCCACTGACCAACTTCCTCATCACGTGGGTGGTCCGGCCCAAGGTGGATCCGGCCCGCCCCCACATCACACGCTCCTACCTGTTGGAGGGCTATGAGCGCGACCACAGCCTCTACCCTCGTCGCCTAACCACCTTTGAGTGCGGTAGCGAACCCGTGGGAGAGGCGATGATTCAATTCCACTTCCAGTATTACTGGTACGCCATCATCTTCCTCGTCTTCGATGTGGCCTTCATGTTCCTGGTGCTTGGCGGCATGGTGACCGCCGACGCTACAAGCGTTGACGGAACGACCACGATCGAAGCTGCGGAATCCGCTCTGATGACGCTCGGTATTTTCTTTGCCACCATGTCCCTCGGGGTGTGGTACGTGTTCCGTAAGCGAGGTCGCATTTACATCTGAGGTGATTCAAATGGCAGGACAAGACGAAAACTACGCTGCATTCAACAGTCGAGCCCTCGTTGAAATGGTGGGCGATGTCACCGACGAGGCGCTCAAAGCCACGAAAATCAAACAATTCCTGAGCGTTCTCGCCGGACGATACTTCAACTGGGCAGGCCGAAAATCCCTGTTCACACTCCACTTGGGCATCAAGTGCTGCGCTATCGAGATGGCGGCTGCTGCAACGCCTCGCTTTGACGGCGACCGCTTCGGTGTGCTGTTCCGCTCATCACCTCGCCAATCCGATGTGTTGCTGGTCAACGGCCCCATCAGCAAAAAGTTCGCTGACAAAATCGTCCGTCTGTGGGAACAAATGCCCGAGCCCAAGTACTGCATCGCCATGGGCGAGTGCGCCATTTCTGGCGGCCCTTACTTCCAATCCTACAACATCCTCGAAGGCGTTGACACCGTTATTCCGGTGGACGTATACATCCCCGGCTGCCCGCCCCGGCCCGAAGCCCTCATCGACGGTTTCGGCTTGCTTCGTGAGAAGATCATCCGCATCGGTGCAGCCCCTAGCAGTGGTCGCAAGGGCGACAAGCCCATCATCGTCGGGGAGGACTGAACATGGGGATGCGCGTCACGAACGAACAAGCAGATACAGCCGCACAAAGCGCTGTGTCGGCCATCAACGACCGCTTTGGCGGCTCGGACGTTTCGGCGACTGTTGAGCACCACGCCAACGCCCACAAGATGGCGTTCGTTCGTGCCAGTGTGCCTCCTCAACATTGGACGGCCGTGGCCAAGTACCTCCGATTTGACCTCGGCGCCAACTACTGTTCCATGGTCACGGGCACGCATTTCCCTGAAGGCGGTGCTGACCGTGGTTGGGAGGTCGTTTACCACCTCATGCGACAACCTGTCGTCGACCAAGCACCTCACACCAACACCGTTCACGTCGCTGAGGCCCTCAAAGGCGACGCTGTGCCCCTTGAATTCGAAATCATCGTCACCCTGCCACAAGGCGACGCCCCCTCCGTCCCGAGTGTTCAGAGCATTTGGGTGGG
>DAGF01000047.1 GCA_002495645.1 Euryarchaeota archaeon UBA549
AGGACTGATTTTCCGGTCATCAACAAACCCTGAACGAGGTTTCGCACCTCAAAGGCGGTGTGGCGCAAAAAGACGCCATCGCCCTGTGTTCCCTGGGTGACCTTCACCACCACAGGAAGACCACCAACGGTTTCGATGGCTTGCTCCACGTCGAGGATGTCCCTCACATAGACCGTTTTGGGAACTGGAATCCGATTCCGGGCCAAGATTTGGGATGCGTTGAGTTTGTCCCGGCTTTGGAGAATGCCTTGGCCCGTGTTGGCCGTCCAGATACCGAGTTGTTCGATGTGGCGGAGCACGGCAACGCCGTGCTGGGTGATGGAATGACCGATGCGGGGGATGACGGCGTCTTTGGCGAAGGCGCGCCCTTTGTGGAGTACGTCAACGCTGCCTTGGTTGACGACCAGTGAGAATTTCATGGGGTCGCAGACTTCAACATCGAGGTTGCGCTTTTTCGCCTCCTCGACGATGCGCCGCGTGCTGTAAAGGCGCGGCCCCCGACTCAAGACGGCCAAGCGAAGCCCCATGGTGGGCTTGCCCATGGCGTCGTTCTTGGTTCCATCGGTTCCCATTGTGCGCTGATTCTTCGGTCGCGGTCTTGAAGTGCTCGGCGGATATCGGGCTTTTATGACCGAAGAGGAACTTGATGCAGCGGGCGCATTGGCCGTTGACGAGGACCAAGACGAGTTGATGGAAGAAATGTCCATCGAAGAGCGCAAAGAGCGCTTGAAGAAAGCACGATGGAACGTCTTCCTCTACCTTGGTGTGGCCGCCATTCTGTTCGGGTTTGCCCTGTTCCCCATGCCTTTTTCGGCCGATTACGACGACTTCAGCAAATCCGCTGAGAAGGACATCGGCTTGGTTTGGGGCCTCCCCGTTGACGGCGAGGACCTCTTTGACGTCCCGATGCGCTTGACCGTGACCGCCGATAACCCGCCTGCTCAATCCGCCATCAACATCGCTGTCTATGTCATTCAGCAAGAAGACTGCACCGACTTCACCGTAAGCGAAAAGATGCAGGAGGCCAAGGCCGGTGATTCCCACGATTACCAGTATCAGGAGGCGACCGACCGTGTTCTGGCCGACGGCACCTATGATTTTGAATTCAACATCGACCCCGGCCAGTACTGCCTTATCGTCGAATACATCGACGGCAACGGCGACAAAATCACCTCAGAGGGTCACAAAATGAGTGTGGAAGGCAAACTCTACCCCAACCAATTCTTTGGCGGCGTTCTGGGTATCCTGTGTTTGGGCCTGTCTGCGTTCGCCTTTGTTGGCGCGCAAAAGCACGGGGCGGTGCTGCGAAAAATCCTCGAAGGTGAAAACGAAACTACCGAATCCAAGGTGCTTTCAGAAGCCAGCAAAGCCCGCATCGCTGCGGGCCCAGGTGGTGCACCGCCCGCTGGGCCGTCCGGTCCTCCCGGAGCACCTCCTGCTGAGCAAAGCGGTCCATCCGGTCCACCCGGAGCGCCTCCTGCAGAATCGTCTGCGAACGAACCTGTTGAAGATGCTCCGGCTGATGCGCCAGAACCATCAGCACCTGTTGCGGATGAGGGAACCTACGAGCCCGCAGAAAACGGGTATTTCTTCCGAAAGATGCCCGACGGGTCCTACGACCAAACCGTCTACGTGCAAAACGCCGACGGTGCGTATGTTCCCCATGAGGGTTGAAGGGCTTCACAAGCCTTGGATTTGATGCAAAACGCCAACAAAACAACGCCAGCCTTGAAAGGTATCAGGCCTACGGTTTGGTGAGGTAAGACCATGGGAGAGGAGCCGACCACCAACCTCACGGTGGCGAAACTCAAGGCGCTTTGCGTCCTGAACGATCTCTCAGCAAGTGGCAAGAAAGCCGAATTGCTCACCCGTTTACTCGAGGCGGGCGTGGATAAGGAGACCTTGGGCATCGAAGTCTTTGACGAAGAAACATCCACGTTCCAGACCACGGCAGAAGACGAACCGGTTTCCGAGTCCGAAACGGACGACGACGCTGACATTGAGGGCGGCGACGACGCAGAGGAGGACACCGAAGACGAACCGGTCATGCTCTCTCTTGAGGACGACGATACGATGGAAAACGTTCCCTTGCCCAAGGTGGACAAGGCCGACAAATCCTCGGCCAAAGCCGACAGGAAGGCCGACATTGACGAGGACGATGTCCTTGAAGCGGAAATCCTTGAAGCGGATTTAATCGACGATGAGGACTTGGCTGAAACAGAAACGGCAGAGGAACTGCAGGAAGTGCCGCTTCCCGAGGATACCTCTCCCAAAGGGGTCTCCGCCAGAGGATCGGAACAAAAGGCGATGACCCTCATGGACATGGTGCGTCGCCCGCAAGCCATCGCCGTCATGCTCACCCTCATTCTGCTCGGCGCAGGTGGATGGTATTACGTGAACAACCAACTTGAGCCCTTCACCGCTGATTCCTTGCGCTACGGCGACAGCATGGGCTACATGATCACAGAGGGCAGTTTCCTCGCTTCCGAAGAATACGTGCAACTCGTCACCGACCGTTTGGACGACCCTCCGAATTACTGCAAAATCAAGTTGAGTTTCCAAGGCGACAGCCGGATTTCCATCACGGAGGGCACCGGCGCGGAATTGAGCACCCAATCCTCGGATGACCGTCTCGGCGCTGTGAAAGTCAAGGGCGGCCAGGGGATGTCGTGGTTGGCGGTGGAGAGCGTGAACGAAATGTCGTTCTCACAATTTGACCTCTCAGGCCACTACCCCATCGCCTCGAAGTGCTCCGATTTCACCACCGACACCACCACCGGTCAGGCGGACTTGACGCTGAAGCAGTGGGAGGAATTACGAGAACAGGTGGTTTTGGCCACGGAACTCGAGTTCGCCGCCACCTTGTCGGCCACGTCCTACGAAGGTACGGTGTTCACCTACGGGGTTGGCGGCCTTCTTGGTGACCTCGAGGAGTTATCGCCGGGCTTGGGTATGGTCATCGCACCAGTGGAGTTGGCTGATTTCTTCGGCAACGCCTACATCACGAAAGACGCCACCGGCACGAGTTCAGGTTGGGAATGGCGCGTCACCGGCTCGGAAAAAATCGGTTCAACGAACATGTGGAAGGTCACCGCCAGCCATCGCGACGTTCGTGATTTCTGTCTTGGCTATGCGTCCATGACCATGTGGCTTGACGCCGATAGCCCGTGGGCAGCTCGCCAGACGGTCGATGTCGCCATCAGCAGCAGCGAAGCCTCCCAGAGCAGTTGCTCAGCCTGGCAGCAACGCGGTGTTGACGCTGTGCTCCCCGAAGGCGAACTTGAACTTCACCACACCTTTGAGCGCACCACGCTCACCCGGGGCATCAAGGCCGTGGAATTGGGCAAGAGCTACGACAATCGCCCGCAAGCTAACGACCTCAACCCAGACGACGATGAACTCGTGAACTGGGGCGTCGACGGCACCCATCTTCCTGACAACTCCACCGTGCGCCAACACCCGCTGGACGAAGCCATGACCTGCATTGACGAATTCAGCGGCGTCGCCTCCGGGGCAGTGACGGCTTTGGAAAACGACGGGTACGTTTGGCGCGCCGTTGACAAACAGAACGGCACGTCCACCGAATGGAACCTGTCGTGGGTGGACAGCGACACCACGGCTGGATGGTTGCACTTTTCAGTCTCAGGCGGGGGAAGCGATGCCTTGACCTGTGAATTCATTGCCAAAGGCACCTTTGACGAATCCATCACCCACAACCGGGACGCCATACCGAAGGTGCTCCCGCTTCACGCCATCGAAGCCCGATTGATGGACGACCAACGCTTCCCCGATTTGACCGGGGCCTCAGCGCTTTACGACAGCAACGGGCCCCACGAAACCACGAGCATGGGCTACCTTGTCGTCGTTCCCGGTACCGGCTTTGGCATTGACTTCAGCGATTTCCTCGACACCTCTGGCGCCACGACCGTCGACGTTCAGCGTCAATGGGAGGACGGCAACAAAGACCGCAGTTTCTCCTTGCTCGCCGATGCCTCCGACGGCCGCCTCATCGGCTGGACCAGTCTCTCCACTGAGGAGTTGGGCTGATGGGAAAGGACGGGCGTGGTCTTGACCACTTGATGGAGCAAAACGAAACGGAGTTGGATTTTCTTTCCGCTTACGGTGGCGTTGATGATGGAAAAAAGGGCGATGGCCATGCTTTGCTGAGCGCTCTTCAACGTTTTTTGCGAGCCGGCGGGCTTGAGACCGACCTCAACGATTCAACCCTCAACTTTGCCTGGGGTTCCGCCCGGGTTGAGGACGACGGATGCCGTCTGGTCGTGTCCGGTGAGCACCTTCCGTTGGTGGACAGCGACCTCATGGTCGCTGGTTTCTCTGATGGCCACCTCAACGCGGAACGCAGTGAAGTCAGCGTGTTGTTAACCGCCTGGTCGATGGAACAGCGTCGATTTGTTGAACGGCTGGTCGAGCATCATGCTGATGCTTGATTCAACCTCGGCGTGCGATGAACACGACAGCTGCGCCGGTCATGGCCGCCAGTCCCGCCATCAAACTCGCTGATGGCAAGAAGCCCTCGCTCTCTCCCGACCCGGGGATGTTGCACCCGTCG
>DAGF01000070.1:0-18055 GCA_002495645.1 Euryarchaeota archaeon UBA549
CTGTTCACCGGCGGTGCCATCGCTCGTCTGCTTCGCTACGTGGACGGTGTGCATGCGACGGGTTCTCTGCCCAACGCTCGGGACGTCATTTCTGGAGGCCCGGCGCTGGCTCGGGGCGTGAACGAAATCTTGGGTGAACTTGGCCTTTCATCCTGAGAAACAGGACACTGCGCACCATTTGGGTGGAAGCGGGACAAAATACACCCCGTTAATCTCGCCGTTGCGTTTATATCCGCGGGGTCGTGCGGAGGGATGCCCCTATCACGAGGAAGGAGAGATTCCAATGAGTGTACATGTGCAATTTGAAACCCCAGAAGACCTAGCCAACAAAATTTACGAGATGATCGACCTCAACAAGAACGGTCGTGTCAAGAAAGGAAGCAACGAAGTGACCAAAGCCGCTGAGCGCGGTACGGCCCAGTTCATCATCCTCGCCGAGGACGTGAACCCTCCTGAGTTGCTCGCCCACATCCCGTTGATTTGTGAGGAGAAAGACATTCCATACGGCTACGTGCCCAGTCAAGAATTCCTTGCCAAGGGCATCGGCATGCCAAAGGACACCACCGCAGCCTCCATCGCTGTCATGGAAATCACCAAAGGTGCCCAAGAGAAATTCCACGAAGTTGTTGAGGAAATCAAAGGCCTCAAGAACAACTGAGCGTCCATTACGAGTTGAGTACGATGAGTGAAGAACTTGGTGGATGGCCAGCAGAAGTGGTCGAAATCGTCGGCCGAACCGGTATGACCGGTGAAGCAACGCAAGTCAAGGTGCGTGTCAACGACGCCCCCAACCCCCGGGACGTTGGCCGTATCATCAGCCGAAACGTCGTCGGACCCATTCGAGTTGGCGACATTTTGATGCTCAAGGACACGGGCCGTGAAGCCCGCAAGTTGAACGCACGGTGAGAACAATGCCAGAACGACGAATTTGCAACTTTACGGGCGAAGAGATTGAACCCGGTACCGGCATGATGTTTGTCCGCAAGGACGGCAGTGTTCTTTGGTTCAAGAGCAGCAAGGCTCGCAAGAACCAACTCCAACTGAAGCGCAACGCTCGCAAGGTGAAGTGGACTCGCCACTACGTCAAGGGCGGCATTCAGTGAACGCTGACGTGCGCACAGCCCCACAGCAACGCCCATAAACGGGTCACTTTTGGGTCGGTACGGTGAACACCATGGAAACGACCTATGTCATGATCAAACCCGACGGCGTGCAGCGAGGCCTCATCAGCGAAATTATTGGACGATTTGAGCGAAAGGGCCTCAAACTCGTCGGCCTGAAAGCCATGGTGCCGACCGAAGAAATCGCTCGATCACACTACGATGTCCACAAGGAACGCCCCTTCTTCCCCGGCCTCATCAAATTCGTGACCTCCGGTCCCGTCGTTTGCATGGCCTGGCAGGGTGTTGAAGCTATTGCCGTCGCTCGCAAACTCATCGGCGCTACCAACGGCCGAAACGCCGACCCCGGCACCATCCGTGGCGACTTCGGCATGGACATGGGCTACAACATGATTCACGGCTCAGATGCTCCGGAAACGGCCGAATTTGAGCTCGGCTTGTGGTTCCCCGAAGGCTTGATGTCCTGGGAGAACACCATGGGCACATGGGTTTACGAGTGAACCCTCATAACACCGCACATTGAGTGGTGATACCATGGCTGACGAAGAGGTCACAACCGCCGATGAAGGCGAGGCACCTCCACGCGGTCACAACCGACAACCGATTGTATCGGTTCTCGGTCACGTCGACCACGGAAAGACCAGTGTCCTCGACATGGTTCGCTCCATCGGCAGCCAGCGCCAAGCCAGCGTGATGGACCGAGAAGCCGGCGGCATCACCCAACACATCGGCGCCACCGAAGTGCCGGCGGACGTCCTCAACGAAACGTGCGCCGCCATGTTGGGTGGGAAGAATTTCAAATCACCCGGATTGTTGTTCATTGACACGCCGGGCCACCATTCCTTCGCATCGCTACGAAATCGAGGCGGGTCGGTAGCTGACATCGCCGTCTTGGTGGTTGACATCATGGAGGGCTTGCAGCCCCAAACCATCGAGTCCCTCAACATTCTCAAGGAAACCCGCACGCCGTTCGTCATTGCTGGAAACAAGATTGACCGCCTTCACGGATGGCGCAGCGAGCGAGGGCGTTCCTTCGTCGAGTCGTTCCAGGCTCAACGAGAAGATGTTCGTGCATTGTTTGAAGATCGGTATTGGAAGACCATCGGTCAGTTTTCAGAGCACGGGTTTAACCTCGAGCGCTACGACCAAATCCGAGATTTCCGACAAAACGTCGCTCTCGTCCCCATGTCGGCCAAGGAAGGAGAGGGACTCCAAGACCTGCTGGCGGTCACCGTCGGCCTGGCCGAGCGTTTCCTTGAGGACCGTTTGACCGATACCCTCGGGTCGGCTCAAGGAACCGTTTTGGAGATGCGAGACGAGGTTGGCATGGGCAAAACCGTCGATGTCATCCTCTATCGGGGCGAACTCAAGGTCGGCGACACCATCATGCTCGCCGGTCAGGACGGACCGTTTAGGACCCACATCAAGGGGCTTAAGCGGCCTCAGGGCATGGCGGAAATGCGAGACGCCGGAAAGCGCTGGGTCAACTTTGACGGCGTAGAAGCCGCCTGTGGCGTCAAGATCGTGGCGCCAAAGCTCGAAGCCACCATCGCCGGTACAACGCTGCATTTGGCCAACACTGCCGAAGAAATTGAGGTCGCCGAGGAAGCGATTCGGGAAGAATGGCGGGCGATTTTCAACAGCATGCCGGTCATGTGCTCTTCGTGCAAGGAGATTTTTGCTCGTCAATCCTTCCAGGAACACACCGCCAAAGGTGAATGTCGCGGAGCGGAAGAAGACCGTACGGGCGTGGTCATCAAGGCCGATACCGTCGGCGGATTGGAAGCCCTTGCCTTTGAGTTGCATCAACGAAACATCCCGGTGCGTCAAGCCACGGTTGGGCCCGTCAACAAGAAGGACGTCTTGATGGCCAAATCCGCCGCCGACCCGCTTCAGAAGGTCATTCTTGGTTTCTCGACCAAGGCGAACACGAGCGATGTGGCTCAACAACTCGCGGATGACGAAGGTGAGGTCAAATTCATCTCCGGCCCCATCATTTACCACATCATGGACGCCTTTGAGGAGTGGCAAGAAACCACCAAAGCCGCCATTGAGGAAGAGCAGCGTGAAGCGCTGGTTTACCCTGGAAAAGTGCGTTATCTGAAGGACCACACCTTCCGCGCCAAGGGCCCGGCCATCGTCGGTATGCGGGTGCTCGGGGGGCGAATTCATGTCGGTCAGCGATTGATGAAACTGGACGGTACGCCAGTTGGGCAGGTCAAGAGTTTGCGCACCCGTGCAAGCGAGGACGTGAAGGAAGCCATGCAGGGCGAAGAGGTCGCCGTGGCGGTTCAAGGACCCACCGTTGGTCGCCACATCGAGGAATTGGACGAATTCTATGTCGACGTTCCCGAACGCCACGTCAAGCGCCTGAAGAAGGTGGACCTCTCGCCACTGGAAGAGGAGATTTTGGCCGAGATCGTCGCTCTTCACCGGAAGGACAATCATTTCTGGGGCCGATAGGCCACAGCGATGATGTTCGGATGAGCATTTTTGGCGATGAAAGCGCACACATTCATATAAGATATGAGAAGACATCAGTTTGCAAACGAGGTCTTGAGATGGAAGCAAGCATGCAAGCAGGCGCCGGTGGCGCACGTACCCAAGATTTGATCGCGACCGTCTCGGCTATTTCCAACAGCCTCATGAACGAGGTGAGCAAAGTCATCATCGGTAAAAACGAGAACCTGCGCCGTGTCACGGTCGGTATCCTCTCCAACGGCAACATGCTGCTTGAGGACTTTCCCGGTCTAGCGAAAACGCTGCTTGCCAACACCTTCGCTCGCGCACTGGGTTGTAAGTTCAAGCGTGTCCAATTCACGCCCGACCTGTTGCCCTCTGACATCATGGGGACCTACATGTACGACCAAAAATCAGGCGAGTTCAAACTCCGTGCTGGACCCTTGTTCTCGAACATTCTCCTCGCTGACGAAATCAACCGTGCGCCGCCCAAGACCCAAGCAGCTTTGCTCGAAGCCATGGAAGAAAAGCAGGTGACGATTGAAGGAATCACCCACAAACTCCCTGCACCCTTCGTTGTGTTGGCCACGCAGAACCCCATTGAGCAGGAAGGAACCTACCCGCTTCCAGAAGCCCAAATGGACCGATTCCTGATGAAGATGAGCATGGGCTACCCCGACCGGGCCGAGGAGAAAGCCATTCTCGCTCGACGCAAGTTGCGAGGACAAGACGAGCACGTGGTCGAACAGGTCACCTCGCCAAAGAAGGTCGTCGCCATGCAAAAAGCCCTTGAAACGGTCCACGTCGACCCGGCCATTCTCTCCTACATCATCGAAATCGTGCAGCGCACCCGTGAGGACCACCGTGTCATCAACGGGGCTTCCCCCCGTGCCAGTCAGGCCTTGTTCAAGACCGGCCGTGCTGCGGCCGCTGTTGCAGGACGCAACTATGTCATCCCCGATGACATCAAGGGCATCGCTTTGCAAATCATCTCCCACCGAATCAACATGAAGCCTGAAGCCAAGATTCGAGGTATCACCGGCATGCACATCGTGCGAAAGATCCTCTCCGAAGTGCCCGTTCCTGTCATTCAACCGGCTTGAAACCGGGGCGTTTGAGGCTCGCATTGAAAGGGGAGTTTCTTCCTGCTGAATCTGCCGGAGGTGAAACATCGTGAATCCCTACAAAATGGTCATCGCCGTTGCGAACCAGAAAGGTGGGTGTGCAAAGACCACCACGGCGGTCAACGTCGCCGCTGCGCTGGCCAAAGGTTCTCGGCGACAAGGGTTGCCTCCCGCCAAGGTCCTGCTCGTTGATTTGGATCCACAAGGCAACTGTGCGACATCGTTTGGTCTTGAGAAAAAGAAGATCAAGAAAACGGTCTACGACCTGTTGACCAACGATGGCGGTGAGGAATTGCCGTTGATGGAGGAGTACCTCATTCCACCCGAAGAGATCACGAAGGCCATGCGAGAAGCGTGGAGCAACCGAAACGGGGGCAAGAAAGTCCCCGAAACCATTGATGCCGGCCATCTTTGGATTCTTCCAAGCGACATCCATCTCTCGGGTGCAGAGATTGAATTGAGTCACAAAATCGGCCGAGAAACCCGTCTTCAAGAGGCGCTCTTGCCCATCATGGACGAGTTTGATTACATCATCATCGATACACCACCCTCCCTTGGCTTGCTCTCCATCAACGCGATGTGCGCTGCCAACTGGGTGATGGTGCCCGTTCAAGCCGAATACTACGCTTTGGAAGGCTTCAGCATGCTGATGAACTCCATCAAGATGATTCAGCGCCGCATCAATCGCAACCTCAAGATCTTCGGCATTGTCATGACCATGGTGGACGGCCGCTCCAAACTCAGCACCTATGTGTGCGACCAAGTCAACAAGAAAATGCCGAATAAATTGTTCAACACCACCGTGCGTAGACTGGCAAAGGTTGCTGAAGCACCCTGGAGCGGTGCCCCGACGGTCATCCTTAACAAACCCACGAATTCGGGTGCAGGAGCTGGAAGTTTGGAGTACTGGACGCTGGCGAAGGAAGTGCATCAGCGCGTCCAGGAAGTCCGTCGAGAATTTGGCGTGGTCGAGGAATCCCGGCTGCGCCGAGAACGAAACATTCGCTGATTTCGTGTTTCCCGGTGCACCTCTTTCGCCTCCCAAACGGCACCGTAGACCCCGAAACCCTTCGCATGGGTTAAGTATGGGCCCAAGCCGAACACCGACCGGGTTAGCGCATGACAGCAGAAGGGATGACATCCGTGAGCGTGAGTTATGAGATTCGACGTCAATTGAACACGTTGCGTACGACCGGCGGTCACAAGAGCGTGAACGAGTTGTTGGCGGAGATGATTCGCACGCATAAGATGCTCAAGATGAAGGGTGAAATCGATACCCTTCGAGACCGCATGAAGCAGGCTGTTGATGTTGATGTTGACCACCTCGCTGAGCGCCTCAACCTCGCTCCCTTCCAGGTTTGATCACCATGATGTCATGGCGCCCTCCAGGTTATCGTTTCCGAGCCAAAGATTTGGTCAAAGGGTTGTGCAGCGACGAGACCGAACAAGCACAATTGCTGATGGCGGCGATTCACGGAAAAGTGGAATTGTTCGCCGACGCTAAAGCGTGGAACGGCTTTTTGTGGCTGGTGATGAACACCTGCAAAATAGAGGGAAAACCGCTGTACACGGGGGTTGAACTCGGCGCCCTCAAGGCAAGTTTGCCCATCGTTTGGGTCTAATTCTTGCCGTATTTTGCGAGCCATTCATGGCCGTACCATTGCCATTGGTCCATGGTCCAACCGTCAGGTAGCCCACCTTCTGGGAGAGGTGGAGCCTCGCTCGGGCGTTCGGGGGTGTCACTGCTCGTTTCGGGCGCACTTGCTGGTTCTGGAGTGTCCGCTTCCACGCCAGCGATGGATTCCATGCTCTCTTCTTCATACGTCATTGAGGCCGCCTCGCCGAGGTTCTCGTCCGATTTGATGTCCATGTCTGCAAATCCATCCGCCTCTTCATCGAAGTTGAGCTGGGCGACATCGTCATCCCACGAAGCATCCGAGATGATGCCGCCTTCAGCGGATAAGCCTCCTCGTCCTTCCAAGGCTTCTTTGGCGGCGTTGCTTGACATGCCAGGGCGTACGCCACCGTACTCCTTGGTGGTGGCCGCCTCCTTTCGGCGATTCATGATGAAGGCGACGCCCAAAATAACGGCGGTCAATCCAACAAAGGCGACCAAACCGACCATGATGACTTGATTCAAGGTGTCATCGTCAACGGTGCCCTGAGTTGAATCGCCCCCCTGAGGATTGTCTTTGGTGGTGTTCCATGCATTGTATCCCAAGACGAGTGTGCCTTCCTCGACGCTGTTCACGTAGGCCTGATAGGCAGGGTCATTCCAGCCCATGCAGGCTTCAGAAGTGTCGTTTTTATCGTTCAAACAGTGGTCCTGCTCGGTTTGAATGAAACCGCGTGTATCGTCGTAATCCGAATTCGAACCGACGCCGTCGCCGTCGCCGTCAAAATGCTCGTTGGGGTCGATGTCCATGAGTGGCGATTCGGTTCGGTCAACATACCCGTCGCCGTCTTCGTCAAGGCATCCAAACGATGGGACGTCAACGTAGCCCTTGGTGCTGTTCGGGTCGACGCTGACCGCCTTGGTCGAGGTGCCAAACTCCCACGGACATGCATCCGGGCTTTGACCGTCTGAGGCGTCGCCATACCCGTCGCCGTCGCCATCGAGCCACTGCGTTGGGTTGTTGGGCAATGCGTCGGCGCCGTCGTCCACCGTCCAGTTCTCCTCGGGGTTGGAGTAACCGTCCAGGTCGCTGTCGGGGCAACCGTAGCGGTCGAGGGTTGAGAAGGCGTTGACGGTCGGACAACTGTCGGGTTTGAACCCTTCCGGGTTATCCCCGTAGCCGTCTCGGTCCGAATCGGACCACTGGGTGGCTTCCTCGGGGAAGACATCGCCATCTTGGCCGTCGCTGTTGTCTCCGTAGCCATCGCCATCAGCATCCGCCCACTGGTCGGCGTTGTTGGGGAAGAGGTCGGGGTTTTCACCGGCGACGTTGTCGCCATACCCGTCCCCGTCGCTGTCCGTCCATTGGCTGGGCTCGTTGGGAAACGCATCGGCTTGGTTGCCGTTGGGGTTGTCCCCGTAGCCGTCTTCATCCGTGTCGAGGGTTTGGGTGGCGTCATCCGGGAAAGCGTCCATGAGGTCGTTCACGCCGTCTTGGTCGGAGTCGAGGTCAAAATAGCGCACCTTGGTGTCCAAGGGCCCTACGCCGATGGCGAAGAATTGGCCGGTGAACTGAGGAACGGTGGCGATGATCTCACCAGAGGCCGTGAAGGTTTGGAGCACCGTGAAGTTGGTTTCATCGATGAAGGTGGTTTTTCCTTGTTTTGCACCTACGACATACATGCCATTGTAGCCGTCGATGGACACGCTCTCTTTGGTGTGGCCCAGGCTGAGGCTGGATGATGCCCATGTGGTCGTATCGTAATGATAGAGTGTGCCACCGGTGGTTCCTGCGAGGAGGGTGGTGTTGTCAATTTCAACCAAGGCCGAAACGATGCCGTTGGGCTCCTCAAGGGTAGTTGTCAAGGTTCCGTCGGCGCCGTGAACGTAGATCTTCTTGTTGTAGGAGGCGATGGCCACCCGTCCGTCATGAAGAATCTCAAAGGCCGAAATTCCTGAAGCGATGGTGGTGCTGCTGACCCCAGTAAATCCCGTCGTGTCGTACTGGTCTGCGCGACGCTTTCCGGCGTAGTAGACCAGCCACAAGTCGCCTTCCTTGTCCAAAACAACATCGTTCACGGGGTCGGGGGTTGTGATGTTCCAGTAGACCGTTTGGGTGCTCATCTGCACCACATAGGCGCCATTGTCGTGAGCGACGGTGACCAATTCTTGAGCATCGTCCAGCCGGGCGTTGTTGGCATCGACATCAAGGAAAACGGTCCACTGAGTTGAGAGAACACCGTTGGTAAAGGCGTTCACGCTCACGTTGCCTTCGTTGTCAACTGTCAGAATTCGGCCATCGTAGAGGGAAGTCCACAAGACGAGAGGACGGTCAAGACTGTCCGTTTGTCCACCGTCGGTCAGCAGCGACAGGTCACCTGCAACAGTGCCCACCATGCTCGCTTGCGTACCGAGGAGAAATACAACGAGAACTGCAAGCCATCGCTTCATGTGAAATCCGAGGAACCCGATGGATATGAACAACGCGCTTGGGTGTGTAAACGAAGTTGGCCTCAATCTTCGTCTTGGTCTTCACTCGGCTCAAGGCGCTTCACCGGGGTTTTGGACACCGGTGTAAGGGTGCCTCGAACGGGTTTGAGGGTCGCTGTTTTCTGCCCGATGGACGAGGAGGGTGGTGGTCCACGCTTCTTTTCGGGGATGAGCATATGGCCGACCGGTGTCAATGGGGCTGTACGAACTTCTTCCTCCTCTTCGAGCGGTCGCAGCGTGCCACGAATGGGCTTCAAGAGCGCCGTTGGACGTTGCATGGTTGAGCTTGGAGCCTCAACTTCCACCACCTCATCGGCGACCGTTTCCTCCTCCATGACCTCCTCGACCACGGAGGTGGCTTCCTCCATCGGTTCAGGGACGTCCTCGAGCATCGTTTCGCTCGCATCTTCCATGGCGGCTTCTTCTTGTGGAACAAATTCGGGTTCAGCCGCAGCGATGGGTTGCCTGATGTTGCGGACCGGTTCGGGTTGAGCGATGGGCTGTCGGACGGTTCGGACAGGTGGCACTTGACCCGCCAGCGGTCGGGCGCTGGTCATCGGGGCTCGCATGTTGCCCAAACCGAGGCGAGGCTCTTCCTGGGCTTGTTGGCCCATGAGGCCACGAAGTGGTCGGCCAGCGGCTGCACCCAACCCGTCAGGGCGTGCACCGAGGGCTGTCGGGTCCATGGCACCCGCTCCAAAGGCAGCGGGGGCTTGTCCGGAGATGGATTGCATCCATTTCTGTCGCTTTTCGGCCCGTGTATCGGTGGCTTGGAGCGAACTGAATTCCTGTTCTCGTGCTCGGAGTTCGGTTTCGTCGGCGTCGATTTCGCCCTGAATTTGTTGCGAAACGGCTTCCCGCATCTTTTCCTCCGCCATTTCCTTGAACGAATCCATCTTTTCGGCAAGCCCCTTGAGGCGGTCGCGAATCTCGGCTCGCTTGAGGCCGAGTTGGGCTTCGATTTCTGCACGGATTTGTGCTTCTCGCTTGCGAACGTCGATGAGCGCCTTGTTGCGCATGATCTCTTCTCGCTTGTCCAACTGGCGTTCGAGTTGGGTGGCGACTTCCTCTTCCTTGCGGGATTTGAAATCACGGAGACGCTCTTCCATCTCAACCTCAAGTTCGAGCGCCGTCTCTTCCTTCAGCAGGTCAAGATCGGTCTCGTGGGTCAAGCGCTCGTTGCGCAGTTGCGCATCGACTTCGGACATGATGGCCTTACGAGCGGCTGCTTCTCGGGATTGGAATTCAAGGTCCAGGCGCTCGGTCCAGTCCTGCTTGTTGACGGCGTATTGGGCTTCCAACTGTTCGCGGAGCTCGGCCTCTCGCTCGTAGCGGTAGCGGGAAAGACGGTTCTGAATCTCGGCTTCTCGGGCGTGTCGGTAGGAACTGAATTCGTTCTCCATTCGGTGTTCGAGTTCCGCCTCAATCTCCGTTTGCAAACTCCTTGAGATGTCGTCGATGGCCTTGCTGAAGGTGAGGTCATACTTCGACTTCAAGCGAGCCTTTCGCTCAGCCAGCCTTTCGGCTTGTTGCTCGTTGAGTTGCTGTTCGATTTGACCTCGGAGCTCATCACGGCGCTTGGCGATGGCCAATTCCACATCCTCACGCATGCGCTCCTCGAGGTCGTCGGTTTCTCGGCGGAGTTGTTGTTCAATGTCAACCTGAAGTTGCTGGGCAATATCCTCTTCCAGACGAAGGCTACGTCGCTCAAATTCGACTTTGAGGCGAGCCTCACGTTGTTTGAGGCGCTGACGAAGTTGTTGTTCAAGTCGGGTTCGGATGCCTCGGCGCAATTGGTCTTCACGTTCGGTCAACAAGGCCTCATGACCGTCTTCAAGGCGCCCAATTTCCAACTGTTCCATCTCAACGAATCGCTGCTCCATTTCCTGCTCAAGGTTGGCTTCAACCTCTCGAAGACGATGTTGCAATTCTTGGTTATAATCGAGTTTCAAGCGTTCCTTCTGAATGGCGAGCCGGCGGTCGTATTCCTCGTGCAGTTGGCGTTCAATGGAGGCTTTCATCTCGGCCTTGCGCTCTTCCAAGCGTTGGTGTTGTTCAACACCGTGTTGCTCGTGCATGGCCTGTATTTGACGCTCAAGACGAAGGTCCAATTCGTGGCGAACTCGAGATTCTTCTGCGGCGAGTGCGTCGCGCTCCATGGTCTCAAGTTCGGCTTCCATGGAGGAACGGAGTTCGTTTTCCAACGCGTCAAGCGTCATGTCGTGCTGCGTTGCTAAATCCTTGGCGATGTTCGCCTTCATGGCGTTGACACGCTCGGTGATGGCCTGTTGGCGTAGACGCCGCTCTCGTCGGAGATCTGCCCGCAAACGCTCCTCTTGTCGAAATCGAGCACGTGTGCCCAACGCATCGTCCAACGAGGAGGTATCGGCCGACGTGAACTGGGAACGAAGCGACGCAAGGGTCACCCGTTCGGTCGCTTCTTGACCCGTGTGAGCCGCATCCACTGCCTCACTGTCATGGCTTTCGCTCATACCCATTGGAATCCCATCCACTTCTTCATGGGCTTCTCTTCATAGATAAGGAGCGCGACGAATCGGCGCGCCGTAAAGGGATTTTTTTGACCTCTAATCGTTGACCGTGGGGTCAAAATCGAACGGTAAACTCCGTGTCGCAAGCAGGGCACTCAATGGTTCTGGTGCCCGGGCGGCGTTTCATACGCAGATTACGATGACATCCAGGACAGGTAATCTCTACCCGCGGGACATGTTTTTTGAGCGTGAAATATGCGTTGCAGGACCCACATTTCAACTCCGCTGGGCGGTGGTCAACTCCGGCGACCAACACCTTTGAGCACGAAGGACAGGAGACTTTCTCTTCCTTCCATTTCCGTCGGGTCAACGGGTGATCAACACGCACCCTTGCATCGCAAAGGTTGCAGGTAAGTTCACCCAAGCCCACAGGCAGCATGCCATTGCATTTCGGGCAGGTGAGTGGAGGTGGGGACACCTTTGATTCCACGCTCAATTCCTCGGACATGAAATCACTTCTTTTTCGAGTAAAGAACCAATTGTTCCGGTATGAAGTTCCAAGGAACATCCAAAGAAAGTCCAAATTCTTCTGACAGGCGAACGATGAGTTGTTTGGCGCTGACCTGGTCCCTCGAGCCTTGGAGGTCCAGGACGATGACGTCTCGTCCTTCCTCATCAACGGCCAGTGAGGCCAAGGTCGTAACTGGACGGGAGGGTGTTGGTGCAACTTGAGCGGGCGCAGCAGGGGCTGCGGTGGTTTGGAGCAATTCTGGCAGATCGACGTGCTGGTCCTTTCTCCACCATCGGGCGCGTCCTTGGTCTCGATGATTTTCAATCAGGGAGAGGGAAGCGAGTTTCTTGAGATGGTGGTAGAGGTTGTAGCGGTCAACGCCAAGATGTTGTTGAAGTTGAACCGTGCTCATCTCTTCCGACTGAGCCAGCGCAACATAGGCTGCGCGGCGCGTAGGGTGGGCGAGAGCGGTGGTGATGGGGTCGCCGCGCACTCGTCCCATTCTCGCACCAACTCGGAAGACGGACTCATAGGGTTTGAATATGTCGCGTCAAACCAAAAGAATTTCATTAACCGCGTGCGGGCAAATACCGTGCTCTGAAGGAGGAAAAAGCAATTCGCGTATCCTCCACTACAGACTTCAGCGTCTCCTTCAAGAGCTTCATGGATTGTCCGTTTTGGGCCAAGCGGGCACCGTTGAGGATGACGATAACAACCGAAAGCTCGTGAATCAGCACGCCGACCCAGAGTTGGTCGTACCATGCCTGAACCACTGCAAACACCAGCGTGACCGTGATGAAGACGGAGAAAAACAGGTTTTGCATCAAGGTGCGTTGGGCTTGACGAGCGAGGTCGATCATTTGCGTGATCATGCGAGGATCGTCGCCTGGGACCAAGACATCGGCCGCTTCCAAGTTGACGGCTTCCCCGGTACCGATGGCCACACCGACATCGGCAACGGCCAAGGCGGCAGCATCATTGAAGCCGTCGCCAACCATCATCGTCACGTGGGAACTGGACCTTGCTTTCACCCACTGCACTTTCTCCTCGGGGCTCAAGCCACCGTGGGCTGCACTTTCGGGTAAGCCGACCGACCGCGCAAATTCTGAAACAGCATCTTGATGGTCGCCTGAAAGAATCTCGATGTTGATGTTGCGCTCTTGCAACGACGCGATAAGGGCGTCCGTTCCATCTCGCGTATCATCGTGAACAAAGGTCGCAAGCGCAATCCCCTTTGCGTCCTTGACCAACAGACTCGCACCGTGCCCTGCTTCTTTGGCTCGCTCAAACGCCTCAACCAATTTTGCTTCGACCTCAACGCCCATCGCCTCGGCCTTGTCCGGTCGGATGAAGGCCACCTCGCTGCTGCCGTGTTGACCTGCCACCCCAGCGTCGATGTCGTTGAGTTGTTTGATGGAGGCGGCCTTGATGCCTTCCGAGGCGCAGTGTTCCACCATCGCCAAGGCGTAAGGGTGGTTTGAACGGGACTCAAGCCCCATCATGATTTGAAGCGCCGCATGCTTACGTCGACCTTTGCCGAGCACGATTTCGCCAACGGTTGGTCGCCCTGATGTGAGGGTGCCCGTTTTGTCCAGCAGGATGTGGTTGACGTGCGCCATGCGCTCAAGTGCATCCCCGCCTCGTACGATCACGCCGTTTTGCGCGGCGTTGGAAAGCGCCGCAGCATGAGGGACAGGGGTGGCGAGCAAGAGCGCACAGGGGCAGGAAACGACCCACAAGAGAAGGATGATCTTCCAGTCGTTGGGGAAGAAAAAGTACCAAACGGCCAAAGCACCAAACAGCACGGCTGGCACCCAAACGGCGGTGAATTTCTCAATGCTGCTATGAAGTCGAGGGGGCACGTCCCGGAATGTGTGAACAGCATCGATGAGACCGGAAAGTCGTGTCTTGTCGCCCACAGCCAGCACTTCGCAGACCACGGGCCCTTTGGAGAGCACCAAACCCGCTTCGATGACATCGTCCTCGCCAACGTCCACGGGGACGGACTCTCCCGTGAGTGGTGCTTTGTTGAGTGCCCCCTTGCCCTCGACGATTCGCCCATCCGCAGGGATGAGTTCACCGCTTCGGATTTCGATTTTATCACCCGGGCGAATAAGGTCGATGGGGACCATTTCTGTCTCTGGCAGGGCGTGTGAGTGGGTGTGCATATTCATGGCGCCAAGCATTGGTGAGGTCATGCCACCAACCGGGGCCGTGATGATCATTCCGGGCGAGAGTGAGATGGCATGACGCTGGTTGACTTTTCTCGCCGTTCGGGGCAACCGGTCCAAGCCGCCCTGCATGGCTTGCCGTGCTTTGACCAAGGCGTCCCCTTCGAGGTGGATGGTGAACGCAACGAGGATGGTGACGATGAGGGCTTCCTCCCACATGCCCAAAATGCAGGCACCGATGACGGCCAGACTGGTCAGCACTTGGAAGCCCATCTGCAGATTTCGTACCGAGGCAAAGGCTTCCTTGAACATCTGAACACCGCCGATGGCAACACCAGGGATGGCCAAGAGCGGGATCAAGATGCCGTGGTAGCCGATCAATTCAGCCAGCATGACCACCAACAAGACCGGGAAGGCGATGCCTCCGCCGATCAATCTCCACTGGTCGGGACGAAGCCGGTCGGATTTGGCCAGCACAAAGTTTGGTTCAATCCCCAAGACGTGGCCCAGTGCACGGCTTCTTGCGTCAAGAAGCTCTTTCTCATTGGTGACCACCAATTGAACGAGAATTCGGTCATCATCGGAGATTTCAGCGTCCAAAATACCGGGTTGACGGCGAATCACCCGCTCGAGTTTTTGCACGGGAACATCGTTTCTCTGAGCCACAGCTTTGGCCCGCACACCGACGATTTCGTGGTGGTCAATATCGGGGGCGTGGCCCAGTGACCGCAACACTGCGGACACCTCTGAAAGCGTACCCTCCTCGAGATTGATGTTGAGTTTGACTTCACCCGAGGTCGCCGATACATTGGACTTCGTCACCTGTTTCATGTGGCCCAGAGCGCCCATGGCCTTTGAGGCACAATCCGGGCAATCCATGCCCAGCAACGGCCAACTGACGGCAAAAGACCCGCTGGCATCTTCAACGAAGGTGGAGTCAACGATTTCAGGGTCCAACACTTCGGGGGTTTCCGGTTCAACCTCTTGGGCAAGCACCGGATTTTCCTGTGGGGGTTCAGGTGCCGCGACGGGCTCATCGTCTTCCAATGAAAGGAAGACTTCTGCTTCGTCTTCCCCTCCCATGCTCTCGCCATCCACCCTGCCCTCATCAAACCTTTCATGTGCATGGTTGTTGGCTTGCAGTAGAGGGAATGTTCTTGATTTTCATTCGGCTGGCTCACCACATGCAGTGGTTACCAGAAGGTTGGTGCCCCAGCGTGGTGGTCATCGATATCGACGGGACCATCACCGATGGGAAAAAGCACCTCTCGACGGATGCGGTTCAATCGCTTCGTCGCCTCGAGGAAGCTGGTATTCCAGTGGTCCTGGCCACAGGTAATGTTCGGCCGGTCACTTACGGGCTGTGGCGCTTCCTTGGCCTCTCAGCGCCGATGTGTTGTGAGAACGGTGGCGTGATTTGGCACCCTTCATGGGAGGCGCCCGTGCTTCGCGCCAAGGCGGACGAAGCCAAGGAGGCCGCCGTGTGGCTCGCAAAACACATTGTGGGGGTGGACGCTCAAGGCATCGCCACCAACCGCTGGCGAGAAAGTGAGTGGTGCTTGTTTCCCGATGAGCCACTGGAAGCCATCATTGAGGCCGTGAAGGAAAGCCAATGGTCGCACCTGAGCGTGGTCAGAACCGGCTTTGCCATCCATTTGATGGAGCCCCATTTGAGCAAAGGCGAAGGGTTGCGGTATCTGTTTGAACGCATGGGTTGGTCGCCCGATGAGGCCTTGTGCGTTGGTGATGCACCCAACGATTTACCTATGTTTGATTTTCTTCGGTGGTCGGTGGCGGTCGGCGGCGCCTTTCCGGCTGTTCAGGAAGCAGCCGATGTCGTCTCACCTCATCCGCACGGTGCGACGTTCCCGCCGCTTGTTGATGCGATTTTAGCACGCAAAAAGGGTGATGCGCCTTGAAGGCCATGGGGATTGACCTCGGTGGCAGTGGATTTCGTATCGGTATTTTTGACACCTCCACGGGTGCATTGCTTCACCCGCTTCGCCATTACAATCACTCGGCCTCAACCGATCCAGCCGATGTTCTGCCCGCTCTCGTTTCGGCGATTGAAGACCTCGGATGGACCGGCCCAATCGGCCTGGGTTTTCCCGGTGCCGTCGGTGCCTCAAGACCGACCACGGCACCAAATCTTGGCGCAGCTTGGGTGGGCAAGGATGTGGGGGCTGCACTCAATCAATTCCACGGTGGTGCTTTTGCCATGCTCAACGACGCCGATGCGGTGGCTGTTGCAGAAGCCGAACACGGTGTTGGCCACGACGAACATCATTGCGTTCTGACCTTGACCGTCGGAACGGGCCTTGGAACCACGGTTCACCGCCAAGGCACGATGATCCCCAATCTCGAATACGGGCGCCTCCCCCATCCGCGGCTTGAGGGGTGCCTGGAAGAGCACCTTTCCGGTGCAGCGCGAACCCGTCAGGGCTGGGACCTCAAGACCTGGGCTTCACACTTCCAAGAGGGGCTGACCTATCTGGAAGAAATGGTTCAGCCGGAGCGCATCGTTCTGTACGGTGGCATCATGGAGCACTGGTCGAGCATTCAACCCCTGCTCAGGACCGAGGCAGAACTGGTCGCTGCCGTGCTGACCGAAACGGCAGGACCTCTTGGGGCGGCCCTGTCGGCCGCTTGTGCTGCTCAGCCTTTGTGAGCGTCCGCCAGTGAAAACGATGTGACCATCTGCATCGCTTGGCCGTACTTGATTTTCCCGAGGTATTCCTTGGTCTGACCGTGGGTGATGATGCGAAGACGGTAGTTGCACACGCGCTTTGTTCGTCGCTTTCGGTGGTGTTTGTAGAAGTGAACCCCGACCTTGTAGGTACCCAGCGGCGCCTTTCCTCTCCAGACGACGTTTTCAACCGGCGTGTTTGACACCGGTCGAACGTTCATGTCAACATCGAGTTCACCACCGCAATCACTTCGCTTGTTGTTGAAGTAGATGCGTTCACCCGACGGGCAGAACAGATGCAGGTCAAGGTCGTTGAAATCGTCCCAAGCGAGCGAAATTTGCACTTCGCCCGACGCACCACCCTCTCGTTCAAGACGCTCGTCGATGTTCACTTCATGTTCTTCATCGGCTTCGGTTGCAACGACAACACCGCTTCCGATGTGTTCCTCGGCCACCAGCGTGACGTGTTCTTGCAGGGGGGATTCGTTTGCCTCCATCCATCTTGACCTCGCCTCGAGTTCCGTTTGTCGCTCCTCTTCATCGGGAGCCTCGTCCTCTTCGGTCTCCGCCAGCGGTTGAATGAGGTCAAGTTCGAGATAATTCCTGTCTCGGCGTTCATCGCGTTCTCGCCATGCCGCCTGTTCGTTTTCGGGCAACTGATGAACCTGGGGCATGCTGACCAGCAAGCGCATTCGCCCTTCGTGGAGTGCGATGCGAGAGGAGGTGCTGTATTTTTGGAGCAGAGCCAAGGCTCGGAGACGAGCCTGTCGTTGTTTTCGGTAGCGGTTCAAAAGATAGACGCCAAAACCCGTCAACGCAAGGCTTGAGCCGAGGGTGATGGGGTCAACCATGTCGCTTTATTTGTCCCCGCTCCTTAATAGCAGGCGCGATGAAAATCCCATCACGAGAGGAATTCAGCGTTCAGGGCGTCCAGCGAAGCCTTGTCGGGGCGGAGGACCTCATCGGGAACATCGAGCAGGGGTTCGTCCACCAAACCGAGGTCTTCGGCCAGCGAGGGTTTGCTGGCGTCGAAGTAGAGCAGTCCAGTGACGTGCTTTTTGTCGGTTTCTGCCTCGTGAAGCGCCGTCAACGCCGCCATGGCGTCGCCGGGGTCATGTTCAGCAGAGATGGTTTCCAAACGAATGGTGGAACCGTCGTGAAGGGTGATGTCTCGGAAGTGTCCTTCAGGGACTTCAATCTCCTCCATGGGGTTGAAGTGCGGGATGTAATCGGCCATGTGGAGGGTGACTTCGTTCTCCTTGACGTAGCCGTAGGAACGCATGGATTCGTCGTTGTTGTTGAAGGTCACGCACGGTGAGATCACGTCGATAAGGGCGAAGCCCTTGTGAGACATCGCCGCCTTGAGCAGCGAGGTCAGTTGTTTCTTG
>DAGF01000070.1:18359-18486 GCA_002495645.1 Euryarchaeota archaeon UBA549
TCGCCGCCTTGAGCAGCGAGGTCAACTGCTTCTTCGAGCCCGAGAACGAGCGAGCGACAAAAGTGCAACCCAGGTTGATGGCCAGCGCACACAAGTCGATTGGCTGCGTTTCATTGGCAGGCCCCTT
>DAGF01000057.1 GCA_002495645.1 Euryarchaeota archaeon UBA549
CCGCGGCGCAGCTCATCAAACGCAGCCGTGAAGTCGTGAGCCTCACCGGCTTGCTGAGCGAGGAATTGACGGCGGTATTCGATTTCAGCCTCCAAAATAGCAGCGTTCACGTTCAAAATCGAAGGACCTTCCGCTGGGTCTTGGTACATGAAGTTGTTATGCATCATTCGGCCAGCGAGCGCTGGGTTGGCGAGCGCTTCCTTGAACAGCACCTGTTCAGCCTCAGCCTCGGGCACCATGCCCTTGGAAGCGTAAGCCACACCACGAGCGTAGTGCTGGGTGGCGATGGTGGCGGGGAAGACCTCTCTGTCGGTGTACATTGGCTCAGCGAGGATTTCATCCCACTTGCCGAAGCGAATCATGACGTGCCAGGGCATGGTCACGTAGGATTCCAGGAAAATCGCACCCATCGGGATGATGCCAGCGAGCATGAACTGCGCACCGTGGTCGGCGTCACCTGCTGGTAGCGTGTCAACGGCCTTGCGAGCGTACTTCAACGCCGTTTCGTATTGGCCGTCAAACATGGCGCACCACACGACGAAGTGGTGGTTGTGCATGCGGTAGAATTTGTAAAACTGTGATTCGTTTCCAGTTAGTTCCACGTAGCGGTCGTCAGCCTCAACGGCAGCAATGTTACACTCAATGGCTTCCTTCCACTGCCCGACCCACGCATCGATGTGGGATGGCATGTGAACAAGGTGGCCAAGTCCGGGCATGCGGGTGCGCAGAACATCGGCAGCTGGAAGAGCCTTTTCGGGGAACGGCGACAACTCTAGAGCGTGGCAATAGAGGTGGCAAAGCGCCGGGTGAACCTTGGCTTCATCGCTGCTGTCAAAGGCGTCTTCCATGATCTTCACGAGCAAGAGCGTGTTATCGTCGGCTGGCGTGATTTCACCGGTTGCGGTGTTCTTGTCCCAAAGCTGCCAGGCCTTGAGGTTCATCAGGGCCTCGACGTAGATAGCGGTAACATCCAGGTTGCCTGCGTACTTCTCATACAGCGGGGCCATGGCTTCGGCAAAGGCGACGTTCAATTCGGGGTCGTTGCCCATGTTGAGCACGCTGGGGTCTGCAGCGTCCCGTGCTTCAGCCGAGTGGCGGGTGGAAAGGGCACGAATCAGGTCCTGCTCAAGCTCGGTGCAGTGGTCCATCACTTTGAGCGCTTGTTGGATGGGGTCGTGGCCGGAACCGAGACCTGGAGACCAGTTGTAGTTGGATGAAACGCAGTAGGCGATGCCCCACCAGGCCATGGCGCAGTTGGGGTCGAGTTCGGTGGTTGCGGTAAAGCAAGCAATGGCTTGTTCGTGGTTGTAATTCAACATGTGGCCGTAGGCTTCGATGAACATTTTTCGTGCCTCGTTGTTGGCACAAGTTACGTTCTCAGCAAATTCGTAGTTTGATGCTTCTCCAAAATCGTAATCGGTTGGTGCGAGTGACATAATTAATCCCAAAAAATGATTTTACTTAAACCTCAGTCCGTATATCTATTGAGATTCCAATTCTAGAACAGCCGCACAGTTCAAACACTGACCCTCCCAAGAACCTCCATGGATTGAGCAATCGCATCCCAGTGGACAGAAGTTCTGGGCCTCGTAACCATCTTCAGTGCTGCGATTTACAGTTGGCTCACCATCAACGAAATCAAGAAGGATAGGAAGGCATCCTCCTCATTGAAACTCTCAGAATTGTGGCAAAAAAAAGACTTCTCACACGGGAGCATATTCATATGGATGCAGCCAGACAACCTCAAAAAATTTGCAGAATTGGAAGAATTCCACGGAGAAGATTATCCGAAGGGGGAGCATGACGACTGGAACATGTTCGCCCGAATAGGATTTTATACGGATTATTCGTCATCACCAATGAAGGGCATGGCGGCAGACTTTCAATCCCTTCGCGCCATCTCCGGAATGGTCAACACCATTCTGGGCATCATCACCCTCTTGCTCGCCTACCGCACCAAAAACAACAGCTGGAGCGAACTCTTGGCAGCCAAGTTGCTCGGTTGTTTTCTGCTCTTTCACGGCATCCTGATGACCACCGCGTACATCGCTGGATTCTTCACCGTCGGTTCGTTTGGTCAATCGTTCTTCGGCTCGCTGGTGGACATTGCCCACACCATTTCCATCGGGATGGCCTGCTCAGCCTGCCTGTTCTTCCCCTACCCGTTCGTTCAGCGCAAACACGCCGAACAAGCGGTGGCTGTCGTGGTGTTGATATGGAGTTTCATCGTCACGGGTCTGATTATTTTCATCCCCTACGAGACACACGTCGTACGCTACGCCTTCTGGTTCTTTCCCACCGTGGTCTGGGGCTTTGTCTATGTCCGATTCTCGGTCAAGGAACTGGTGCACAAGCACGAACATGCACGAGGCCTCTCAGCAGCCAGCGGTTTGCTCATCCTCGCCACCATGGCCTGGTTATTCTCAGACTGGCTCTTGTGGATCACCGTCATGGAGAAATTCACCATCCCTGGTTGGGTGAGCAACATTCCTCCTGACAAGAACCCCATGCTGTTCTTCGTCCGCCAATCGCTCATCATGGGCGTGAGTGTTGCGGCTCTGCTCACGATGTTTGTCCTGGAAGGCTGGCGTGTTGTACGGCACGGATTCAGCGTCCTCAGCGGTATTGTGTTCGGTTTCTTCTTCATCGGCATCATCAGTTTCATCGTGGATTTGAGCG
Source organism: Euryarchaeota archaeon UBA549 (assembly GCA_002495645.1). GTDB lineage: Archaea > Thermoplasmatota > Poseidoniia > Poseidoniales > Poseidoniaceae > Poseidonia. The sequence continues at coordinate 2,680 of DAGF01000057.1, forward strand.
TGGTCGATGTGCTCGAGGATTGCATCTACGCTACGTGTCAAGAATTGCCCGAGTCGTGGACCATATACAACACCTTCACCAACATTCTCACAGCCTTTCTCATTCAGCCAATTGTGCTCATGTACCTGATGTTGAATTTCAACCTGCTCGACGTGAAGACCGGGAAGAACGGACGCTACGCAAAGGCCATGGTGCTCGTATTGGTCGTCATCGTGTCATCCACAATCATCGAGATGTTACAATCCATTATCCCCATCGGTGAACTCCTCACCTCGGCGTTCCTGGCGATCGGTATCGCCGCAGCCATCGGGTGGGAACACCAGATCATGGAACAATTCCTCAAGAACAAAAACAGAACCGTGGACTATCTCAAGACCATTGGTGAAATCAAGCCAGTTGAACCTGCTACTGATACCACACCGTCGTTGAATTTCTGCCTCATTGTTCTGTTCGTGTTTGCGTTACTGCTCTCAGTGCTGCACGGCGCCATAGGACTGGGGTGAGACCATGTCGGAGGAGAATGAAGTGTACGAGGAGGGCAACCAAGTGTCGGTCTTCTTCCGCGACCGGGAAACACGTACCGCCATGGGCATCTATGCCCTCGTGTTGATGCTGGTCACGGCCAAAATCTTCTACTCCCTAGCCCTCAAAGATTCCTATCTCCACGATGAAGTGCGGTTTGAGGATAACTGGCGCCTCTCATTCACCGAAGAAACAACCACCCTCAGTGAAACCGTGTTGCTCCCAGATGGTGGCGAGGAAGACCTTGATTTCACCATCGATTTGAGTTCGTTTTCCGACGGCTATCGTATCGGGATGGTCGAGGTCAAAATTTCCTATTCAGAGACCAATCAAGCGATTCTGGACGACCCTTGCGATTCTGTGCAGGCCAGCATCACGCAAACATCCTATCCCGCCCAGTGGACCGATGAGAACAACACGCTGAACGGCGGTTCCACCTCGTGTGACGACATCGACCTCATGCTCCAAGTCTACCCCAAATACAACGGTGAAACCTACGAACGTATGGCCCACAACGCCGTGGTGGCGGTTGACGAGTGGGTCGCAGACGGCCTCGGTATCGGCGATTTGAGCGTCAACGTGCAGGTGGATGTACAACGTTCACAAGTGCCCACGCAAGACGACGATGATGACGAAACCGTCCAAATCGACGTGACGGTGGTCGCGTTCAAAGCCAACGCAGAGAAACTGGAGTGACCGTCCGCCGACAACAATGCAAGGGGTGAGCACCGGTGAAGAAAACCAAACCGCTGGTCTTCGCTGTCCTGACGACGCTTATGTTGGCCAACCTCTCGGGTTGCTTGTCGCAGAACACAAAGCAGGCGTCCGAGGACGGTTCGTCACCGCTGGATGGCGAAAATCAAGCGACCCTCACCACGCAATGCATCGAAATTGCCGAGGTCGAACGATGCTGGATGCTGCTGGTGCCCGAACAACTTCCAATCGGCGAACCGGTGCCGATGGTGCTTGACCTTCACGGTGGAGGTGGCACCAACAGCCTGCAGTACAACATGTCGGGGTTCGCACAGCTTGCTGAGACACAGGGATTCATCGTTGCTTACCCCCAAGCCCACGGAGAGCGATACTGGGACATTGACATCGACGGTCTTCGCAACGATTACGACGACATGGGCTACCTGATGACGATCATCAACACCACGAGTGAAGAGCACCCCGTTGACGCCAACCGCATTCACATGACGGGGTGGTCCAACGGCTGCATGATGACCCAACGCTTTGCCGTTGAAACACAGTCCGTCCTTGCATCAGCAGGGTGCATGTCGGGCTACCTCATGAAAGACGCGCCTGCGACCTATTCCGCCCCTATTCCTTTCATGGAAGTTCATGGCGTGCTCGACCCCGTCGTGCAGTACCTGGACAACACCGCCATCACCACGATTGCCATCGGCAACCCGGGTGCTGGTTTCAATCGAGGTGCTGTTCAAAACATGGAATACTGGGCGGACCTCAACGGATGCAGTGGTGCAGTCCACGAACTCTTGGAGGTCGGCCAGAACTACGACATCCGTGGCTATGACGAATGCGAAGCAGGTGCTGAGGTTCGATTGATGAGCCTGCATTTGGCAGGGCACAACGCCTACCAGGGAGGAACACCGAACAGCATCCCAACCACGCAGATGCTCTGGGAATTTCTCAGCCGGTTCTCCATCGAAGGATGATGCGGCTACGACTCTCAAAGAAAAAGGCAGAGTGGAATCAGAGACCAGCGGGCTGGACTGAACGTAGGAGAACGCCGTTGATGAGGTCAGGATTCGTCTTCTGCCGGTTCTTCATCTGGAAGGACAAGAGGAGGGAACGGGTTCTCACGACCTTCCCACTGTTCAAACTCGGCTTCAGCGAGGGGCATCTCGAGCAGACAGTCGTCCAACATACCTCGGATGGCGGCCTCGTCCATGTCTTGACCAATGAACACCAGCATCTGCTTTCGGTCGCCGTAGTGGTCGTGCCAGTCCGGCTGATTGTCCGGTCGGGACTCTTCGGGAATGTCCATGGCTTCCTGGTCAACCGCAGCCCACCAAAGGCCGACGGGGTTGACGCTCAAGACACCGCCTGCCTGGGCAAACTGATAGGCCACTCGGTGATCTGCAGCCACCCAAAAGAAGCCCTTCGCTCTCAACACGCCGCCGAGGTTTTCGCGGTCAGCGATGGTGTCCGCGAACTTCCTTGCGTCGAACGGTCGGTTATGACGGTAGGTGAAACTGGAAATGCCGTATTCTTCGGTCTCTGGGGTGTGCTCACCCTGAAGTTCTCGAATCCAACCGGCGGAACTCTCGGCCTTTTCATAATCAAACAACTTGGTGTCGAGGACACGGTTCAGCGGGACCTTGCTTCGCGTGGTAGCGATGACTTCAGCACCGGGGTTGAGGGCCTTGATGATCGCTTCAACCTCGTTGGCTTGCTCTTCATTGACCAAGTCAAGCTTGTTCAAAATGATGACATCAGCGAATTCGATTTGGTCGATCAACAGGTCGGTCACGGTGCGGTTGTCCTCCTCGCCGAGGGATTCACCACGGGCTTGAAGCGATTCAGCTTCGTTGTA
>DAGF01000069.1 GCA_002495645.1 Euryarchaeota archaeon UBA549
GAATACGTCCCATCGGGGGAAGGTCTCCCTCCGTGGCTGTTCCAGGCGTTGTGTGAACCGTCTCAACACGCACCGATCATGGTGCTTCATCCCACCGAACTCCATCGACAACGCACCCTTGAACGCCTCCACCAAGCCGGTGTTTCCGTGGCCCCCCAATACCACTTGACCCTCAACAGCCTCATCCGTCTCCTCCATGTTGACCTTCGTCTGCCTGTGCTCCTCGACGATGAAGCCAGCACCTTCATGGCGCTGCACGGGCGATGCGTTGAGGCCGCCGAAGCAACGGCCTTGCCCTTCCTTTACACTCCGGGCGTGGGTGCGTGGACGCTGACCAAAACACGCCGTCTCCAGCGCTTGCACGGTGAACTCATGCAGTTGCGCAACCCGTTCAAATGGGAAGGCGATCCGGGGGCAGCGGTGTTCCACGACCTCTGTTTAGAGGTTGAGAAAGCGGCCGGCGGAACCCTTCCCGCTCTCATCACGATGCATGTGCTTGAAGCCCTGAGGCAAGCCAACGAACCTCCGTTTCACCTCAGCGACATCGCTGGGATGGTGGTGCTTGACATGGCGCCCGACTTCACCGAAATCGAGCAGGATCTGCTTTTGGCCATCGCTCAGTTTTGTCCCGTTCATCAGTTACTCAACCCGGGCTCGTTTCGCTTGGGATTCCATGGCGCATACCTCGTGGATGAACCGCCGTGCACGGCTGAAACGCTGCCAGCTTGGCTCCCACCTCACGAACCGTGGACACCAGAAGGAGAGGGATGGCAAACCGATGTAGGACTGCGGCACACGACCGAAATCACCCGTTTGACCCTTGACGAACGTTCCCAGGCCATGGACGCAGCACTGACCCTCATTCAGGCCTACAAAGCAGAACATGACGGCGAGGTGTTGGTGGTCGACGCCTCGGCTCGAGACCGCTCCCTCGAATGGTCCACCGCCCTTTCCAGCATCGGCATGACGTGGCTCCCAGGTTCCTCGGCCATGAACCAACAACCCCTGCACCACGCAGTGGTACGCGCTGCTTCCTTAGCACAAGGCATGAGCTCGTGGTCCCTTTCTTCGCTTCGTAGCGTTTTCTTTTCAGCAACGATTCCTCTGCTTGACGATGCCTTTCCCGGGCTCAATCACCCCACGGAGGCCGTTTGGCGCCCCCGTCCAGATGCTGTTGTGCTCGAAGAGATCGCAAGAAATTTCCATGTTCTTGGCGGTCCGGGCGCCATCGCTCGTTGGCTCGGTGTGCTTTCATCCGCCGAACCTTCCTTCGCTGAACGAAGGCCAGAGGAGAAAGCCCGTGCACTCGAAGAAACACAATGGTGGCTTGCCTGCTTATTGCACACATGGGCTCCGTTACTTTCACCTGAAGACCGGCATTTGCTCAAGCACACCGTCGTGGGTTGCACCTCAGGCGCCACCCTTCCTCTGCCCGATTCTCCATCATCGGGCATGGGCTGGCTCTCGTGGTTTGTTTCCACCGTCGATGTGGGTGCTCTGTCACATCGTCGTGCACCTTTTGATGCAGGCGTGGGTGCCCTTCAGGAACTTATTGAAGCGATGAACGGCATCAAACATCAACTCCAATCCATGGGATTGCCCTTTGCTGACGATGGCTCAGCCTTCGTAGATTTGCTTGAACACATCGGTGCTACAGCTAACATCACGCACCAATCGTCCCGCACCAATCGTCTTCACGTCGTTTCACCCGAAGACGCCCTTGGGTGCACGGCCGACCTCATTCTCTTGGTGGGCGTGGACGTTGATGCCTGGTCAATGAAATCGGCCACTGTCCCGTGGTTGGATGCACCGTCTCGCCTTGAACTGGGCTTGTTCCAAACCGACCGTGCCGTGCGCCGGGGGCGCCATCATCTTCGCCATCTTTTGAACGCAGGTCGCCACCTCGTCGTGTTTGATTCCTCGCCCGAAGAGGGCGGTGGGCCAAGTGCTCCGCTCGCTGAATGGTTGAGCGACCAGCAACGAAGCAAGGCCTGGGACGGTATGCGTGCGCCACCAAGTTTTCTCCCACCGACCATGTACGAAGGGGACGAGGGTCTGCGAAGTTTTGCTTGGGTGCCGAGGGAAGAGGGCCATGGCAGTTGGCTCACGCCCGTCGTCTATGCATCGGTTGAAACGGAGAATGGCACCCATCACGTTCGCCAAGGCTTCAGCGGACGCAACCGCCGCCAACAATTGGGTTCGGACCTTCAGGCAGGCCTCCAAGGCCTTGAAACCCTCAACCATCCGACAGCCGTCCTTCACGCCTTTGAAGGCGCAGTTCAAGCCGACCGTCGCCGCCGCCAACCGCTTGCAAAACGCATCGGCGAAGGTGAGGCGTTTGCGTGGGAGCGGCGAGAAGACCTTCTCAGCGTGGACGCCGTAACCCTACGACCCACCCCGGCGTCCCTCAAAGTTCAGAGCGTGGCGGCTGGCGTTTTCCCTCACCTCGGGTACCGAGGTGAGAAATCTGTATCTCTGAGTGTTGACCCACGCCCTCTTCCGCTTTATTCCACCACAGGTACGGGCTTGGATCACCGATTTGGTCAACTTGAAACAGCCGTGGAACGGGATGTGTGGTCGCCCAGTCGCCTCGAAGGTTGGCTCAAATGTCCGCGACAGGCCTGGATGAGGCAAACGCTTGGAGCGGATGACGATGAAGGGGGGGTCAGCGAAGACGTGGACGCAAGGGTGCGAGGACAAATCGTCCACGATGCTGAGGCTGCGTTGTTGCAAGGACATGGCGTGCCCCTTGGCGAGGAGGTATCGGGTGAACCGAAGGCCTTGCATGCAGGCCCAATGGGCAAAGGAAGAGCCGGGTGGGACACGATTCTCGCCTTTTTGGAGGAAAAAGTGCATTGGTTGGGCCGCCAGAACGCCGTCTCAGTTCACCGAACAAAAGACCTCATTGACGCCACAACCGAGGCGTGGCAAGCCCACAAAGAAGGCGAACTTGAACTCCCCCAAGAGGGACGACTTGCTCGTCTTTTGGAGGCTGACCTTTCCCTGAAGCACGCAGCACCGGTGGCGGTTGAATGGTCACCAACCACCGAAACTGAACGATCGGTGTTGCTCGACACCGACCCCGGTGAGGAAGCATCGGGCTTCCGTCTCTTTGGTTATGCAGACCGAGTGGATGTGTTGGTGCTGCCGTCCACGATACGAGAAGCACTGACGGATACTGGCATTCTTTCAGATGCGAGCCACGATACTCCGTTCCCACTTCACGGCCAACCCCGTCCAGCGCAACGTTTAGTTGTTATACGGGACCTCAAGACCGTGGCGGGACCAAAGCCAGAAAACGTGGGTATGCGCCACATGCGATGCTTGTTCGAAGACCTTCAACTGGCACTCTATGCCAGGGCCTGGGAACTGCTTCACCCCAACGACCGCGTCGTGGGTGTGGGTGCAAGTGAGGTGGGTGAATTCACCAAACACCACGTTGAACTCGACGCCGACCTGCTACCCTACGCCGAACATCTTGAGCTTGGCGACATCAGCGGTGTGTTCGCGAATCACTTCCCAGCAGAGACCCGGACGGGAGAGGCGACCACCCCGTTCCGCCGATGGATGGCCGAGCGTTTAGCCGTGGCCCAGCGTGCCGTTGATACCGCCGCACAGGGCCATGTGAATCCAACACCGGGTGCTCACTGCAAATACTGTTCAATCGCTCATTCCTGTGCGGTGTCCGATTACTCAGGAGGTGACTTCTGATGATTGAATTCAACAACAGCCAACGCCTGGGTTTGGACCTCGACCGCCACATCGCTTTGGATGCGGGGGCAGGCACCGGCAAAACCACGGTCATGGCCGAACGTTATGTTCAGCACCTCATCGCTTCCGAGCAACGTGCGACCCATGTGACACCTTGCGGTCCGCGCACACCGCTCTCAGGCCACGGTTCGTTACGAGCACCAAAACGGGAGCGGACCTCAATGGAAGCGTGGCCCGGCCTTCTTCCCGCAGAAACCGTCGCCATCACCTTCACGCGGAAATCGGCGGCTGAACTCAAAGGTCGCATTCGCCATCGGCTTTCGCTTTCACGTGCTCTTCCACCAGACGAGGACGATGTCGATGGCGTGTTTGACCCTCGCCTGCGAAACGAAGGCGACGTTGAAATGTTGCTTTCCGGCCTTGATGAAGCGCCCATTTCCACCATTGACGCCTTCCTGAGTCAGTTGGTTCAGCCCTATATCGACCTCGTCGCCCTCTACCCTTCCAATCAACAAGTCTCCGAGGAACGAAAACCGTTGATGGTTCAAGACACACTCCACGCCGTGTGGCGTATCCGTTCGGTGGAAGACGCCCGGGAGGCGGGGGTGCTCAATCACCACCAAGCCTTCCTCGATGCTCGAAACCGATTGGTGGCTCGCTTGGGTGGACAGGACCAAGCCGAGGTTGTGCTGGGTGGTCTTCTCGACCGCTCGCTCTTCGTTGAACAATCCCATCGGTCGATGATTCAGCGTGCTGAAGCCATGGGGCTGGACTGGAACGGCCGAGGCCCGGCTCCGATCGATGTCTTGCTCAACACCATCGCTGAACCGGTAGAGGGCATGCTGTCTGAATTCATTGTCCAATTCCATCAGCACCTGAACGCTTGGGTGCAACACTTCCTGATGTACCGGACGCAGTGCGTGGAACCCGCTGAGGCGGAGACGCCCCTCACCCGTTTCAACCACCTTACACGTCTTACCACCAACGCGCTTCCGCCCCAACCAGGCGAACAATTGGCGTGGTTCTGGAAGGCCTTGCTCGGCATCGCCACCGCTTCGAGTTTGGTCAAACCGGCATGCACGTTCTTCCCGAGGGATTTGCTGCCCAGCGGTGATGGATGGCCCTCTGGATTGCTCTCAAAATCACGTGCCAAAGGCATTGCAAAGGACGAGAAGGCGGCCCTCTACGCTGGCGCCCTCGACCACATTTCGGAACTGAGGCGTTTGTTGAATTCAGCCGATGGGAAACTGATTCGCCTCTTGGCCCGCTCAGCCTTCCTGCTCAACCCCGGGGACGGCTTCGATGGCATGCCTCTCGAGAGCGTCCTGAGATTGGACCCACTGGACGACCCGCTGCCCGCTGAGCCAAGCGAACGAGGCATGTACGTCTCGGCCACCCTCCAGACCCAGGTGTTGAGCGACCTTCTGGTGATTCACACGGCCTGCAGTCAAATTCTCGCCCGCCGAAAATCCCTCGATAACATGCACGATTTTGATGACATGCAACGCTTTGCAGCCGACCTTTTGCTGGCTCGCTGTCCGGACATTTGCCGTCATCGATACCCACCCGAGGTCATCGATGCGCTCGACGGGCTGGGCGATGAACCTTGGAGTGACGCCCATATTTCGCGTGCACTGACCTTGCTGAACGACCGACCGGCTTTGCAGGAAGACCTCCACCGACGATTCTCCATTCTGGGCGAACTTCGCCGTCAATACCGAGCCTTCATCATCGATGAGTACCAAGACACGAACCCCTCACATTACCGCCTTCTCGCTCGACTTTGGGGCCGCCGTCGCCACCACCCAGATGACCCATCAAGACCCCTCGGTGCATGGGACCCAACCGTGTGCATTGTTGGCGATATGAAACAGAGCATCTACCGATTCCGTCAAGCGGAAGTTTCCGTCATGCGCCGGGCAGTTGAGGCCATTCGCCAATTCAACGTCGACGAAGCCAACGAGCCCCGACTCAACCACCTTCGCGAGCCCGGGTGCGGGCGCGATCCCCGACCGGTCGGTGGAGGTGGTGAAACCGGCTCGTTCTCGAACGAACACACCGGTGAAGTCTCAGCACCTCACACCTTTGTTTCGTTCGCGGCCGAGGACCGAGATGACCAGCCCGCCATCACCGGCCAACGTCTGCTGCGGCGCACCGAGGGGCACGTTGATTTGACCTCAAATCACCGGACACGGCACAATTTGATGGAGACCATGAACAATATCTTCGATGAGGTGTTTGACCCGAGATACCACGACCTTCCCGGCGATTGGCACGCTGAAGCCCAGCGACTTCGGCCCGCCAGGAACACCAGCGCCTCGGGAGGACTGGAGTGGCTCCTTCCCGTTCCCGGAGCGATTGGTGAAGTTCCTCGGGACCTTGATGTTGCGGTGAACACCTTCCAGGACCCTTCAGCCTCCGTCGTCCATTTGGAGCATGAACTTCTCGCCGACCGGCTCCATTCTCTCCTGCATCAAACGCCCACGAGGGTCTGGGATAGCCAAACTTTGCAGTGGGTAGAGGTGGTGGAAGAGGAAGGCCCACCCGTTCGCCCTCAGGACATCATGATTCTCATCAATTCTCGAAAGCACCTTCCCGACCTCGTCGAGCGTTTGCGCGCCCGAAACATTCCGGTGATGGCCGACCGGCAAGGGCTCCTCTTGATGCAACCCGTCGTCCAGCCCTTGATGGCCGTCTTGGCCTTGATGGCCCGCCCCGCCTCGAGGAGGGCCGGCGTTGAACTCGCTCGCTCCCCTGTTGTTGGCATGACCGAGCAACAGGTGCACGAGGCGATGGTTTCCTTGGAGGAGGGTGGCGAGGTGTTGGCCCACCTCTTGGAAAACGCTCCAACCGAGCGCGTTGCTGCCCTTCTGTTCCGTCTTCGCCAACTCATTCAGTGGGGCGCCGTCTACGATGCCTTCGACCTTCTGCTGGATGAGTCGGACCTTCTGGTCGCCTATCCCAATGATGCTCAACGGCAGTTCGCCGAGGCTTGGTTGACCATCGTGCACTCGATTGGCAATGACTCCGGCCACGATGCTGCGGCCATGTACCGACGCATGATGGCGGTGAGGGAGTTGGGCAACCAAGGCCCGCAGGCCATCACGCACCCCACAGCTTCCGCCGTACAAATCATGACCATTCACGGCTCAAAAGGCCTCCAAGCCCCTGTCGTGGTGGTCACCGGCTTGTTCTCGGCTGGCAAGGCCGATGCAAGCATGTCCGTGCAAGACAACATTTTGGTCACGCCCCAGGTGCTTGCGGGACGAATTCAGCCTTGGCGAGCCAAGGACCGGCCGCACGATGGTTTGTGGGCGTTCACTGCCGAGATGAACAAAGCTCAGGACAAAGCGGAATTGCGTCGCAAATTCTACGTTGCCCTGACTCGGGTGAAGGATCGCCTCATTTTGACGGGTTCACCCGGCAACAAGTCAACCTTTGACCAAGCATCAGGGCTGCTTTCTGTACGCTTTGCACCCGACCCACGAACCATGGGGCGCATGTTGGTGGAGGGCCTCAGGCGTGCCTCATGGCGAACCGACACCGCAGCACCTTGGCTTTCTCAAGACGAAGCAGACCAAGGCGCACTGCCCTTGTTCAACCCGCTCAAAACCGAGACACCGTTGAACCCGGCTCAGATGTTGACGGCCATGCCACTTGGAGAAAACGGCCTGCCAGGTCTTCGCCTGTACCACCACCCCGATTGTTTTGTCACCACCACCACCCAGTCTGCTCAAGCACGAGCGAAGGCCATGGCTCTCCATCTAGCGAACCTTTCATCGGTGGAAACGCCCCCAGCCTCTCAGCTTGTGCTCGAAGAGAACATCAAAGGCGCAGCCCATCACCTCGATGCAACCTTCTCCTGCGAGCGAAAGTATTGGCTTGAGCACGTCAAAGGATGGCCAACGGAACCCTTCCGCTTGCCCAACACCGCTTCAGAACCGCCCACGCCGAGCGCATGGCCGGAGCCGACAACCTTCGGTTTGATGATGCATCGTGTCCTTGAGATCGGGCTCAGAAACCCATGCCAATTCGGTGAGAAAACACCTGCTCTTGATTCCTCGTGGCGACACGAGAGCGATACCGACCTTGCCTCCATGGAAACCATCGCTCGGGTGATGAACGAGTTTGGCTTCGGCCTTCAACAGGAAAACGGCACTCGAGAGGCCGCGTGGCGAGACCGGCTGCTGCTGTTGAGTTCGCTCGTCGACGAGGGTTTGCTCGGACGATGGGTCCAAGGTGAAGTCTTGAACGGCTGGAGGATTGAAGCCGTCCGAACCGAATTGCCGTTCTACCACCGAGAGGTGTTGACAACAGGCGATTCGGGTGATGGTGCCGTGAGCGCCTATGCGCAGCGAAACGGTGCTGTCGTGCACAAGGTGAACATGGATTTCAACGGACGTGCCGACCTCGTGCTGGCCTTGATGGACGAGCATGGACAGGGGGCGCTTCAGGTGGTTGATTTGAAAACCCGTGGGTGCCTTGGGGCCTTCAATCAAGATGACCATGCAAAAGGCCATCCGCTTCAAGCGATACCTGCCAGTGAAATCACCTCCGTTCCGCAAAGCGATGAAGAGGCCGAAATTCTTCACGAGCATCGATTGCAACTGGCCTTGTATTCGATGGCCCTTGAGGCCATTGAAGCCAGGAAACCCGCATCCGAACAGCGACGAATTCTCCCGCCTGCTCTTCTTCTTGGTGCCAACGGCCGAATGGTGCAATTATCCCAAGGCGCCTTTGACCAAGCGAAGAGCGACCTTCGAGTCCACCTTGATTGGCGGGCATCTGTTCATCTCAATCCCCGCATGGAGGAACCGCCCCGTCTTGCAAGCGGTGCGGTGACCTGCCGGCAATGCCCGTTTTATCGGGGCGATTTGCGTCGGTGCGGGCCGCAGGGTGAGCCGTTGGGCTTTACGCACCTGATGGACGACGAGCCGTGAGCACCAGCGTTCCATTCCATCCTTCTTTGGCGCCTACCTGGTCGGTTTCAATCCCAACAAATCCAGCGTCTCGGAGCCCTTCGCACCACTGCTCAATGGAGAGCAGAGCCATGTGAACGTTGAGTGAAGGCCCCCAATCATGGCTGGAGGGATTCTCGAGGTAGTGGTCAACGCCGATGACGATTTTTCCATCGGGTTTCATCCACGTGTCGTGAATGGTTTTCAGGAACGTCAGCGGTTCTGCGAGGTAGTACAGGCACTCCATGGTGTGAATCAGGTCCACGGGCTCGCTTGGTGCCCAATCGGGGAGCATGGCTTCGACGTAATCGCCGTTTGGGTCCACGTCCAGCGCTTTGGCGATCATCGAGGGGGCCCCGTCAACACCGGCAGCGTGCGTGCACAGCGGATGGTCACTCAAACGACGGACCACCCACCCGTTTCCACAGCCGATATCCAAGGCCGTAAACGGCGTTTCACGCCCTTCAAGAAGGCGATCAAGCATGATGTTGACACTGGCCGTGTGGCCTTTTTCCATCCCCTCATCTCGTCCTTTGTCCGCCCACTCGCTGAACAGGTCGGTTGCGCTACGGAGTCCCATGGCCGCTGTGGTTTCACGGCGTTCAATGAAGATGTCCATGGCGAAAGGAACATGCAGGCGCTCGCCTTGGGAGGGTCCATGCTCGACACGACCACCACGCTGGCTGATGTCCTCTATCCTCCGATTGAACCCCACACGGAAGGCATGCTGGAAGTATCGCCCCTCCACACCATCGCTTGGGAACAAAGCGGAAACCCCGACGGCCTTCCCGTCGTGGTCATTCACGGTGGGCCGGGAGGTGGAGGCCAACCCTCCTATCGCCAATACTTCGACCCAGCGGCCTTCAATATCGTGCAGTTTGACCAGCGAGGTTGCGGAAAGTCAACGCCCTATGCCGAACTGGACGACAACAACACACACGCATCAGTTTCTGATATCGAGGCTCTTCGTCAACATCTTGGCATCGAAACTTGGCATGTGTTTGGCGGTTCGTGGGGCTCAACCCTCGCACTGATTTACGCACAGCACCATCCAGACCGTGTGCGTAGCCTTGTGCTGCGAGGCATTTTCATGTGCCGAAAATCCGAACTCCACTGGTTCTATCAGGACGGTGCAAGCCACATTTTCCCCGACGCCTTCGCACCCTATCGGGACCATATTCCTGAGGCAGAACGTTCGGATTTGATTCGGGCCTATTACGCCCGTTTAACCAGCGAAGATGTGGACGTTCGTCGGGCTGCCGCCAAGGAATGGACGCGCTGGGAGATGGCGACCAGCCGTTTATTTCCCGACCCAGAATACTTGGATAAGGCCGAAGATCTTGATTTTGCCGTGGCTTTTGCTCGCATTGAATGCCATTATTTCATCAACGCCATCTTTGTCGAGGAAGCCTACATTCTGAACCATGTTGACATCATTCAGCATCTGCCTACGGTGATCGTTCAGGGCCGGTACGATGTGGTCTGCCCCCCTCGTAGTGCGTGGGAATTGCATCAAGCCATGCCCAGCAGCCGTTTGGTCATGGTGCCCGATGCAGGCCACTCCATGGGCGAAGTCAGCATCGCCCGAGAATTGGTCGCCGCCACGGACGCGCTTCGTTGAAATCAAAACGGCGTCAAGCCAAGCCCCAAGTGTGCTCTTTCAAGCGTCGGCTTGATAGGGAGGAATGGACTCGCCATGGATGGAGGCTTGACCTCCGGGTGAAGACATGACGGAAGGAACCATCACGCCTGAGGTCCAAATCAAAGAGTTGCAAGAGGCGCTCGCCACCGAAACCGACCGTTTGCAGAAGCTGTTTGCAGCCTACGAAACGCAAGAGAAAGAACTCGTTGATGCCAAGGCGGAAATCGAAGTTCTGGAGAAAGAAATTATCGACCGAGAAATCGAAAAGGAGTCCTTGGAATCCATCATCGCCGAAAAGGACGTTCGCGTTCGTGAACTGGAGATGAAAGCCACGAAGAACTCCAAGCGAGTTGAACATCTTGAACCTGAATTGGAAAAGATGGAAGAGAAGTACTCCCGTGAAAAGGACCGACTCGGCAAGGTCTTCGGCATCGCAGAAGAATTGGACAACGATTTGCGCCTGGCCGTCACCGAAATGAAGGCTCGAGACGACTGGTACGTCGCCCACATGCAAATCTTCGAGGACCTGAACAAGGCCATCAAGGAGCGCTACGAAATGATTGAGCGAGCCGTGGAATCCGAACGCAAGTCGCAACACATGTCCCGTGTGTTCACCGAACGCATGGAGGAAATGGTTCAGGCTCGAAGCGAAGAAATGGCTGCTGAAGAGGCCGAGAACGCTCAGGCTGAAGAAGCCACTGCGGCGGTTGAAGTGGTTGAGGAAGCCCCAGCCGAAGAAGCACCTGTCGAGGAAACGCCGGCCGATGAGGACGTTGAGGCTGAGGAAGAAGCACCTTCCGAAGAAGCAGCCGAAGAGAGCGCCCCTGCAGAATGGGGAGACGCACAAGACCCCTGGGCTACGGAGTAAGTGGTTGAATGGCCGGATTGGCCCCGGGTGGCCACGGCCCCGTCCTCACGATGACGATGATGGGCGTGAGCGCCCTCATCATCGGCTCCCTCATCGACCCGTTGGCTGGGCTTGTGCCGTTGTTTGGCATGGGTTGCTTGATGACGGCCGTGTTCTTTGGCTATTTTTGGCGAGATCCTGACCGGCCCATTCCCCGCACAACCGGCGTCTTGGTTTCACCCGCTGATGGCCATGCCATGTTTTTGCGAAGGGAACGTGCGACCGGTCGACGCCCAACCAACGACCACATCTCGCAAGGGCGCGTGGAAACTAACCCGTTGACCGGCGACTGGTTTCCTGAACCGCTTGATGACCCGTTGAGTTTTGAAACCGAGCAGCGATATGAAGCCGTCCCACCCGGTCAAGAACAGACAACCGATGTTTGGCGCTTGGCCATATTCATGTCACCTCTCGACGTTCACGTCAACCGTGCTCCATCCGCAGGCACCGTGGAGCGCATCGAACATCGAACGGGCAAAGGTCGTCGCCGAGGCCCGTTTCTTCCAGCCTACAAGAAGGAGAGCGAACACAACGAGCGCGTCCGCTCGGTGCATCTTCTTGAGGGCGGCCAGCGCATCGAACTGACGCAGATTTCCGGAGCGCTTGCACGAACGGTTGTGCCCTTTGCCTATGACGGCGATGCGGTTCGGCGCGGTCAGCGCATCGGCATGATTCGTTTGGGCTCAAGAGTGGACCTTCGCGTTCCAGCAGAGGCATACATTTCTTCAATCATCACCGCGGAGGACGGGCATAAGGACCATCCCAAGGGTATGCATTTGATGGCAGGAACCAGCGTGGTGTTTGAGTCAAGAACGGAGGAAGAAGAATGAGTGGATGGCGAAGAGTCGTGCCAGCTGTGTTGATTTTGCTGATCGCCAGCATGCCCTTTGTTTACTTCCAAGTCGGCAACCTCGTCTACACCCAGGCAGCAGCCAGCAGCCCGGATTGTTCGGGGCACTCAGCCCGTAACTCGCCAGATGAGTTTAGCGTGGAGTTGTGGCACGAAGACGTGACCACGGTCACTCACCAGAAGAACGAGACGCTCGCCGCTGAACTTGAACCGCTGTGGTTTGACCACTGGGACAACGTCACCATCGACGTGCCCGGTGAACCCATCACGTTGGCTGCGTGGGTGATGGAGCACGACGCATCTCAACCTTGGGTCATCATCGTCCACGGCATCCGTTCCTGCAAGGCCAATCATGAGGTGCTGATTCCTGCGGCTTGGCTTCACGATGCAGGTTTCAATGTCATCTTGTTTGACATGAGGGACCACGGGGACAGCACGACCGAGGACGGTTTGGTTTCAGCAGGACAGCGAGAGTATCGCGACCTGCTCGCCGTTTGGCAGTGGATACAGGATGAAAAGGGAACGTCGCCGGAGAACATTGGTGCAGTTGGTATCTCCATGGGTGCGGGAGCGGTCACCATCGCCTTTGAGCAAGAACCTCAACTGCAATCGATTTTCCTTGAATCGCCCTTCTCGTCAATGGGCACCATCATTCACGAAGAATTGGAGTTTGCGGGCTTCCCGCCGTTCCTCAAGAACGCCGCCATCTTCGCTGGCAAAGTCTCCTCGGGGGATGATTTGGTCAAGTACGAACCCATCAACGCCATGGCTGAAGTGGGTAATCGGTCGGTGTTCATCACGCAATCCTTGGAGGATGTTCGCATCAACATCCATCATGGAGAGTCCATGTGTGAAGCCGCTCAAGCGGGCGTGAACGAGGACGGTTTCGTCGACTGCTGGTTTGAATCATCAGGCGTCGCTCACAACGATCGCGACAAGGAGGGCATACTTTCTCACATCACGCTGATGCTCACCCAACCCGATGAGTACCGCGACCGATTGGTTGGATTCTTTGAATCGAGCATCGGCAAACCGGATGCGGTGGTTTGAAGCGAGGGACGCTGACGGCGACGTGCGGTGATGCCCATGACCGATGCCAATCTGCTTCCGTTGCTCGGTCAAGGGAAGAAGGGCTTGCGAATTCACGATTTGGTCAAAGCACCCGCCAACACGCCGTGGGCCAAGGCCAAGCAACAATCGTGGGACGCCAGCGAGCCTGCCACGGTTTACACCACGCCAGAAGTGTTGGCGGACGGCACGCCCTGCAGTGCGGTCACCGTCATTTTGCGGACCAAGGGATGCCATTGGTGGTGGTCGTCTGGTTGCACCTTTTGCGGTTATTTCAATGATACACGAGACGATGTGACCAACGATGACTTGCATGCTCAATGGGCCGCCGCCAAGGCGAAATTTGACGATTTCAAAGACCAAGCGATGGTCAAGGTCTACACTTCCGGAAGCCTGCTTGAAGACAGGGAAATCCCCGTGGCCTTCCAAGAAACGGTGCTCCGAGATTGCGCAGAACTTGGCAAGGAACTCATCGTTGAGAGCCGCTGCGAACAGCTTACCGAAGAGAAACTCAGTTGGGCGACCTCCATCAACAACACCTTCACCGTCGCCATCGGCCTCGAAGCCTACGATGATGAAGTGCTGCGCTTCCATGTCAACAAAGGCTTCAGCACATCGTCATGGGACCGAGCCGTGGCGAACCTGAAGAAGTTCAACCTCCGTATCAAGACCTACTTGATGTTCAAACCCCCCTTCATGAACGAGGCCGATGCCTTGGATCATTGCGTCAAATGGATTGGTGCGGTGGCCGAACAATCCGATGAAATCTCCGTGAACCCGATGAACATCCAACGGGGCACCGTCATCGACCGGCTTCATCGCCACAACGAATACCGCCCACCATGGCTCTGGTCGCTGGTCGACATGATCCGACGTGCGCATCCACTCATTCATCCAAAAGGAGGCGTGAACGGGGACGACGACCAGGTCTCTCGCCTCATCGTCCACCCCACGGCTGGAGGAAAGATTCGTGGCTCCCACAACTGCGGTTCCTGCGACGCCGAAGTGGTCGCCGCCATCGAGCGCTATGCTGTTTCGGGTAGTCTGCTCGAGTTTGACGGCTTGACGTGCGAATGCGAGGCTGTTTGGAAAAACGAAGTGATGCTTGAGCGCCAACTCCCTGTCCCACTCGGTCTTTCAAAACCCCGTCGTGGCTCGGTCGTCAACCGTCTCCGCTCGCCGTGAATGCGGCTTTGCAGGCCGTGCTTTTTCGTTCAAAGAAGTGGTGAATGTTTATCACCGCCCATCAAGTCGCAGGCTTGACCCCTATGGGGTCAATTTGAGGTGAACTGCATGACGAACTCACGAGCCCTGCCCGACACGACGGTCGGAACAGGCGAACCAGCCGCCAGCCGTATTGTCTTGACTTTGTTTTTCGTGGGCCTATTGGGGCTCTATTCGCTCTTCTCAAACGTGTTCGGTTGGGACAACCTCCCGCTGCTCGGTGAACTGGTTCCCTTGGTGCAAAACCTCGGTGGAAGCGGCATCTGGTACTACCTGATTGGCTTCCTTATTGGCATCGGTGCGATTGTGGCGACCTTGGTGGGC
Organism: Euryarchaeota archaeon UBA549; assembly: GCA_002495645.1. GTDB lineage: Archaea > Thermoplasmatota > Poseidoniia > Poseidoniales > Poseidoniaceae > Poseidonia. Next base: position 14,685 of record DAGF01000069.1, read on the forward strand.
GAGGTACTCGCTGAATGATGGAGGTGTTGTGCATGGAAACGATTTTCATTTCTGGCGGCTTCTTGATTGCCCTCCTTTTCCTTCTCTCGCAGTCCCTTTCCAAGGGTGTTGGCACCGTCGGCGGTGCCTTGAAGCAAATCGGTTTGTTCATCCTGCAAAAGAACCCACCCGGCCTGGTCGACATCTTTGACGACAAGGACGGCAGCGGGTCCCGCACCTGGATGAACTTCGGCATGCTCTGGCTCGTGTTCGCTGCTCTCCTTGGTTTCTTGAGCGGCTGGCACAACTACGACCCGACGGCCCTCGATTCCCTTGCCAGCGTCGGATGGTCTTACGATGACGGCTCGGCACTGACCGACGCTACCCTCAATTTCCTGACCATCGCTTTGCTTTACGGCATGATCGGCAGCGGTATGGTCGCCACCGCCCGAAACAGCAACGGGCGCATGGCCAGTGAGGCCAACGCGTCCATGGTGGCTGTGTTGCTCTCCGCTGTTCTCGTGGCCAGCTACCTGCTGCCTTTCATCTTCGGTTTCCTCGACATCGATACCGAAACCGGTGGCGTGGCCACCATGCTCTACAGCCTTGAGACGCTGGCCATCGGTTTGCTCCTCGTGCCCGTGTTCATCAACGTCCTCATCACGGCCGCCAACCGTGGTGAACAGGAACTTCAGACCAGCGTTTGGTTCCTTATCTTGGGCCTCGCCGCCTACATCCTCTCCATGTTTTACATGTTCTTCGGCGAACTCGCCGACGCCACCCAGACGGTGTGGCTTGCCGAACGTGTGGCCCACGGCTGGGTTCCACTTGCCCTGATGTTCTCGGTTGGCTACCACGTTATTCCGATGACGGCCAAGCAACCCATCTGGTCGGGCTCCATGCGAACCGCCAGCATGCTGTTGCTCTTCATCACCATCCCACCGTTCTTCATGACCGATGCCTCAGCCAGCAACTTCGTCACCAACCTTGGTGCTATTTTGCTCACCCTCGGCGTTTTGCCCATCTTCGCCGCTTCCATCAACCTCTTGATGACGGCGAGTTCGGGATTGAGCTCCGTTGTCAAGCAACCAGGTGCAATTGCCGCAACCATGGCCTTCCTCGCCCTTCCCTTCTTCGCCATCGGTGGCTACTTCACCGCCATGGACACCTTCGTGGGCACTGGCGAACTTGGTTCGATGGGCGAAGTGGTCAACATGAGCATGCTGTTCACCGTTGGTGGTCTGCTGGTCTTGGCCGGTGTGTTCACCAACTATCCCAACGCCATCGGAAAGCCGCTCGCTACGCCTTCCACGGCGACCTTGGCCACGTGGATGGTCTTGGTCGGTGGCGTGGCTTCCACGCTCACGTACTTGACCGGTGAATTCACCGCCAACGCCGTCGCCGCCTCCGAAGTCGAAGACGTCGTTGCCAACAGCGGTGGCTTTTACTTGACGGGCGCAGCCATGTTCTACCTCGCCTCCATCGGAACCATTCTTTCCACCATGGTGGTGATTCGGACCGGCATTTCAGCGACCGGCCGAACGCTGGCTGCTGAGGAAACCTCCGACATGGCTACCTACACATTGACCTCGGGTTCATCCACCACCATTCGCGACCTCATCGGCCGAGGTGTGGGCGTTGACACCGCACTGGTCGTGAGCGAAACCGAAACCAATGAGGGCGGTTCGACCATCATCGCCGTTGACTCCGCTCTTCACAACGATGAGATCAAAGAATTCCCAACCACCACCACATCGGTCATGATCGACTTCGTACAGTACCTCGCAAACACCAACCAATCCGTGTTCCAACTCTTTGCAAGCATGGACCTTGACAATTCAGGCAAAATCGACAGCCGAGAATTCCTTGCAGCGCTTGAATCATCCAAATTTGACGGGTTGTCGTCCATCGATGCCAGCGAGCTTGTCGAAAGCATGGACTTGGACGGTGATGGAGAATTGAACCTCCCGGAACTCGACATCGCCATCGCACAAATCAAGCGAGACCACGACATCGTTCCCTCTGAAGAAGAGGAGTGAACAAGCAGAGGGCGTGCTCCCGTGCGCATCGGTTTGGTCGGCAAACCCAACGTGGGCAAATCCACGTTCTTCAGCGCAGCCACGCTGGCCCAAGTTGACATAGCCAACTATCCTTTTTGCACCATTGACCCGAATGTTGGGGTCGCCTTTGTTGAGGCTCGTCTCGCCTGCCCCTGTCAAGACCTCCGAGAGAAATTGGAGGCGGAAGGCCGGCTGGAGCCCACGCAAGAAGACGACCCGCGACAAGGAAGTCTATGTGAACCACGAACGGGCACCTGCATCGGTCATCGACGCTCAGTCCCCATCGCTCTTGTCGACGTCGCCGGACTTGTTCCTGGTGCTAGCGAGGGCCGTGGACGAGGCAACGCGTTTCTGGCCGACCTTGCCAACTGTGATGTGCTGATTCAGGTGGTTGACGCCGCAGGTTCAACCGATTTGGAGGGTCAGTTCAGGGGTGCAACCTCCTCTTTAGAAGACGCCATCGCCGCAGTCCAGGCTGAAATCGAATTCCTTGAACAAGAGTTGGACGCTTGGATTGGTGGCTTGTTGGAAGACGGCTGGAACCGTGGTGTTCGTCGTGTTCAGGCCGAAGGCGAAAAGGGACTGACGTCCTTTGTTCAAGAACGCCTCAGCGGGTTGGGGGCGACCCCACCACTCGTCGCACAAGGCATGGCGACCTTCAACGAACTTCACACCTCAGACGCTCAACCTTGGGACTGGGACAGCACCTCCCTCCATCTTCTTGGGCGCTGCATGCGAGAGCAATTATTCCCCATTGTTTACGCTGCCAACAAAATGGACATCGCTCCACAGGGCGTGGTTGAAGCGTTTTCAGACCGTTCCATGTACGCGTGCATGGCCGACATGGAACTCGCACTTCGCCGTGCTTCTTCGGCGGGGCTCATCGATTATCGCAGCGGACAGCCCCGCTTTGAGGTTCAGGCTGAAGCCACACTCAACGAGGCCCAGAAAAAAGCCCTCAATCACATGCAGGAGCGCCTGCAAGCCGCTGGTGGAACAGGTCTTGCCAACCTCATGGACGAGGTCTTGTTCGACCGGTTGAACCACATGGTGGTCTATCCGGTGCAGGACGAAACGCATTGGGTGGACGGCGACGGACGCGTGCTTCCGGATGCTTTGGTCGTGCCTTCGGGTCTTCACGCCAAGGCCCTCGCTGGACGCGTTCACACCGATTTAGAGGCCGGTTTCATCCGAGGTGTTGATGGCCGAACTCGACGGGTCGTTGGTGCTGACCACGAGTTGGCCGATGGCGACGTGCTGAAAATCCACGCCAAGTCTTGAGCCTCAGTGGCCCTTCGGACGGTCGTAAGCGGGCGTTAGTCGAGCCATGTCACCGGAATATTGGCCGCCTCGGTAGATGAAGAGGACTGGAGCGGCGAGGGTGAGCAGAATCAGCAAGATGAGGAAAAACAGACCCCATGGTTCAACCCCAGACAAGGTAGAGCCCCACAACACCCACAGGAAGGGGAGGTAGAGGAAGATGCTGTATCGGCGTGCAATGGTGGAAAAACGAGCGCTTGAGGTGCTCTTCTCAAACAGCACAGGAACGTCTTCTTTCTTCACCAGTCCCCTTTCCACCCCGCATCGAACGCAGACTTGTGCGTACTGGCCGTTTCCGTGAATGAAGAACTCACGAGGATAGGTGCTTCCACAGAGTCTGCAGGTCGGCATGGCTGTTCCCTGTTCAACCCAGCCGTAAGGGATTCTTCAACCATCCGATTGAATGTCAAGGAATTGGGCAATGACGTGCTCCCCGTCCCGGGAACCAATGGATTCGGGATGGAACTGGACACCGTGAAGAGGAAGGGTTGGGTGACGCAATCCCATGATAAGTCCAGAAGTCGCTTCCGTAGCGTTGACCACGAGTTGATGTTCACCGTCTTCGATGGCGACCAGTGAATTGTATCGCGTGAATTTCAATCCTTGACCTTGCCCGATAAAGACCCCAGTCCCGTCGTGGTCGACTTCAACCGGCACGCCATGAACCGGTCCAAATGGAGAGGACACGACGTTTCGTCCGTCGGCAAGTGCCAGTGCCTGATGTCCGAGACAAACGCCCAGCACGGGCATGGTCAGCTGACCGTCGAGTGCAAGGTGGGCCAACGCCATCGTCAGTAAGGCGTCCTGAGGGCGACCTGGACCCGGGCCGAGGATCAGGTGTGATGGGCGCAATTGGTCAAGCACATCGTGGAGCGCCACCGGGTCCAGCCACTGCTCGCTCAAAGGCGAACGCCCCTCGAGCACCACGACATCCCGTCCCGTTTGGGCGATGGCATCGGCGATGTTGAGTGAGAAGGAATCGAGGTTGTCAATGAACAGAACGCTTGGTTTTTCCTCCCCCAGAAGCGCCTCGTCCAGCGTTTGAATCCTACCGGTGTTCGACGAAGCATGATTTCGAAGCGGCGGTTGGAGGGGGTGGATGGCCAAATCACCGGTCGGCAAGGAAGTTTGTTCTTCTTTCATCCATCCCGCAGCCACCCTGAGTGCAGCTCCTTTCCAGGCCGCTTCTTCAACCTCGTTCTTCGGTTGAGAAGCGATGGTGATGCCGCCTCCTGCGCCGACAGAGGCGTTCCACCGCCCGGCTTGCCGATGGGCTTCAAGGGTGCGAATCAAGATGTTCCAAGCCGATTGGCCGGCGTGGACGTCGATGTAGCCGATGGAGCCCGTCCAGAAGGAACGAGGCATTTCCTCCAACTGATCGATGACGGCACACACCATGGTTCGGGGACACCCCGTGATGGACCCTCCCGGGAAGACCGCTTGCAGTGCACTTGCACCCGATTCGTCAGGTCGGAGCTGAGCGGTGATATGACTGACCAAATGCTGGACGTTGGCGTAGGCCTCGACGTCAAAACGGTCAACGCTGATGGTTCCAGGAACAGCGACCTGCGTCAAATCGTTGCGCATCAAATCCACCAGCATCCGGTGTTCTGCCCGTTCTTTTTCGTCGCCGATCATCGTCTCTCGGTAGCGGGCGGCTTCGTCAGCGGTCGAGCCTTGCGGGCAGGTGCCCTTGATGGGTGAAGTTTGCAGCATGTCCCCGTCGCACATCAACAGGGATTCAGGCGATGAACTGGCGAGGGCAAAACCAAGGTCATGCGCTTCGGTGTAAGCGGAAAACGGCGCCGGGTTGCTTCTCAACAGGCGTTGGTAGACGGCGTAAGGGTGGTCAATTTCCCCCTGCCAGTGCTTGCCGATGTTCACTTGGTACACCTGACCGTTGATGATGCCTTGACGCACGGCTTCCACGTTACCTTCGTGCGTTTCATCGGTGTGGGTCACCGCTTCCCGATGCGGTTGGGCAGACGGTACTGAAACGGCCTCACCGTTCCACGAAATGCAAGCCTCGGCTCCACGGCACCACGCTTCGCTGTGCCCAAACACCTCCACGCTGTCGTGGTGATGGTCGATGACAACGCCGCCGTTCACCTGCCACAAGACAGCCAACAGCGCTCCCTCTGCGGGTGGGTGTTGAAGGCGAAGCGGTTGGGTCCACTGGACGAGGTCGTAGGCCAAGGCACCCGACCAGAACGCCCGTTTGGGAAGGGAGGTGGTGTGGGGATGGTTGAACGGTTCATGCGAAGTTTCTCCGCTCAACTTTGCAAAGACGTCTTCGAGGTCCCTCGCTCGTAGGGTGACGCTGTGGTACCATGACCCGTGTTTCCACTCCTCTACTTCAGCCTCCAGAAGCGGGCGCTCTTGCGTGAGATGAATTTCCCCATTCAAGGGTTCGTGGGGTTCTGCGCAAACCATCGTGCTGCGTGATGGTTGGCGAATGACCACCCGCTTGCTCGGGGGTGCAGCGATGAGAGAATGCTTGGCGAGGTGCGAGGGTGGGCCTCCAGAAACCAAGAGCACACGGTCTGGAGCGCCGAAGCGGAAAGCCCCCTCGCCCACGAGCTGGTTGGCTTCCAGTTGCTCAACGAGGGCCATCACGTGTTCAGACATCGTGTGGCCCCACGACGGACCACGTGCTCTCCTCGGTAAAATGTTGGGCCATGAGTCGTTGGCATGTCGTTGAGAGCACGTCCGAATTCCCGATGGCTTCACCGTCCACGCCGTTGATTCGGCACACGCCCATGCCGGTGCCCACCACGACCATTTCCGCACAACGGGCCACCGTTCGTTCATTCAGCCGCCCTCTGATCACGGGCAACCCTGCATCGGGTAAGAGCGATTCAAGAACGGCGGCGGTAATGCCGTCCACGCCTCCGTCGGTGGACGGCGACATCCACACCGTCCCGTCCTCGTCCAGCACCATCGGTGTGCCTCGGTCTGCATCCACAATGGCGTAATCATGAACCAGCAAGGCCGCATCGCAACCAGCGTTGGCCGCTGCTTCTGCAGCGGTTGAGTAGGCCGTCCAATCGCCGTGTTTTGTGCCGTTGGTTCGTTCATTCCATCGTGGTGCGGGAACGGTGATGGCATCGATGACTTCGTCGCGAAAGGTCAGTGGGCGTTGCCTGACATGCCACGCATCATCCCCCGCCGACCAGGAAATCCGGGCCAGCCGCCAGCCTGCTTGTTCAGATTCGGCGGTGATGCTTGGTGGTTTGTCGGGCAATTCGATTCGCAAGCGCTTGGCGTGCTCTGTCAAACGCTGGCGATGAGCTGTCCAATCGGCAACGGCGCCGTTTTCATTGACAAGGACGGTGGTGAACACTTCCGAGCGTGGACCGCTGTTCACCATGGTGCGCCCTCACAACAAATCGTCAAGGAAGGAGGTGTCAATTTCAGGCATCTTTTGCACCGGTGCAGGCTCGTCCAGCAGTCCGTCCAGCAGCGAGGGGTCAACCTGTGGTTTGAGAACCGGTTGCGGTGCTTGGTAGGCAGGGCGACCATAATCCGCCGATTGGATTTGGTTGGCAGCGGCGTAAATGTCGTCGGCTTGTTGGGTGGAGATGCCGGGCGGTGGTGCAGGAGCAGCGGCGGGTGCTGCGGGACTCGGGGCAACAGGAGTGGATGAGTCCCAGTTACTGTCCTGAATACCCCAGGTTGCTTCTTGCAATTCCCACGACTTCGAGCGCTGTTTGGAGTTGCTTCGGCCCCGAACGACCAGGACGAGCAAGAGGAGCACGATGAGGAACATACCGGCTGCGATGAGGTTGGGTGTGGTCAGCAACGACTCAAGGGAGAGCTGACTGTCGCCTTCACCTGCACCATCATCGCCATCACCACCGCTCAAGGCCCCGAGCTTCACCGCTTCAACCGTTGATTTGGCCACGGCGTCGTCGTAGGGCACGACGGCGACATAGTAGGCTGATGTGTTGGTCAAACCGTCAAAGAGATCCGGTGTGATGAGGAAGGAATTGGCCGACACCGTTTCGCCCACCATGGTGGCGTCGTCCGTGCTCGTGAACATCTCTTCGCTGATGTAGATGTGATAGCCGCGAACGTTGGCATTGACCGAATGCTGCCATTCAACGAAGATGCTGTTCTCTTCAAACCACTCCGCTTCAACCTCCTCAATGTCCGGGAGGTACACGCCAGGGTCGGTGATGCCCTCATCGGTGGATTCTGCGGATTCCACCTCGAGCATGTCATAATGAGCGTTTCCGGACGAGTCCATGACGACCACAGCCACCCAGACCTTCTGCCCAGCGATGACGGGTACATCGCCAGAGATCACGTCGATAACGAGTGGTAGGCTTGGAGCCCTGTCGAGGGTTGCGATGGGGTTGAGCGCCATTTGGGTGCCTTGTACCCCAACCGTCCCTTCGAAGTCATAGGTCTCTGCATAGACGAGGTATTCCCATACATCATCGGCCTCAGAGAGGTCAAAGGAAAGCAGCAAGGCGCTGCCATCGTCGTTGGGACGGTCGGTCAAGGTCAGTTCAGCCAATCGGTCAGGCGCCGTCTTGTCGTTGATGTTGTCGATCGGCGTCACGCTGACTTGAGTCAATTCGGTCAAGTGGACGTTGCCCTTCAGGTCGTGAACCGTAACGGCCACGAAGAGTTCCACATCGGGACGAATCAAATCGGGCGTGCCTGCGGAGAGGTCCGAACCGTCCTCCACGTAGAGTGCCGATGAAATGGTCAACTCAATGGGGTTGGTGCGTTCGTCAATCCATTGCTTGTTGAAGGAGAAACAGCCGCACGTGTTCGGGTTGTTGCCGAAGGCTGCGTAAGCAACGGACAAATCCTCCACGGGGGCGTTGGCGACCCACACGGTGTAGGATGCGAAATCCTCCACTGTCGAGGGCTCCCAAACCACGTCGATGGCGGTGCCATCGTCATCAGCGTGGTCAAAGGCCATCAAGGACGTAATTCGTGGCGGCGTGGTGCCTTGGCCGATGATGTTCTGGAGCGGCGTGGCGGTCACCAGCATGACCTCGTCGACGTTGCCGTTGAGCCAAACGTCGTAGGCGACCACACCAACGGTGTAGATTTGACCGTCGATGAGCGGGACACCGTCCAACGAGGTGATGATGGTTTGATTTTCATCGCACGGGTTCACTACGGCGGCTTGCGAGAAGCCATCAACGCTTCCAACAATGCCGTCGTCTTGCGCATCACCGCCCTGCTGGACAAACACCGTGTAGAAGGCACAATCCTCGGCTGCACTGGTGTTCCAGTGCACAGCGATGCGCCCGCCTTCATCGTTGGCCACATCCTTGGCTTCGGTCCCCGTAATGGGGTCGGGAGCGTCGTTATCGTTCAGTTCGCCGGTGGGTACCACCGGTCCGACGACGGCCACGTCGGAGAGGTTCTCTTGACCTGCTTCATCAACGCAGGTGAAGCCAATCCAAACGGGGACACCTGGCGTCTGCGAGATGACGGATTGGTTGCCTTCATTGGGTGCATAGGAGGTGTAGGGCGTTCGGCCCAGCGCATCCAGCATTGGGGTGGTTGAGACATACACGTTGGTGCTGGCGAGGTCGAGTGCTGTGCACCGAGCCCATTCGAGTTCAATATCACCGTCGTCACCGTTGCTGCCCATGGCACTGGCGCTCGCCCAGAGCGGTGCGCCGGGAATTTCGTCACTCGGTGAAGCAGGCCCCAATGGCTGGGAGACCTTGCCCCAACGACCATCGGTGTACTCAGCAACAACGACGGCGTAGTACTCCGTTCCATCCTTGAGTGGAACGCCGTTGGCCGTTTCGATATCGGCTGCCAGGCGGCTGTGAAGGGAAACGGCCTTGTCGGGTGTTTGACCGAGCAGTTCCAGTTCTGTGGGCGCCGTGGCCCACGGGCCTTCGTTGAGGAACACGAGGTAACGAGCGAAGTCCTCGTCGTGAACCAAGGACCATGAGGCGGTCAGCACACCACCGCCATCGTCGGGGCGGTCCTCCAAGCCCTCCATGCTCACCGGCGTATCGGTTCGAACATAATCGTAGGTAAGGCGAGCTTCCAAACTGCCGTTTGAAGGCGAGAACAAGCGGAGCGTGACGTGGCGGGTGTTGTTGTACAACATGCCGTTATCGACGGCATCCTGCAGGTTGAGCGCAAGCCCGGGGTCTTGGCTGAGGTTGAGGAGGACATCGTATTCCAGAGCGACCGACTTGGCCCACACGGCGGCTCCGGTGGTTGGGGACGTCAACACGACGGGCACGTTTTGGAACAGCAGACCGTGAACGCCGGGTGTGCCCACGGTGCTGTCAAGGGCATAAGCGCTCGACGGGTCAACGAGATCAATCTGCATGCCGGGATGCGTCATGGTGGTGATGTTGAGGCCACCGCCGCCGACACCAACGCCGCCGAAGGTCCGTACGGTCAGCGGCAGAGCTCGGCGCATCAAGGTGGAATCCACCGGGGTAAATTGACCGGTTCGCTCCCATGCCTGCAATGCCAAGGTGCCTGAGTCACTCTCGTCGGCAATGGCCCAAATGTGGTTGGCGCCCAAGATGGCGGTCGTTGCCCCCATGGCTCTGAGACTGGTCGTGAAGGCGTGGCTGTCGGTTCGTGCTTCCGAGAGCATCAGGTTGTTTTGGGAGCCGACCGAGAGCAACTCGTCGCCATCGCTGACCATTTGGGTGACCGGGTATTGGATTTGGAAGGCCGACGTACCGTCTTCAAAATCACCGCTTGAAGCGTTCCAGTGGGTCAACGGCCCCACGTCGGTGGCCATGTGGATGCCCCACCAGTCCGCTGCGAGCGCCGTCACGGTGTTCGATGGCAACTGGTCAAAGCGGTGAGTGGAACTGACTTGGAGGCTGCTGGGGTCGACCAGCGACACACCCGGGCGGTCCACCGCACCTCGCCCGTCATGACCAACGATGAGGGTGGAGGTGCCGACGTTGTTGGTGGTGACGGCGAGACCCCACGCAGATTGACCCATCAAT
>DAGF01000001.1:0-10976 GCA_002495645.1 Euryarchaeota archaeon UBA549
AGGTCCCAAGCGACCCCAAGACCGCGTCGACCTTGACAAGATGAAGTCGCACTTCATTGAGAGTCTGACCCATGAGGTGGGGCATCAAGGCCACGGATTGGCAAAAGAGGACCTGTCCAAGAGCGCCATCGTCGAGATGAACGGCGAGATGTTTGACCTCAACCATGGCGATGTTGTCATCGCCGCCATCACCTCGTGCACCAACACCTCCAATCCCGGCGTCATGATGGCGGCCGGTTTGGTCGCTCGCAAAGCCCGTCAGCGAGGACTGTCGGTCAAGCCTTGGGTGCGCACCTCACTCGCTCCGGGCAGTCGTGTGGTCACCGAATACTACGAAGCGACCGGTTTGCAAGACGACCTGAACGCCATGGGCTTCCACACGGTTGGCTACGGTTGCACCACGTGCATCGGAAACTCCGGGCCACTGGATGACCCCATCGAGGCGGCCATTGACGAAGCGGGTCTCATCGTGGGGTCTGTTCTTTCCGGAAATCGCAACTTCGAAGGGCGTGTTCACGGGAAGGTCAAGGCCTCCTATCTTGCAAGTCCTCCCCTCGTGGTGGCCTACGCCATTGCGGGTAACTTGGACGTGGATTTGACCACCGAACCCATCGGGCACGACTCGGATGGACAACCGGTTATGCTGTCTGAAATTTGGCCGAGCGAAGATGAGGTTAACGAGGCGATGAAGGTCATCACACCCGAGATGTTCCGACAGCGCTACGCCGACGCCATGAACGAACCCCGGTGGAACAGCATTCCTGCCGAACCCTCTCCGCTTTACCCGTGGGACGATGCGTCGACGTACATCCGACTTCCCACCTTCTTCAGCGGGCTTTCAGCCACGCCTGAACCCATCACGCCGATTGAGGGCGCCAAGGTATTGTTGAAGCTCGGCGATTCCATCACCACCGACCACATCTCGCCTGCTGGGTCCTTCCCAGCGAGCGGGCCTGCGGGCCAGTGGTTGGTTGAGCGGAACGTGAAGCAGGACGATTTCAATTCCTTTGGAAGCCGTCGTGGAAACCACGAAATCATGATGCGTGGCACGTTTGCGAACGTTCGTATTCGCAATCAAATGGCGCCCGGGACGGAGGGCGGTTATGCGCTGAACCACGAAACGGGCGAGGTCATGTCGGTGTACGATGCGGCCCAAATCGCAGCGCCGAAGGTCGTTCTCGCCGGCAGCCAGTACGGTACGGGTTCCTCTCGGGACTGGGCGGCCAAAGGCACCTATCTTCTTGGCGTCAAGGCTGTGATGGCGACCTCATTTGAACGCATTCACCGCTCCAACCTCGTCGGCATGGGTGTACTGCCGCTGACATTCAAGGAAGGCGAGTCTCATGCATCGCTCGGCTTGACGGGTGAGGAGAGTTTCACCATCCCGCTGACGGACGATGTCCAGCCGCTCCAGTGGCTGACCGTCCATGTCGCTCATCCCGATGGAAACGCATCCTCTTTTGAGGCACAGGTGCGTCTTGATACACCTGTTGAGGTGGAGTATTACCGCAACGGCGGCATCCTTCACACCGTCTTGCGAGAGATGGCGCAATCCACCGCATGAATCCAGCAGGTTGAAAATCAGACGACCCGCAGGTCTGTTTGATGCGTCAACTTCGAGGCAACGTCCGCTACCGTTTCCGGTCGGATGACCACGATCTCAACATCGTCATCGAAGGCGAGGCGGGTTGGGTGCAGCAATATGTCGAGGAATTGGGGCTTGTCGGTGTGGGCTGGACCATGCCCACCGCAACCGAGGTCCAAGCCACCAACTTGTCAAGCGTGAGCGTCGAGCGTCAAAAAGCAGGCATCAACATCGAAATGGAAGATGCGCCTGAATCCACTCGGCCGGCCGACATGGGTCCAGAACCCGACCCAAGTCGTATCCCCGTCGTTCGTCGCCCCATCGGCGAGTTGAACCTCCGAGAGAAATTGGACCAGGCGGGGCTCGCGGCTGCCGAACGACCAGACATCATTGAGTTGATGGATATTCTCGAGGACATGGATCCGCCCCAACCAGTCCAAGGCGCCACGAGCGTGGACCCCATGGCGGAAGCATGGTTGCGTGAACTGCTCCAGTTGGTAGTCCGAGACCACGGCATCACAGGTTTGCGAACCGAGGACATCGAAGAGATTGCCAGCAGCAAGTTGGGTGGCCGTGAGGGCACGGCACTCGAGGTGTGGCTGGATTCGTTGTTTTCCGCCGGAAAATTGGTGAAAATCCACGGCGGAGACTCCACGGGGTGGGGTCCTTCTCCGAAGTGGCTTGCAGGGCGATTTTAGGCGTTGAATTCCAGTCGGAATTTGCGGGAGAAAAACCGGGAAATTTTGAACAAAAACGAGGGCTTGCGCCTCTGCTGTTTGGGAACTTAAGTGCAAAGGCATTATATCCGAACAGGCCATCGCGCTAACAAGTGATGTCCATGCTAACCCAGAACGACCTCTCTAAGGCCCGAATCCGAAGTATCTTCTTGACCCTGTTGATGGTTCTCAGCACCACCGCCGCCCTTGCCACCACGGCCAGCGCATCGGTGGCACGCTCCTACACAACAAACCGTGATCCTACGGACCTCGCCATTGGTGATTTCGATTGCGATGGGCACAACGACCTTGCTGTGGCAACCGACGGTACGCACACCATGACGATTCTCTACAACGACGGCAATGGAAACTTCAACGAGCGACAGGACATCTGGGTCGCCGGAAACCAAAGCCGAAACGCAGACTGGGATGAATTTGCCAACGTTGAGCAGGTGGAAGTGGGTGAATTCACCGGCGACAGCGCCATTGACATCGTGATTTACCAGAAGAACAACCCGTTCAAGACCAACGACCAGGGTGCTCCAGCTGGTGAACCTGGCAACGTCACCATCATCGAAAACGATGGTTGCGGCAACCGCGACTGGACCATCGGTCAGCGCTACACGCACTTTTGGGTGTGGGACATGAAGGTCGGCGACGCTGACCAAGACGGCAACGACGACATCTTCGTCCTTGAATTGGAAGAAGACCTGTCCCGCCAGAACATCGTGACCTACCGCAGCCCTATCACGTCGACAACCCAAGGCTCGCCAACCTTCTTGGGCACCTCAACACAGCACATCTACCAGACGTTTGAAGTCGGTGATTACGGTGAAACGCAAACCGTGGGCCTCGGCGGTTCATGCACTGACGATGATATTTTCTTGCTACGCGGCTACGGTGTTGACTACACCAGCGGTCAAACGACCAATCCCGGAAACATCGACAACGTTACTATCGTGGAGTATTCCTGCACTGGTGTTGCAAGCACCCCTGGTTCCTACCCTGCCGACATCACGTCAACCAACCCAACGGTGCTCCAATTTGGCCACGTTGGTTCGAGGGACTTGGCCATTGCCGATGTTGGTGGCAATGGATACATTGACACCATCGCTACGATGGAGAACGGTGCAGAGAATGTCTCGTACAAGTCCGCTTCTGCTCAAGGTAACTTCGGAACCACTCCCACCTCTTCTCAAACCGCTTACTATGGACCGTATATTTCCTGGAATATCGGCGTTTATGATTTGAACGGCGATGGCGAAGCCGACTTTGTGAACCCCACCCTTGCCTACCAAGAAAACACCACGGATTCAGCTGGTGGTAGCGAATCCTCGTTCATTCTCACCTATCCTTCAACCATTCAAGTGACGCTTTCAGACGGGAACGGTGGCCATGTGAGCCCACTCTCCTACCCGGCAAGCCGCCGTCCAGCGACGGTGGCCGTTGGAGAACTCGCCGGCGGCGTCAATTCAGCCATTGACATCGCCGTCGGACACGGCGATATTGGCTTGTCAAATTGGAGAGATAACCTTGGCTGGGCTGGCCAGTACGACACCATCACGGTCATTGAGATGGACAACAAAGACATGGCAGTGACCGACTTGGATATTTCGCCAACTGACCGGTATTTCGGATTTGTAGGCGAAGGAACCCGAGACATCAACGTCACGGTCACCAACACCGGTATGGACATTCTCAACGGCCAATCGGCTGACCTTGACTTGGTGTTGCAGGTGGTTGACGAAGCGAACTCAACCAACACCACCGTTTACGCCAACGACTGGGACAGCCCCGAAGTGAAGCCCGGTTGCGCATCTGGTTGTACGTGGACGTTTGAGGAATACATCGACGGTGCGACAAATTGGCATTTGGAAACCAACCATTCTGTTGGTGCTGGTGAAACCGCTGAGAACCTTTCTGCGAATTATCAAAACCCAACTGATTTCATGTGGGCTGGAAACATGAGGACGAATTCCTCTGGTGATGAGTGGAGTGGATACGGAAAGAACTGGGACGACGCCATGGTGCTGAACGATGTGGACTTGACCGGTGCTGACCGCGCCTTCATGAGCGTCGAACTCTTCCGTTCCCTCGGCTATGGCGCCCTTGGACAAGTGGCCACGACCACCACAGGTGGCCAAGTCTTCGTTCCTGGTGACATCTGGGATGATCTTGCACTCATTGAAGTCTACAGCGAAGATTCCGGCTGGAATCTTGTTGCTTGTCCTGGCGACGCCGCAGTTGCAGGCGCTTGCGCCTCGGGTGGCAGCATGTGGGGTGGTTTCGACAACGACCGAGTCACCAAGCAACTCTTTGGCTACTACCCAGAAAGCCGCACATCCGGCCTCTTTTATTCGGGCACCCACTATGGTTGGGACAATTTTACCGAAGAAGGCTTGGGCGTGTTTGACCTCTCACCTTGGGCAAACGAGACCGTTGACATCCGATTCCGATTCAGGACGGGCTTTGAAGGGTCAACTGCTGACGATAACGAGAGCCGTTGGTCCGGCCTTGATGGTTTTGCTGTTGACAACCTCACCATTTGGAAGCAAAACACCGCCTTCCTGCCCAACCCACAAACGCAATCAACGACCATCGGTCCGTTCACCAACCTCGAACCAGGACAAGATTTCACCGGGTCAATCCAAGCGAACCTCCTCAACGATACGACCTATCGTATTTCTGCCAAACTGTCGAGCAACAGTTGGGACGAGCAGGCCGTTAACGACGATATTATCGCCTACGTGACGCCGTTAAATCTCTATGACCCCATGGTTGAATCCATCGATTTCTTCAAACCCGGCAGCTTGTATGCACAAGGTGTGTACGACATCGCAGCCATCACCAACAACTATGGAAACACCGAGGTGGACTTTGATATTGAGGCCACGGTTTACTCTGCAACACCCTCCGATGTGTACTGTGGAAGCCCGACCCTCGCCGTTTGTGTGGAATCCTTTGAAGGCGGTGCAGCGGGCATACGATACACCGAGCGTGGCGATGATGGCCAAGCGCCGAAAGGAAAGGTCTACGATGATAACGCCTGCAGTACACCAATTTTCAGAAGCAACGCCTACTGGTTCGGTCACCCTTGTGAGACCTCGACCAAGGGGTACGAGGATGCTTGGGTGAACCAAACACTCGTCATTCCAAACATCGATTTGACGAGCATGAGTGGCGACTTCGTTTCACTCAACTTCGAGTACTATGCTGATACGTTCTTCCAGACAAGCCCAACCGGAGAAAATGATCCATCGGATTATGTTTCCTTGGAACTTGAATACACCAAAGGCCAAACCAATTATTCAGCTCTTGTTGTTGCTCAATGGAATGATTACAATGAAGACGATAGTTGCCGTGTTGATGAAAATGGTGATGGTGTGACGAACAGCACCGAGCCCTTTGATTTCACAGAACTCGTTCCGATTGGCGACCCCATTAATGACGACGGCGACAGGCTGAATGTGTTTTACAACACCGATGACCTTGTGAAAACCACCAGCATTGACTTGACCCATCTCTATGTCCAGAATCGTACCTCGCTGGACTCATCCCAGTGGCGATTTGAGTGCATTACGCTCAAGGGATCCACTGCGAATATCCTCTTTGAGTTCCAGTCCAACGATGATGGAAGGAACGGCCAGAACGACGGTTTCAAGGGCGTTGGGTTCAACAACATCTCACTCCAAGAATACACCTTCTTGGAAGTTGCCAGCTACACCACCACCCGAACCAATGTTGACGGCGGAGACTCCGGAGCGACGACGATCGCAAGCCACGAATTTGAAACTGGCGTGTATCGACTGGACGTTCGGAGCGTCTTTGATAACACGACGGTCGGTACGGCTTGGGAGGGCGCCAATGAACTTTCAGAAGCCAACAATGTTGAGCGTGTGATCTTCAACGTTGAGGCCGTGGATGTCTCCATTGGAAGCCCCAACACCCTGAAGTGCATGGACGACCAAACGTTGGCCTGTGTACTCCCAATCGACGAAGCACTTGACCACTCATGGGATTACTCCGCAGTCAACGGCGTTCTCGCAGGAAGTTACATCTTCAACATGGACATCCACGATATGGCTGACGGTTCACTGGTCTACCAAGAGTCCCTTTCCGCACGAACACTGCAGAGCGCGCAACGAACCAACTTCAGTTTCACCCCATGGGAAGGTAACTCCGATGGACAACAATGGGTTGATGGCGCGACGTACAACATCTCTGTGTACGCCACCCTAGCCGATGGCAGCGAAACGGGCAACACACGCTTCTTCCACGCAACATTCGCCGAGAATATCGATGTGGCCATCCTCTCCGACACCTCGATCCGAACCAGCATCATCAAGGAAGACCTTGCCATCCTCGGTATGACCTACACCCAATACGAGGTCAACGATTTCGACACTTACTTTGACAGCGGCTGGTTCACCCACTACAACAAGATCATCTTGCCGTGGCAGGACCAGTTGGCTGCGAAAGACTCCCAATTTGGCGGCGGCGGGTACTACGAAGAAATCGGTGAACCGAACCGAGTCGTCATTCTGAAAGAATTCATGTCCTCGGGCAAGACCGTTCAGGTTCACTTGGCGCCGTACGGTTCCCAAATCTACGGTGACGGCACGACCGCTCGCCTTCCGTTTGGTTTGAAAATCAACGCTTTCTCCGAAGAAGACGATTTCATCACCTTTAGCACGATGGACCTCGCTGACCCATATCATCCCCTGATGGACAACATCGATGTTAACGCCTTCCAGGGCTTCGATGCCAATTCTGTTGTCGCTGAATCGGTCTTGAGCACCAATTCGGTGAGCACCACCGAAGTGCCAACGGTTTGCGGTGGCGGCTACATGGAAAACGGCGGTGAATTCCAGCGAATTATTCGTTCACAGGATAACATCCAGGACACCGTTCTCGGAATTTGCAACTATCTTGATGGTGGCCTCATCATCTCCACCATTGACGTAGCGACCCATTCCGAGCGTGCGGACAGCAGCACCTTCCCGCTACTTGGTAACCTCTTGAAGTTCAATGCCAGTGGTTATCCCGACCCCGATATCGGTGTCCAGGGCGCTGGTCTTGAAATCACCATCAACGATGAGGTGCCAAAGAGAGACCCCAGTACATCACCTAAGTATGCCACACATTACATGAAGAGCGGTGCAACCGTGAACTTTGGTTACGAAACGACCAGCACCGAATCACTTGTGGCCGACTGGATCATTGACGGGCCGACCAATTGGGATGAAAGCACCCTTGCCAGCGGCGTCACCGGGCACACGACCGGTGCAACCCCGAGCATGACCTTCTGTAAGGCTGACCTCGCTTCTCAGACGGGATGCGCTCAAGGTGAGCAGTGGCACATTACGCTGATGTTGCACGACGAGGATGGCCACGCTCGAGTCATCGATGTGACCGTTGAAACCAACGATATCAAAGCCGATGAATTCCGGCCAGAGGCTGATGCCGTCATTGACATGCGGCAGGAATACGAGGAGAATGTTGAGTTCATCGAAACCAAGACGGTTTCCAACCAAGAGTGGGACGTCCACCGCCTCATCCTCCAAGGCGAAGGCGATGATGCTGAGTTGATTATTCACTTTGATGCCAGCAACTCAAGTGACTTGGATGCGCTCGAAGGCAACGGTATCGAGACCTACGAGTGGAAGGTTCTGTTTGATGCACCTTACGGTGATGATTCCTTCGACGTTGACGGCCATACCTTCACGACAACGGCTGCCAGCGGTGGAATGTGGTCGTACAAATTCAAGAACGTCACCGTGGACTCCACCGGCACCACAGAGAACCAAATTCGTATCGAGTTGGTCGTCATCGACAAAGCGGGCGAAATTTCTGAGAAGCACCGAATGTACTTCGTCGTTGTACCAGAAGGCTTTGGTGATGCAGAACCCGCCATCCAATGGGATAACGTTCAATTAAACGACACCCAGTTCAAGGATGATGAGTTGACCATCTCCGGAAGCGTGCTTTCCGGTGCAGAAACAGGCGATGTGTACGTTGAAGCTGCTTTCTTCGAAGAAAATTTCTCGGCTTCCTCGGTGATGAAGTACAACATGAGTGTTCTGCAACTTTGGGGCAAGAGTCAAGCCTTGGGCGACGGCGACCGGTTTGAGATCACCCTTGACATGAGTAGCCTTTACACTGCTGAGCCACGTTCTCAGCGCGTTTACATCAAGTACTACGAAGGCGATTACCCCAACGAGCGATGGGTCACCATCAAATGGATCGAACTGAGCCTTCCGGCCTGTCAGGGCTTGGAGGCTGACCCGCAAGCGATTGAGGCAGGTGGCGAATTCATTCTCGACGCCAACGGCGATTGTCAGTGGGACGGTGCATGGTCGTACGACCCAACCACCGGCCTTTGGACGGACAACACCCAGACCGACAACGGCGGCGACGACGTTTCGAGTGGCTTGGACACCACGATGCTCCTCATCGGCGGCGTTGTTCTTCTGCTCATCGTCTTTGGTACGCTGATGTTCATGCGCCGAGGCGGCGACGACGACGAAGCCTTTGCAGGTATGGACAGCGGCTTCGGTGCCGATGCTTTGGACCCCACCGAGCAGTACGTGCAGCAGTTGATTGCTCAAGGCTATCCTGAGGAAACAGCGAGAGCCTTTGCAGCCCAATACGTGGCCGGTGCAGCAGCACAGCCAGAAGCAGCGGCACAGCCAGCAGCAGCACAACCGGCGGCAGCAGCACAACCAGCCGCTGCCTTTGACCAGGCGATTTACGAACAGTACTACCAGCAGTTCGTCGGCCAAGGCTATGATGCAGCGACTGCGGCCGCTTATGCTCAGCAATACGCCATTCAATACGCCCAATCACAACAATGATGTCGAGCGCCTGAGGTGCTTTGATGTCGGTTGAACTTGGACGCATGAGGCGTCATGCTCGCCTTGCCCGCTGGATGGGCATCATCGGCTTGCCGCTTGGCCCGCTCATGGGGTTCGGAATCTTACTTGGCTTGCTCGGTTTTGCCCTCAACCTCCACGTGTGGGAGGAGGGTGCGGTTTCAGAACACCACGAGCTCCATCAAATGGTTCGCAGAACCTTTGGTTGGTGTTTAGCGGCCGTCATCGTGCCGATGCTGATGATGATTGCAGGTGGATTTTTCCACGTGTTGCGCTCATCTTGAATAAGGGCAAGGCCCTTCAAAGCGCCGGTGCGTGCTCACTCTTCCTCGTAGGGTTCGAGGGGTGAGTCGTCGTGCTCCTCTTCAACGCCTTCAACCAGGTGAGATTCAAAGTTGGGTAGACGCAGTCGCCAATTATTCGGCAGAGATTTCCCGTTATCGATGATCTTCAGTGTGCGTTCTTGCCAGGCCGTGGGTTTACGTTGCATGATGTACATGTAGAGGACGGAAGTTCGCATGTCTTCGTCAAGGACTGTGTAGCCTGTAGCGGCTTCGAAGTTCATGGCACGAAGCAGATTGAATGCAGGACGGTTGATGATTTGGAACCAGCGTTTTGCATTTCGCATGCACACCATGATGACGATGAAAATGACGAGGGTGTTCAAACACAGCGTGCCAAGGGACGGCTCGCCGATACCCTGGAGCATGACCACGAGGAGCAGCAGGATAGGAACGGCTGTGATGAGGAAGATGAAATTCTCAGACATGGGCGGCTTTCGCATTTTTTGGCGAATGGCTTCCCACCCATCGTGATGTCTCTCGTAGGGTTTGAAAATATCCTTCTCTTGTTGCGCCGCTGCCGCTCGAACAAGTTGCAAGAGTCCGTTGATTTTCCGAAATTGGGTCATGCCGACGTCCATGTTGTCGTCCAAAATGGATTGGAGTCTTGCTTGAGCTTGGGCGTATTCTCCCATGTCGGCGAGGATTGAGGCCATCTCGACCACGGGTGTGACTTCACGAGGGGCAATTTCCCGGCAGTCTTGCCACCAGTGCAGCGCATCGTGGAGCATACCGAGGTCGTCGGCCATGAGGCGGCCACCTCGCACCCACATGTCCATGCGTGAGGGGTCAACAGCGATGATTTTCTTGACGGCGGAAAGGGCTTGGGCAGCCTGTGCCATCGTGGCCGGTACGCCGGGGGGTGGTAGACAAGCGTCAACGTATACGGACCATGCTTCCAAATGTTCGGGGTCGAGGGTGGTCGCCTTTTTCGCTTCCTTTTTCGCGAGGTCTCGGTCGCCTTCATCAAGGGCTTCCAGCGCATTGAGGTAATGCGATTCAGCACTCATGTCTTCACGTCCGTTCAGTCATCTTTGCGCTCAAACTTCTTCGGCGGTGTCCTGAAATCGCGCGGTGGTTGATTGTGCGCATGGCCTGAGCGTTTACCTCTGGCTCTACGGGGTTGAACATCTGAAGACCGCCGATGTTGGGGGCGAGAACCGCCACGGCCTTGGGGGGGGCGCCCACGTTGCTGGCCACCATCGCGACCCCTACCACGGTTGTTGCCTCTTTGTTGGTAGCCGTTGGAGCGGTGACCACGGTCATCTCGGCGTCCGCCACCTCCTCCTCCGCCTCCTGGTCGTGGGGCACCGCACCGATTGCATTCGGTTCGGAAAGAAAAATTCACGTTGTTGCAACTGGAACAGGTCCAATCGTTGTCGTTGAAGGTCCCACCACCTCGTTGACCACCGTTGGAAGAACGTCGACCGCCACCTCGGTCACCTCGGTCGTTTCGATAACC
>DAGF01000001.1:11297-11550 GCA_002495645.1 Euryarchaeota archaeon UBA549
AACCTCCTTGTTGGCGGCCCCCTCTGTCGTTTCGATAACCGCCTTGTTGCTGGCGTTGTCCACCACGGTCGTTGCGGTAGCCACCTCGGCGCTGACCCTGTTGGTGACCCTCGCTGTTGCCGTTTCGAGGTGCACCGCACCGGTTACATTCGGTTCGGAAGGCGAAGTTCACGTTGCCGCAACTGGAGCAGGTCCAGTCGTTGGCGCCCTGTTGCTGGGCACCTCTGCGGTCATTTCGGAAGCCTCGCTGTTC
>DAGF01000096.1:0-5537 GCA_002495645.1 Euryarchaeota archaeon UBA549
CCACCAATAAATCCGTTTGAATAAGCGGGAATGGGGTTTTCTGGACGCTGGCAAATCCCGTTGCGTGAGCCAGTCAGTCGGCGTTGAAACCGAAAGATGACGGGAAAATGTATTTACCAACTATTTGCGTAACTAAAGTATGAAGGGAAATCTCAAAGGCTCAGTTTTGGTTGTCTTGATGTTCATTCTGCAATCTTGGGCCCTTTCTCTCCAAGCCCCCGACGAAGTCTTGACTGACGCTCCGGAGGCCATGGAAGTGATTCCAGCGACCAGCGCTCTCAATGCTCCTGGTTTCCATCAAGGATCAATCTTCTCAGAGGCCACGTTGGCAGCCGGTGGCCATCACACCTGCGCCATTTTGGACAACATGTCCATTTCATGCTGGGGCGACGACAGTGAAGGGCAATTAGGGAACGGATTAGAATCATCCATCCAATATGTTCCTGATTCCGTTCTATGGGGCGTCAATCAATCAATTGGATTTACTCCGTTGAGTATCTCTGCTGGATTCGCCCATACATGTGTTTTAGCTTTCGCCTACTACGGGAGCGGTGTGAGTTGTTGGGGTGACAATTCTCAGCAACAAGTTTCACCATCATGGTCAACTAGCAACTTGGAAGAACCCTCTGCTTTCGTGTTTTTCTCCTACAACGGTGTCGACCCGGTGGCTTTGGATTCGGGTGGCGACCACTCATGCGTGATTTTGAGTAATGGAAATATCTCATGTTGGGGTGCCAACAACAGAGGGCAAATTGGCGCATCGCCCACACAATACCCTTCACAGAGCCCCCAATACAACTACTTCATCGACATGAGTTCGTTCGGCCATGTCAAAGCCTTGGGCCTTGGCGGAGATCACTCATGTGCTCTTGTTGTGAACGGCTCAGTGGCTTGTTGGGGCAACAATTCGGTTGGTCAACTCGGTAGAGGCTATACCAATGCTTACGATGACACCCCTTGGTATGTGCAACCCTTTGGTCAGAACCGAAAGGCTGTCGCCATTGCTGCAGGCGGCAACACGACATGCGCTTTGCTCGACGATGGGGCAGTCTCATGCTGGGGTGCAGGCGATCATGGGCAACTGGGTAACAACAACACAGCCAGCGCAAACACCCCTCAGGAAGTGTCGTCGTTCCCAGGTGATCAAGACGCTGTTAGCGTTGCTGTGGGTTGGCGCCACGGTTGTGTTTTGCTTTCCGACCAAAACATGTCGTGTTGGGGAAATAACATCGTCGGCCAACTCGGGAATAACAACACCACCAATTCGACCACGCCTGTGCTTGTTCAACCATTGAACGGAACGGCCAAACCGGTTGCCTTGACCCTCAATAACGTTCACACTTGTGCATTGTTGGACGACGGAAATGCTGCATGTTGGGGTTATGGATATCGTGGCGCTCTCGGTATAGGCTTACCTGAATCTTCAGCCCCCGTTGCTGTTGATGTTGTCTCGTCTCCGATACGCGATATTGATGCTGGTGGTTGGCACACCTGTTCCGTCCTCAACAATGGTTCAGTCGTTTGCTGGGGGGATAATGCATTTCTGCAGGTTGGCTCATCAAGCGTTTCTCCCGCAAATGTAAGCGGGACCTTCATTCAAGGGTACGGTGCAAGCCACCCAGCATCTGTGGTTAGGACAGGTCCCTATCACTCGTGTGCAATAGATACATCTGGAGACATCCAATGTTGGGGAGATGGTCGTTATGGGCAGTTGGGCAACGGAAGTAATTCAGCCTCTCTTCTTCCTGTAAACGTCTCGCTACCAACAGGGGCGAAGGCCGTTGATGTCGCTTTGGGCATTTACCATACATGTGCGCTCTTGACCAACGGAAGCGTGATGTGTTGGGGAGATGGAACATACGGGCAGTTGGGTGCAGGTTGGGCGACCACATCCAGCAACACACCTGTTTACACATCTGCACTTGGTTCTTCAGCACGCACCGGCGTCGCCATTGATGCAGGGATAGGGCACACCTGTGTGCACCTGGACGATAGCAGCGTGGTTTGTTGGGGCTACAATGGATGGGGCGGTGTTGGTTCGGGTTCTTTCACTGATATGTTTGTGCCAACATTCGTGACCTCTTTAGGCAGTGGTTCAAGCACAACTGCAACTTCCATCTCTACCGGTTATGGCCACACGTGCGCCATAACAAACAACGGTCTGTTGTGTTGGGGGAAGGCCGATGCAGGCCAACTTGGCGACGGACAAACGCAGTACAATCGAGCCACACCCCAAACGGTAGGTTCCTTTGGTACCGGTATTTCGGCCGTTAACATCACGGCGGGTTGGCAACACACATGTGCTTTGCTCTCGAACGGCAACCTTTCCTGTTGGGGTGGTGAAGAATTCGGAGCATTGGGTCCAACAACGTTGTCCAGTACCTCAACTCCTGGTCCACAATTCAATCTCTCGACCAACGGTAGTATCGTCAAACTCACCAGCACCAACGCTCACACATGTGCGCTCACGAGCACCAACGAGTCGTGGTGTTGGGGCCTGAACAATGCAGGTCAATTGGGTGATGGTTCCACCTTAGACCGAATGGTTCCAGCATTGGTTTCTGGATTCCCAGGCAATCTTGACATTGCGTTGCCCGAACGGGATTGGGATGGAAACGGCGTGTTGAACGAGCAGCAAGCGCTCCTCGATTCGAACGACAGTGATGGCGACGGGTGGGACGATGATGACGACGATTTCAACACCACGTTGTACCGTTCAGTCTCTTGCCTCCCTGGAACATATGGAGCCTATGGATGCGTGGATGCTCACCCTGGGACCTACGTTCAGAACGCCGGCAGCCTGTTCCCAACGCAAGCAATGAGAGGGAACTTTGTCTCTGGATTTGGAGCCACCAACCAGACGCCGTGCGGTCTTGGAACCTATCAACCAATCGAGGGGCAAACAGCGTGCATTCAAGCCGACCCTGGTTATTTCGTATCCTTCACAGGTGCCTATTACCAGTATGACTGCGGTTACGGAACATACCAACCAAAAGCAGGTCAATCCGCTTGCCTTGATGCTGACCCAGGACACTATGTCAATGGCTATGCGATGACAGCTCAAATGCCCTGCACTTACGGGACCTATCAGGCGAACAGCGGTTTTTCGTATTGCGATGATGCACCCCCTGGCTACTATGTAGACACAATGGGCGCCAACGCTTCCACGCCTTGTCCTGCGGGCACCTACGGCACCATGTGGGGCGCGACCACCGTTGCGATGTGCAGTCTGGCCTTCCCTGGTTCCTATGTTGATACACCGGGCTCCTCAAGCGTCACCTATTGCCCTCGAGGCACCTACAATCCGCTGTCAGGCGCGAATTCCTCTTCGTGGTGCCTTGACGCAGACCCCGGCCATTACGTCGACCAGCAGGGCCAATCCGGCCAAGAAATGTGTCCTCCAGGAACCTACAACCCCAGCACGGGCTCAACATCAGATCGCGATTGTCTGGCCACCTCGCCCGGCCATTATTCGCCAGCGGCAGGTCAAGCCAACCAAACGCCTTGTCCGGAGGGCACGTTCCAGCCCAACACCAATTCGACAGCATGCGTTGATGCAGGCGAAGGATGGTACGCCAACGGCACCGGTAACTCGGCTGCTACGCCTTGTCCAAGCGGAACCTACAACCCTAACTCGGCATCATCATCGGCCACGGACTGCCTCATGGTGGAACCCGGATACTACGCTCCGATGGTTGGAAACAGCGCACCCGTGCCGTGCTCATCAGGAACCTACCAACCATTGGCGGGTCAAGCCAGTTGTCTTGATGCGGACCCGGGTTATTACGTCCAGGGTTATGGTGAAACAAACCAAACGGCGTGCGAGCCCGGCACCTACCAGAACCTCCCCGGTCAGAGTCGGTGCTTTGATGCAGACCCTGGTTTCTATGTGAACACCACAGCGGCGAGCAATCAAACGGCCTGTGATGCGGGGACGTATCAATCAGCCTCGGCCTCAACATTCTGTATCTTGACCTCGCCCGGCCACTACACCGATGCACCCGGAGCGCATTATCAGAAAGCCTGTCCCGCAGGGAGCTACCAGCCCTTGGGCGGGATGGCGTCCTGTGAACTTGCAGACCCCGGACACTTCGTGGAGGGTGAGGGCAAACTCAGCCAACGAGCATGCCAACCAGGCACGTACAATCCCGACGAAGGGGGCGACCGCGAGGAATCGTGTTTGCAGGCGGCCATTGGCCACTATGTCCCTGAACGAGCGGCTGCACAACAATTCCCCTGTGCGCTGGGAACCTACCAGCGAGATGAGGGCATGGTCGCATGCGATGATGCTTCGCCGGGGCACTTCGTGAATTCCACCGGTTCATATCGGCAAGAAGCCTGCCCGCTTGGCTTCTATCAGCCAGCCATGGGCATGCCGACATGCATTGAGGCCGATTTGGGCCACTTCGTCGATTCAACCGGTTCCCGTGTTCAATACGAATGCCCGTTCGGTACCTATCAGCCGGATGCAGGCCAATCGCACTGCCTCATCGCACCGCCAGGCTCCTACGTTGATTCATCCCAGGGAACAGCCCAATCCACCACCATGCTGTGTCCGCTCGGTGCTTACAATCCAAACGAAGGCGGTGCGAAAGTTGGGGATTGTATTCTCGCATCAAAGGGTCATTATGTCGACGACCTCGGCCAACTTGAGCAACAAGCCTGCACCTTTGGCAGCTATCAGCCTCTGGAAGGAGCGGCATCATGCCTTCTCGCCGACCAAGGATATTACGTCCCCTTCATGACGTCCATCACCCAAATCATGTGTCCTGAAGGGACCTCTACATTGGAGCGAGGGGCCGAAGATGAGACGTTCTGTTTGGCTGACTTTGACGGAGATGGCCTGCCTGATGTGGGCGACACCGATGACGATGGTGATGGTGTACCCGACCAAATCGACGCCTTCCCCTACGATCCAAAAGAGCAAGTAGATTCAGACGGCGACGGCGTCGGTGACATGCAGGAAGCAGAAAATCAACGCCAGATGTTGCGAATGGTTGTTGTGTTCTTGCTGTTGCTCATTGGCGTT
The DNA here is from genome assembly GCA_002495645.1 of Euryarchaeota archaeon UBA549. Lineage (GTDB taxonomy): Archaea > Thermoplasmatota > Poseidoniia > Poseidoniales > Poseidoniaceae > Poseidonia. Next base: position 5,030 of record DAGF01000096.1, read on the forward strand.
GCGGGCGCCGTGGTGATTCGTCGCCGTCAGCAAGCACCTGAACTTCCAGAAATCGATGCACCCGCCAAACCGCTGCCTTCGCTCGATGAACTGTGGGCCAACGGGCCGGAATTGCCCTTCCCGCCGCTTCCACTTCCCAGTGCGGAACTTGAAACGCCGAAACTGAACCCAAGTGAGACACGATACCCTCTCGAGTCGTGGACCGAGAACGGCTATGAGTGGCGTCGCCTCAGCGATGGAACGCTTGAGTGGAACAACAACGGTGCATGGGAAGTGTATGGAGAGAACGGCCAGCAAGCAACTGCTGGCACATCTGAACTTGCCCTGCAAGCCGAGGCTGAACTCGAGTCAGACGCCCTCCCAACGGTTGAGGAAGAAGCCCTTGTTGAGACATTGAGTGAAGACCTAAGCGAAGATCCGAGCGAAGTCTTGAGTGAAGAATTGAGCGAAGAGGCTGAAACCACTGCTTCAGAAGATGAAGGAGACGGTGCAACCCTCGATGAGGATG
>DAGF01000096.1:5901-8966 GCA_002495645.1 Euryarchaeota archaeon UBA549
GACTCACTTCAGGAAACCGTAGGTCCAATCGTGCGGTGGTGCAAAGGTCTCCTTGATGGAGCGAGGGCTGACCCAGCGGAGTAGGTTCAGTGGGCTGCCAGCCTTGTCGTTTGTTCCACTGCCACGAGCCCCACCAAAGGGCTGTTGTCCGACCACGGCGCCCGTTGGTTTGTCGTTGATGTAGAAGTTGCCAGCGCTGTAGCGAAGCGCAGCGACAGCCTTCTCAATGTGGCGTCGGTCGGTGGCGAAGATGGAACCCGTAAGCGCATACTCCGAGGTTGAATCACAGAGGTCCAAGGTGGCTTCGAAGTCGTCGTCCTCATAGACGTGAACCGAGAGCACGGGGCCGAAGATTTCCTCGGCCATGGTCTCGCTCTTCGGGTCGTTGCACACGATGGTGGTGGGCTGAATGAAGTAGCCCGTGCTGTCGTCGTAGGTGCCACCGGTGATGATTTCACAATCGGGGTTCGCTGCGGCCCGGTCGATGTAGCCGGTGATGCTGTCGAAGGCTTTCTTGTCGATGACGGCACCGAGGAAGTTGCTGAAATCGCTGACATCACCCACGGTGATCTTGTTGACCTCGGCGACGTAATCGTCTTTGATGGCGTCCCAGACCGAGCGGGGCACGTAAACACGGCTGGCTGCGCTGCACTTCTGGCCTTGGAACTCGAATCCACCGCGGAGCATGGCGACCAGCAAGGCTTGGCGGTCGCAATCCGGGTGAGCGACGATGAAGTCCTTGCCGCCCGTTTCACCAACGATGCGTGGATAGGACTTGAGGTTCTCGAGATTGTTGGCGACATCTCGCCACATTTGGCGGAAAACTCGGGTGGAGCCAGTAAAGTGAATACCTGCTAACTCGCGGTGCGCCAAGCAAATATCGCCGACCACAGCGGCTCGTCCTGGGATGAAGTTGATGACGCCAGCGGGAAGGCCAGCGTCCATCATGAGGCGCATCAAGCGGTAGTTGGAAACGTAGGAATTTCGAGAGGGTTTCCACACACCGACGTTGCCCATGATGGCGGCACAGGATGGCAGGTTGGCAGCGATGCTTGAGAAATTGAACGGCGTGACCGAGAACACGAAGCCTTCGAGGGGCCGTACCTCGCTGGAGTTCCACATGGAAGAGGGCGAGATGGGCGGTTGTAGGTCTTCGTAGATTTGACGAGCATAATCGGAGTTGAATCGCCAGAAATCAATGAGTTCGCAGGCCGAATCAATCTCGGCTTGATGGCACGTTTTTGACTGGTTCAGCATCGTTGAGGCGTTGATTTCGGCCCGACGTGGTCCTTTGAGCATCTCGCTGGCCTTGAGGAAAATAGCGGCACGAGCCTGCCATTCCATCGTGGACCACATCTCGTGAGCACCAAGTGCAGCATCGATGGCGGCGTTGACTTCCTTCTCGCCGGCCATGTGGACCCGAGCGATGACGTGGCCGTGATTGTGTGGCATCACCTGTTCAACCACATCACCGGTGAACACTTCCTCTCCGTTGATGATGCAGGGAATTTCCAAGACTTCGGCGGATTGACGCTTGAGTTCGACCTCAAGGGCAGCTCGTTCCTTGCTTCCCGGCAGGTAGCCGAGGACGGGTTCGTTGACTGGGGTCGGTGGTTTGGGGATGCTGTTCACCATGGTTCGCCGTCAACATCGGCAACTCTTGAACCTCACCCATCCCGTTGATGAGGAAGTTTTTGGGTGTTAGACACTTGTTTTGGGTTGGCATTGAAGGGGGTTTGAAGTAGGAGATGGGGGTGGAAGTTCTATGGGTTTCATCCAAGAATGGTTTGGCTTCAACGGTTGGAACGAGCTCTCAACAAAAGGCAGCATCTTCGCAACCATCGCTTACAGGGTGTTCTTCGTTTTCGGACTCGCTGCCGCAATCATCGTCTATTCTTATGCGTCCGGTGGTGAAGACCCATCCTTGTTTTGGATTGCTGTTGTTGGATGTGTGTGGTTTCTCATCTTCCAATTCATGGTGAACTTGATTTTCGTTAACGGTTCCCGTTAGAAGGAAGACCAAAACCGCTCTGGCGAAGCAGCCCTGCTCAGCGGTAAAGGTGAGCGTGCTTGGCACGAACCTTCGCAATTTTCGGTCCCACGACGGCCGCGCAGTAGCCCTGATACGGATTTCGAGCGTAGTAGTCGTGGTGCTTCTTCTCAGCAATCAGAAAGTGGAGTGGCTCCTCAATCGTGGTGACAATGGGGTCATCGTACACGTTGCCCATATCGGCGATCATCGCTTCAGCCGTGCCTCGCTGCTGCTCAGAAAGCGGCATGATGCAGGACCTGTATTGCGTCCCGATATCGTTGCCCTGCCGATTGAGTTGGGTGGGGTCGTGGACCGTGAAGAAGACCTCGAGGAGCGTTTCGTAGGTGATGACGCTTGGGTCGAACTGGACTTCCACCACCTCGGCGTGACCGGTGGTGCCGCTGCAGACCGCCTGGTAGGTAGGATGGGGGTCGTGGCCGCCAGCGTAAGCGGGGAGCGCAGACTCAACACCGTGGATTTGCTTGTAGGCGCCTTCAACGCACCAGAAGCAGCCGCCGCCGACGATCATGCGTTCCATATTTGCCCACTGATTGGCATTACATTTCAAGGTTTGATTCCCGCTTTGAGTGAATTAATGACATCATGGTATTTGGTGGACGTGCCGAGCCAAAAACCGAGGCGATGAGCAATGAATCGGTTTTGGCAACACAGTCCACTTCGCTGACTTCAATTGGTAGTATAGAAGTGGACGTGCCGAGATTTGAACTCGGGGCCTCTACCATGCCAAGGTAGCGATCTTCCAACTGATCTACACGCCCATGTGGGTGCTTTCGCAACCCGCCGACCGACCCCGCCATGATAAGGATTCCCGACTTTCATCCCGCTGACCCAACGGCATAGAACGCAGAGGTGGTGAGCATCAAGCCTCTTGAAGGGGGTGCTTCGTGGCCCGAACATGGGCGAGGAAAAGCGTGGGCCACTCGCCGACACGCCGGTGCCCACCGAGGCGCCAAGCGTTCCTGAAGACGTGGTGGACGCCGTTCTGGCGGCGCTTTCCGGTCATGTTGAAGCC